>NZ_JBHXAG010000002.1:0-518923 GCF_042726555.1 Streptomyces sp. NPDC060232 | reverse complement strand
TGGCGTTGATTTTTGGCACGCTGTTGAGTTCTCAAGGAACGGACGCTTCCTTCGTACTCACCCTCTCGGGCTTTCCTCCGGGCTTTCGTTCTGCTGTCTTGCGTT
Organism: Streptomyces sp. NPDC060232; assembly: GCF_042726555.1. Lineage (NCBI taxonomy): Bacteria > Bacillati > Actinomycetota > Actinomycetes > Kitasatosporales > Streptomycetaceae > Streptomyces > Streptomyces sp. NPDC060232. Next base: position 518,818 of record NZ_JBHXAG010000002.1, on the reverse strand, counting down.
TCCGACTCTATCAGACTCTTTCGGGCCCGACTTCCTCGGTGCTTTCCAGGTTCCCGCTTTCGCGTTTCCCTTTCCGGCGATTCCAACCCTACCAGACCATTTCCGCGCTCTGCTTCTCGAAAGTCGCAGTCGGCTTGGATTTGAATTCGGTGGCCGCTGGAGGGCCTTTCCCTTTCGGGCGGATCAGACTTTATCAGGTCTCCCCGGCGTCTGATTCCCACCCGCCCGCACGACTCCGCCTGGACACACGTGTGTGCCGGGGTGTCTTGCGGGGTGGAGACGTAAACGTACTGGAGCGGGGCCCCCGGATGCAAATCCGGTTGCCCCGCTCCGGTGACGGCGCTACGCGAGAGCTGGATCAGACCTCGACGACGACCGGAAGGATCATCGGGCGCCGACGGTAGCTGTCCGAGACCCACTTGCCCATCGTGCGGCGGATGAGCTGCTGGATCTGGTGCGGCTCGGCGACGCCGTCGGCCGCCGCGCGGGCGATGGCTTCCTCGATCTTGATGATGACCGAGCCGAAGGCCCCGTCGTCGATGCCGGAACCGCGGGCCTGGATGTTCGGGCCGCTGACCACCTTGCCGGTGGTGCTGTCCACCACGACGTAGACCGAGATGATGCCCTCGTCGCCGAGGATCCGGCGGTCCTTCAGGGAGGACTCGGTGACGTCGCCGACCGAGAGGCCGTCCACGTACACGTATCCGGCCTGTACCTTGCCGGAGATCCGGGCCTTGCCGTCGACCAGGTCGACGACCACTCCGTCCTCGGCGATGACGATCCGGTCCTTGGGCACGCCCGTCAGGGCGCCGAGCTCTGCGTTGGCGCGCAGGTGGCGCCATTCTCCGTGGACCGGCATCAGGTTCCGCGGCTTGCAGATGTTGTAGAAGTACAGCAGCTCGCCGGCCGAGGCGTGGCCCGAGACGTGCACCTTGGCGTTGCCCTTGTGCACGACGTTGGCGCCCCAGCGGGTCAGGCCGTTGATCACGCGGTAGACCGCGTTCTCGTTGCCCGGGATCAGCGACGACGCCAGGATGACGGTGTCGCCGGGGACGATCCGGATCTGGTGGTCGCGGTTGGCCATGCGGGACAGGGCCGCCATCGGCTCGCCCTGGGATCCCGTGCAGACCAGGACGACCTCGTGGGGCGGTAGGTCGTCGAGCGTCTTGACGTCCACGACGAGACCGGCCGGGACGCGGAGGTAGCCCAGGTCCCGGGCGATGCCCATGTTGCGGACCATCGAGCGGCCGACGAAGGCGACCCTGCGGCCGTACTCGTGCGCGGCGTCGAGGATCTGCTGGATGCGGTGCACGTGGCTGGCGAAGCTGGCCACGATGATCCGGTGGTGGGCGTTGGCGAAGACGTTCCGCAGGACGGTGGAGATCTCGCGCTCCGGCGGGACGAAGCCCGGGACCTCGGCGTTCGTCGAGTCAGACAGCAGGAGGTCGATGCCCTCCTCGCTCAGACGCGCGAAGGCGTGCAGGTCCGTGAGGCGCTTGTCCAGCGGAAGCTGGTCCATCTTGAAGTCGCCGGTGGCGACGACCAGGCCCGCGCCGGTGCGGATCGCGACGGCCAGCGCGTCCGGGATGGAGTGGTTGACCGCGATGAACTCGCAGTCGAAGGGGCCGAGGTTCTCGCGCTCGCCCTCCTTCACCTCAAGGGTGTAGGGGCGGATGCGGTGCTCCTGGAGCTTGGCCTCGATGAGGGCCAGCGTCAGCTTGGAGCCGATCAGCGGGATGTCCGGCTTCTCCCGCAGGAGGTACGGAACGGCGCCGATGTGGTCCTCGTGACCGTGCGTGAGCACGATGCCCTCGATGTCGTCGAGGCGGTCCCGGATGGACGAGAAGTCCGGCAGGATCAGGTCGATGCCCGGCTGCTCCTCTTCGGGGAAGAGGACGCCGCAGTCGACGATCAGGAGGCGGCCGTCGTATTCGAAGACCGTCATGTTGCGGCCGATCTCACCCAGGCCACCCAGGGGGGTGACCCTGAGGCCGCCCTTGGGCAGCTTCGGCGGCGGACCGAGTTCCGGATGCGGATGGCTCAAAAGTCTCTCCTCACCACGCGCGCCACGTACCCGGAAGGCACGTGGCGCGCATGTCATTCGTGCACTTGCTGTTGTCTGCTCTGTATTTGTTCGGTGCTGCTTATTGAGTTGTGAAGTCTGTTGTCAGAGCTGTACCCCGCCCGCAGCAAGATCGATCTTGAGCTGGGCCGTCTCTTCGTCGGTCAGTTCGATCAGCGGGAGCCGGAGCGGGCCGGCGGGCAGGCCCTGCAGGTTCAGCGCGGCCTTGGTGGTCATCACACCCTGCGTGCGGAACATCCCGGTGTAGACGGGCAGCAGCTTCTGGTGGATCTCGGCGGCCTTCTGGACGTCCCCGGCGAGGTGGGCCTCCAGCATGGCGCGCAGGTCGGGGCTGACCACGTGGCCCACGACGGAGACGAAGCCGACGGCACCCACCGACAGGAGCGGCAGGTTCAGCATGTCGTCGCCGGAGTACCAGGCCAGGCCGCTGCGCGCGATCGCCCAGCCGGCGCGGCCGAGGTCTCCCTTGGCGTCCTTGTTGGCCACGATACGGGGGTGCTCAGCCAGCCGGACCAGGGTTTCGGTCTCGATCGGGACACCGCTGCGGCCGGGGATGTCGTAGAGCATGACCGGCAGCCCGGTGGCGTCGGCGATCGCCGTGAAGTGCCGGTAGAGGCCCTCCTGCGGCGGCTTGCTGTAGTACGGGGTGACGGCGAGCAGGCCGTGGGCACCCGTGCGCTCGGCCTCGCGGGCCAGATCGAGGGTGTGGCGGGTGTCGTTGGTGCCGATGCCGGCGACCACGTGGGCGCGGTCTCCGACGGCTTCGAGGACGGCTCGTACGAGGTCGTTTTTCTCCGCGTCGGTGGTGGTCGGCGACTCACCGGTGGTGCCGTTGACGATCAGGCCGTCGTTGCCTGCGTCCACCAGGTGGACGGCGAGCTGCTGCGCGCCATCGAGGTCGAGTGCGCCATCCGCCGTAAACGGCGTGATCATGGCGGTGAGGACCCGCCCGAAGGGGGTCTGCGGAGTCGAGATCGGAGCCATGGGTAACACGCTACTCGCTGCCATGCTCGCGGTGTCCCCTCGGGGGACGTCAACGGGGTGTTGGACGCCGGCACTGCCTGCTCGGGGGTTCAAGCAGTGCCGGGTCCGTTTGATCAGCCTAGATGAACTTTACGAAACGCCGCAATACGGACACTTAGGACTTGACTCCGTACATCTGTACGCCGTGGGTGTTACGGGCCTTACGGGCCTTACGGGGCAACGCGGCCGTTGGCGTTGTACGCCGCGTACGTCAGCGGCATGAGCTTGGCCCAGTGCTGCTCCATCTTCTCGCCGACCATCTCGATCTCCCGCTGCGGGAAGGAGGGGACGGCCGCGAGCTCGTGCTGGGTGCGCAGGCCCAGGAAGTGCATGAGCGAGCGGGCGTTGCAGGTGGCGTACATCGAGGAGAAGAGGCCGACCGGCAGGACCGAACGGGCCACCTCGCGGGCGACGCCCGCGGCGAGCATCTCCTGGTAGGCCTCGTAGGCCTGTACATAGGAGTCCTCCATGACGCGGGCGGTCAGCTCCTGCTGCGCGCTGGTGCCCTCGACGAAGACGTACTTGCCGGGGCGGCCCTCCTGGACGAGCTTGCGCTCGGCGTCGGGGACGTAGAAGACCGGTTCGAGCTCCCTGTAGCGGCCCGACTCCTCGTTGTACGACCAGCCCACGCGGTGGCGCATGAACTCCCGGAAGACGAAGATCGGGGCGCTGATGAAGAAGGTCATCGAGTTGTGCTCGAAGGGGCTGCCGTGGCGGTCCCGCATCAGGTAGTTGATCAGGCCCTTGGAGCGCTCCGGGTCCTTCTGGAGCTCGTCCAGGGACTGCTCGCCGGCCGTGGAGACGCGGGCCGCCCACAGCACGTCGGAGTCGGCGGCGGAGTGCTTCACCAGCTCCACCGTCACGTCGCTGCGGAAGCTGGGTTTCAGATCTGAAGCGGCGGTCTCGCTCACCGGGGGTCCTTCCAAACGTGCGTCCTGGGGCGCGCCCACTCTACGGCGCGCCTCGCGGGTCCCCGCGCAAGCTCTGCTGCCGCCCGGGCCTGCGCACCACCCTCGGACAGCTGACGTACAGCCATGAATTCTGGTGAATCTCCCGAAATCCGGCACCGATTGAGCGGCCCGTACGTCCTACAGGGCAGAACGCACCCGCATCGAGCCCGAGGAGATTCGCTCTCATGTTTCGCCGGCGCGAACCCGTTCCGTTCGCCTTCGTCGCCGAGGCCGACCGTTTCCGTAGCAACGTCACCCCACCGCCGCGCGAGCGGCTGGGCAAGGCCCAGTTGGCCGCCCGTAGTCTGGTCGGGCTGACCGTGGTCGCGGGGCTGGCCGGCTCGCTGCTCTTCGGCATACCGGCGCTGCAGCCGAACAAGGCCCCGGAGAAGTCGCAGCAGTCGACAGCGTCCGAGGAGCGGTAGCCTCACGGGCACAGCCCAACCGAACGTGCATGTGAGTGAGGTCCAGCCGTGCCCCTGCCCTTCCTGACGGCCGACGGCGTATCCGATGCGGATGACGACGTCGACGAGGTCCTGGCCCATGCCGACCACGACCGCTGGCGGCGGCCCTACCGGCCCGGCCCCTGGCGCGTGGCCATCGCCGCAGTGCTGCTCCTGCTGTCCGCCTTCATGCTCCTGGCCACCATGATCGTCGCCTTCGCCGGCGGAGGCTGGGCCGGGGCGGGCACCTGCCTGGTCGCCGCCCTCGCCGTCCTCGCATCGGCGCTGCAGATGCTGCGCGTGGGCGTGCGGGTCAGCCGTACGGGTCTGCGCCGGATCGGGTTCTTCACGACCCGCACGATCGCGTGGAACGAGGTCACCGAGATCCGCACGGTGCAGCAGCCCGTGCGCTGGCTCGGACTGCCGAGGACCGTGCAGGGGCAGGCGCTCACGGTGTCCGCCCGCGGCGTCGAGGAGCCGCCGGTACTGCTGACCGACCACAGCGCGGATTTCCTGTCGCGCGCCGAGGCCTTCGACCGGGCCGCCGACACGGTCGAGGCCTGGGCCGAGGAGTACCGGCCCGTGCCCGCCTGACACCCGGGTCCCGGGGTGGGACGGGACGCGCCACGGGGAGCCCGTACAGATGTCAGACCTGTACGGGCTTCTTGTCGTGCAGGGCGATGGCCCGCTGCATGGCCTTGCGCGCCCGCGGGGTGTCCCGGGCGTCGTGGTAGGCGACGGCGAGCCGGAACCAGCTGCGCCAGTCGCCTGGGGCGTCCTCGGTCTCGGCCTTGCGGCGCGCGAAGACCTCGTCGGCCGAGTCCCGCAGGATCCGGCCGTAACTGTCGCGCTCCAGCTCGTCCACGGGCAGCCCGCCCTCGGCCTCCAGCTCACCGGCGAGTTGGTTGGCCTTGGTGACGAACTGCGTGTTCTTCCACAGGAACCAGATGCCGATGAGCGGCAGGATCAGCACGGCCACCCCGAAGGCGACGGTGAGCCATGTTCCCTGCCGGATCAGCAGCAGGCCCCGGCTGCCGACCAGGACGAAGTAGACGACCAGGACGGCGGCCGTGATGAAGTAGGTGATCTTCGCGCGCATCGTGAATCAGTCCGGTCAGCCCAGGTCGAGGAAGTTTTCCAGGCCGAAGGTGAGGCCTGGGGTCTGCGTCACGCGGCGCGCGCCGAGCAGGATGCCCGGCATGAAGCTGCTGTGGTGCAGGGAGTCGTGACGGATGGTCAGGATTTCGCCCTCGCCGCCGAGGAGGACCTCCTGGTGCGCGAGCAGGCCGCGCAGGCGGATGGCGTGGACGGGGACGCCGTCGACGTCCGCGCCGCGCGCGCCGTCCAGCGCGGTGGTGGTGGCGTCGGGCTGCGCGCCGAGGCCGGCCTCGGCGCGGGCGGCCGCGATGAGCTGCGCGGTACGGGTCGCGGTGCCGGAGGGGGCGTCGACCTTGTTGGGGTGGTGCAGCTCGACGACCTCGACGGACTCGAAGTAGCGCGCGGCCTGGGCGGCGAACTTCATGGTGAGGACGGCGCCGATGGAGAAGTTCGGTGCGATGAGCACACCGGTCTTCGGAGAGGCGGCGAGCCAGGTGTCCAGCTGGGCGAGGCGGTCCTCGGTCCAGCCGGTGGTGCCGACCACGCCGTGGATGCCGTGGCGGACGAGGAACTCGAGGTTCTCCATCACCGAGGCGGGGGTGGTCAGCTCGACCGCGACCTGGGCGCCGGCCTCCGCCAGCGTCTCCAGCTTGTCGCCGCGGCCGAGCGCCGCGACCAGCTCCATGTCCTCGGCGGCCTCGACCGCCTTGACCGCCTCGGAGCCGATGCGGCCCTGGGCGCCGAGGACTGCCACGCGCAGCTTGCTCATAGTCTCTTCCTTCGATACGTACGGAACTAGGCGACGACCTCGTCGAGGCGGGCGGCCTGCTTCTCCTTGAGCGGACCGATCACCGCGAGCGAGGGCCGCTGGGCCAGTACATCCTGTGCGACCGCGCGGACGTCGTCCGGGGTGACCGCGGCGATCTGGGCCAGCATGTCGTCGACCGACATCTGGTCGCCCCAGCACAGCTCGCTCTTGCCGATGCGGTTCATGAGCGCGCCGGTGTCCTCCAGTCCGAGGACGGTGGAGCCGGAGAGCTGGCCGATGGCCCGCTTGATCTCGTCGTCGCCGAGCCCGTCGGTGGCGACCTTGTCGAGCTCGTCGCGGCAGATCCGCAGCACGTCGTGGACCTGGCTGGGGCGGCAGCCCGCGTAGACGCCGAAGAGGCCGGTGTCGGCGAAGCCCGAGGTGTACGAGTACACGCTGTAGGCGAGACCGCGCTTCTCGCGGACCTCCTGGAAGAGGCGGGAGGACATGCCGCCGCCGAGGGCGGTGTTGAGCACGCCGAGCGCCCAGCGGCGCTCGTCGGTGCGGGCGAGGCCGGGCATGCCGAGGACCACGTGGGCCTGCTCGGTCTTGCGGCTCACCAGTTCGACGCGGCCGGAGGCGCGGATGCGGCGGGTGCCGGTGCGCGGGCCGATCGGCTCGGCGTCGGTGCGGGTGAGGGCTCCGGCCGTCTCGAACGCGGCGCGGACCTGGCGTACGACCTTGTTGTGGTCGACGTTGCCGGCGGCGGCCACGACCAGGTGGGTCGGGTCGTAGTGCTTCTTGTAGAAGCGGCGGATCCGGTCGGCGCCCAGGGCGTTGATCGTGTCGACGGTGCCGAGGACGGGGCGGCCCAGCGGGGTGTCCCCGTACATGGTCTGCGCGAACAGGTCGTGGACCATGTCGCCCGGGTCGTCCTCGGTCATCGCGATCTCTTCGAGGATGACGCCGCGCTCGGCGTCGACGTCCTCCTCGCGGATCAGCGAGCCGGTGAGCATGTCGCAGACCACGTCGATGGCGAGCGGCAGGTCGGTGTCGAGCACCCGTGCGTAGTAGCACGTGTACTCCTTCGCCGTGAAGGCGTTCATCTCGCCGCCGACCGCGTCGATCGCGGAGGAGATGTCGAGGGCGCTGCGCTTGGCGGTGCCCTTGAAGAGGAGGTGCTCCAGGTAGTGCGTGGCGCCGTTCAGCGTGGGCGTCTCGTCGCGGGAGCCGACGTGCGCCCAGATGCCGAAGGTGGCGGAGCGGACGGAAGGCAGCGTCTCGGTGACGACGCGCAGTCCGCCGGGCAGGACGGTGCGGCGGACGGTGCCGATGCCGTTCTGCCCCTTGAGCAGGGTTTGGGTACGGGCGACGGCCCGCCCCTCCGAAGAGGGGCGGGCCGTCACACGGGAACTACGCGACGTCACTTGTCGGAGTCGTCCTTGTCAGCCTCGTCGCCGGCGGCCTCGCCGTCGATCACGGGGATCAGGGAGAGCTTGCCGCGCTGGTCGATCTCGGCGATCTCGACCTGGACCTTGGTGCCGACCGCGAGCACGTCCTCGACGTTCTCCACGCGCTTGCCACCGGCGAGCTTGCGGATCTGCGAGATGTGCAGCAGGCCGTCCTTGCCCGGGAGCAGGGAGACGAAGGCACCGAAGGTGGTGGTCTTGACGACCGTACCCAGGTAGCGCTCGCCGACCTCCGGCATGGTCGGGTTGGCGATGCCGTTGATCGTGGCGCGGGCGGCCTCGGCGGCCGGGCCGTCGGCGGCACCGATGTAGATGGTGCCGTCGTCCTCGATCGTGATCTCGGCGCCGGTGTCCTCCTGGATCTGGTTGATCATCTTGCCCTTGGGGCCGATGACCTCACCGATCTTGTCCACCGGGATCTTGACGGTGATGATCCGCGGGGCGTTCGGGGACATCTCGTCCGGCGTGTCGATCGCTTCCATCATCACGTCGAGGATGTGGAGGCGGGCGTCGCGGGCCTGCTTGAGGGCGGCGGCCAGGACCGAGGCCGGGATGCCGTCGAGCTTGGTGTCCAGCTGGAGCGCGGTGACGAACTCCTTGGTGCCGGCGACCTTGAAGTCCATGTCGCCGAAGGCGTCCTCCGCACCGAGGATGTCGGTGAGGGCGACGTAGTGGGTCTTGCCGTCGATCTCCTGGGAGATCAGGCCCATGGCGATACCGGCGACAGGGGCCTTGAGGGGCACACCGGCGTTCAGCAGCGACATGGTGGAGGCGCAGACCGAACCCATGGACGTCGAACCGTTGGAGCCGAGGGCCTCGGACACCTGGCGGATCGCGTAGGGGAACTCCTCGCGGGTCGGGAGGACCGGCACGATCGCGCGCTCGGCGAGCGCGCCGTGGCCGATCTCGCGGCGCTTCGGCGAACCGACGCGGCCGGTCTCGCCGACGGAGTACGGCGGGAAGTTGTAGTTGTGCATGTAGCGCTTGCGGGTCACCGGGGAGAGGGTGTCCAGCTGCTGCTCCATGCGGAGCATGTTGAGGGTGGTGACGCCCAGGATCTGGGTCTCGCCACGCTCGAACAGCGCCGAGCCGTGCACGCGCGGGATGGCCTCGACCTCGGCGGCGAGGGTACGGATGTCCGTGATCCCGCGGCCGTCGATGCGGACCTTGTCCTTGATGACGCGCTCGCGCACCAGGGCCTTGGTCAGGCTGCGGTACGCGGCGGAGATCTCCTTCTCGCGGCCTTCGAAGGCCGGGAGGAGCTTCTCGGCGGCGATCTCCTTGACGCGGTCCAGCTCGGCCTCGCGGTCCTGCTTGCCCGCGATGGTCAGCGCCTGGGAGAGCTCGCCCTTGACGGCGGCCGCGAGGGCCTCGTACACGTCGTCCTGGTAGTCCAGGAAGACCGGGAACTCGCCTTCGGGCTTGGCGGCCTTGGCCGCCAGGTCCGCCTGGGCCTTGCAGAGGACCTTGATGAACGGCTTCGCGGCGTCGAGGCCGGCGGCGACGATCTCCTCGGTCGGCGCCTCGGCGCCGCCCTTGACGAGGGCGATGGTCTTCTCGGTGGCCTCGGCCTCGACCATCATGATCGCGACGTCGCCGTCCTCCAGGACGCGACCGGCGACGACCATGTCGAAGACGGCGTCCTCAAGCTCGGTGTGCGTCGGGAACGCCACCCACTGGCCGCGGATCAGCGCGACGCGGACGCCGCCGATCGGGCCGGAGAAGGGCAGGCCGGCGAGCTGGGTGGACGCGGACGCGGCGTTGATCGCGATGACGTCGTACAGGTGGTCCGGGTTGAGCGCCATGATGGTGGCGACGACCTGGATCTCGTTGCGCAGGCCCTTCTTGAAGGACGGGCGCAGCGGGCGGTCGATCAGGCGGCAGGTGAGGATCGCGTCCTCGGAGGGCCGGCCCTCACGGCGGAAGAAGGAGCCGGGGATCTTGCCGGCCGCGTACTGCCGCTCCTCGACGTCCACCGTCAGGGGGAAGAAGTCGAGCTGGTCCTTGGGCTTCTTCGACGCGGTGGTGGCGGACAGCACCATCGTGTCGTCGTCCAGGTAGGCAACGGCGGAGCCGGCGGCCTGGCGGGCCAGGCGGCCCGTCTCGAAGCGGATGGTGCGGGTGCCGAAGGAACCGTTGTCAATGACGGCCTCGGCGTAGTGGGTCTCGTTCTCCACTAGCGTTTTCTCCATTTTCGTCGTCTCCGTCCGCCGCCCGTGTGGCGGAGGACGGTTGCGGAGAAGCGCTCCTGGCGTGCTGGCCGGTCTTCGATCGAAGCACCCGGTTCGTTGCCCGCGGGGGCATTCCGGGTGCCACTACCGAGGACCGGCGGCGTGGGAGGGCGCTCCTCCTCTTCAGTTGTGCACGTCTCGTCGTCGGACGTACACGTGCGTCCGTTCCAGACTACAAAGGGTCCGGTCCGTCCCGCACGTACAGCAAAGGGAGCGGCCCCCGGATGTGGGAACCGCTCCCTTCACGGCGTCTTACTTGGCGCCGGCCGCACCGCGGCGGATGCCGAGGCGCTCGACCAGCGTACGGAAGCGCTGGATGTCCTTCTTGGCCAGGTACTGCAGCAGGCGGCGGCGCTGGCCGACCAGGATCAGCAGACCACGACGGGAGTGGTGGTCGTGCTTGTGGGTCTTGAGGTGCTCGGTCAGGTCCGAGATGCGGCGGGAGAGCATCGCGACCTGGACCTCGGGGGAGCCGGTGTCGCCCTCCTTGGCACCGAACTCGGTGATGATCTGCTTCTTCGTAGCGGCGTCGAGCGGCACGCGTACTCCTCGTTTGGGTCTTCAGTTGCCACCGAGTGCCCCAGGTCTGAGTCTCTGGGGAGCTTCCGTTACTCGGGAGGCGGGGTCCGCTGAGCGCAGTCCACAGACCCTTCGAAGGGAATCCGGGGGACGCGTACACAAACGGCCGTCACACAGCGTACCAGGCTGCCGCTCGGCCCCGTCTCAGCTGGTGAGAGCGCGGGCTCGGGCGTACACGTCGAGCACGGCCAGCGTCAGGGGCACCAGGCTGAGCAGGACCGCCGCCTCGGTGAGGTCGAGCAGCCTTCCCCAGAAGGGTGACAGGCCCTTGCTGGGGATGACAAGCGCAATTCCGGCGAGGAGGGCCGCGCCGGCGGCGACCGCGGCGGTGAGCCAGATGGTACGCAGGTCCAGGCCGCTGCGGTCCTGCTCCAGGACGAGGGCTTCGAGCAGGGCCTGCGGCGGGTGCAGGGAGAGGCCCAGGATCAGCAGCGCGACGGCGGCGAGGCCGGCGGTCAGGGCGCACACGACCTGGGAGGTGTAGCGGAAGAGGCGGGCGCGCAGCAGCATGGCGAGCCCGGCGGCCAGGGCCAGGAGGCGGCCCCAGGTGTTGTCGGAGAAGCCGAGGACGGCGGCGGCTCCGACGGCGACCGCGGCGCAGCCGGCGACCAGGCCGAGCAGCATCTCGTGGCCGCGGCGGGCCTGGGCGGCGATGGCCTCCGCGTCGAGCGGGATGCCCTGCTCGCTCTGGTCGGCGCCGGGCTGGTCACCGTACGGCTCGGTCTCGTAGCGGTCCGGGGTCTCGTAATCCTCGACGGCGCTCTGCGGGGCCGCGTAGCCGATGGGCAGCCGGGCGAAGCGTGCGGACAGGCCCGGGAGGAAGGCGACGAGGCCGATGGCGACGGGTGCGCAGACGGCGGCGGTGGAGGTGGCGGATGCCTCGGTGGCGATCGCGGCGAAGGTGGCGAGGGTGCCGGTGGCGGCGACGAAGGTGGCCGCGACGAAGGGGGCGTCGCCGCTGGGAGTGAGCGCGACCAGGGCGACGGAGGCGACCAGGACGCAGACGCAGCCCAGGAGGAACTGGAGCCGGCCGGGGCCGTCGCCGACGGCGGGGCCGATGATCCCGGATCCGGCGATCAGCAGGTGCGGAAGGGCTCCGAGGCCCAGGGCCACGGCGGAGAGGCGGTCCCGGTAGACGCGGGCGCGCACCCCGGCGACGGCGGTGAGCAGGACGCCGACGGCGCCGGCGATGATCCCGGGCAGGCCGTGCATGTCGTGGCGGACGGGGTCGGCGTACCAGAGGACGAAGCCCAGCATGACGAGCAGCACCGCGGCGCCGGCCAGCCCGGCGCCGCGCAGCATGTCGTCGCTCCAGCGGTGCCGGTCGCGGACGACGGCGGAGGCGACGGCGTCGGACACGTCGTCGAAGACGGCCGGCGGCAGGGACTCGGCGAAGGGGCGCAGGCTCAGCACCTCGCCGTCGAGGACCTGCTGGGCGGCGAGGGTGCGTGCGCCGTCCAGGACGGTCCCGGAACGGCGTACGAGGTGGAAGCCGGTCGGGGCGCCGACGGGCTGGGTCTGGCCGGTGAGGCGCAGCAGCTCGGGGTAGACGTCGGCGACGGCGATGTCCTCGGGGAGGGCGACGTCGATGCGGCTGTCGGGGGCCACGACGGTGACCCTGCAGAAACCCGTCGTCCCGGCCGTACTCACCTGCGTGACCCCCTTGGTTGGTGTCCGCGCCCGTGCTCGATTCGCGGATGCGCATGCTGCGCGCGACACCCTACCGGGCGTATGAGCGACAGTCGGCAAGTAGGATCACCGTCGCGTGGGGGATACCCCCTTCGCGCCCGGGACTTGGGGGCGCCGGTTGCGACGTCCCGTCCGTTTTCGAGGGATTGATGCTCCGGTGAGCCAGATCGTCGTCAAACGCCCGCCGCGGTCCCTGCCGCCCGAGGTCCCCTCGGAGGAGCTGAAGCTGGAAGCTCCTCCCGAACTGCCGCGCGGGCAGCAGGAGGGCATGCTGATGCAGCTCCTGCCGATGCTCGGCATGGGCTCTTCCGTCGTCTTCTTCTTCATGCCGGGTGCGGCCCCCTTCATGCGCATCATGGGTGTGCTGATGCTGGCGTCGACGGTGGGCATGGTCGTGGCCCAGCTGGTGCGCTACCGGCGTGGTACGCAGGGGCAAATGGCCGATGTGCGCCGGGACTACCTCAAGTACCTCGCCCAGACGCGCCGTCAGGTGCGGCGGACGGCGCGGGCGCAGCGCGACGCGCAGCTCTATCTGCACCCCTCTCCCGAGCAGTTGTGGTCGGTGGTGGCGGACGGTTCGCGGCTGTGGGAGCGGCGGGTCGGCGACCCGGACTTCGGCCAGGCCCGGCTGGGGCTGGGCGCGCAGCGCCTGTCGACCCCGCTGGTGGCGCCGGAGACGGCGCCGGTGGACGAGCTGGAGCCGCTGACGGCGGGTGCGATGCAGCGCTTCCTGAAGGTGCACTCCTCGCTGGACGGGCTGCCGATGGCGGTGTCGATGCGGGCCTTCTACCACGTGGCGGTGTCCGGGGAGCCGGAGTCGGCGCGGGGCGCGGCGCGGGCGCTGGTCGCGCAGCTGGCGACGCTGCACTCCCCCGAGGACCTGATGGTGGCGGTGGTGGCCGCGCCGGGTGCGGTGCCCTCGTGGGACTGGACGAAGTGGCTGCCGCACACGCAGCTGCCGGGGCAGGTCGACGGGGCCGGTACGAAGCGGCTGTTCGGCGACGACCTCGCCGAGCTGGAAGGGATGCTGGCGTCCCGGCTGGAGGGGCGTCCGCGGTTCAGCCGCGACGTGTCCCCGGTGCTGGACCAGCCGCACCTGGTAGTCGTGCTGGACGGCGGGATGGTGCCCCCGGACTCGGTGTTCGCGGCGACCGAGGGCCTGCAGGGCGTCACCATCATCGAGGTGGTCGCGGGCGAGCTGGACGAGCCGCGCGGTGGCCTGTCGGTCGTGGTGCGGCCGGGCCGGCTGCGTCTGGAGTCGGGCGGCGGGGTCGCGTACGAGGGTGTGCCGGACACCCTGTCGCTGCCCGCGGCGGAGGCCCTCGCCCGGCAGTTGGCGCCTCTGCGCACGGGCGGCGGGGACGACGACGAGCCGCTGCTGGCGAACCTGGACTTCACGGACCTGCTGAACCTGGGCGACGCGGCCGCGGTCGACGTGGCGCGGACCTGGCGGCCGCGGTCCGCCGGTGAGCGGCTGCGCGTGCCGATCGGCGTCGGCGAGGACGGGGCGCCGGTCATGCTGGACCTCAAGGAGGCCGCGCAGGAGGGCATGGGCCCGCACGGCCTGTGCGTGGGTGCGACCGGTTCCGGCAAGTCGGAGCTGCTGCGCACGCTGGTGCTGGGTCTGGCGGTCACGCACACCTCGGAGACGCTGAACTTCGTGCTCGCCGACTTCAAGGGCGGTGCGACCTTCACGGGCATGGGGCAGATGCCGCACGTCGCGGCCGTCATCACCAACCTCGCGGACGACCTCACGCTCGTGGACCGCATGGGCGACTCGATCCGGGGCGAGCTGCAGCGCCGTCAGGAGCTGCTGCGTTCGGCGGGCAACTACGCGAACATCCACGACTACGAGAAGGCCCGTGCGGCCGGCGCCCCGCTGGAGCCGCTGGCGTCGCTGGTGCTGGTCATCGACGAGTTCAGCGAGCTGCTGACGGCGAAGCCCGACTTCATCGACATGTTCATCCAGATCGGCCGCATCGGCCGTTCGCTGGGCGTGCACCTGCTGCTGGCCTCGCAGCGGCTGGAGGAGGGCAAGCTGCGCGGGCTGGACACGTACCTGTCGTACCGGATCGGTCTGCGGACCTTCTCGGCGGCGGAGTCGCGGACGGCGATCGGTGTTCCCGACGCCTACCACCTGCCGTCGGTGCCCGGTTCGGGCTACCTGAAGTTCGGTACGGACGAGATGGTCCGCTTCAAGGCGGCGTACGTGTCGGGCACCTACCGCTCGGGCGGGCCGGACCTCTCGGTGGGGCAGTTCCCTGTGGAGCGGCGTCCCGCGCTGTTCACGGCGGCGCCGGTGCCGGTGGTGTACGCGGCCCCGGACCCGGCGTACCTGGCCGCGCGGTCGGCGCGGGAGGACGACGCGCTCGCGGACACCGTGCTGGACGTGATCGTGAGCCGGCTGGAGGGCCAGGGCGTGCCGGCGCACCAGGTGTGGCTGCCGCCGCTCGACCAGGCCCCGCCGCTGGACCAGCTGCTTCCGGCGCTGGCGCCGAGCGCGGAGCGCGGGCTGCACGCGGACGGCTACACGCGCCCGGGCGGGCTGATCGTGCCGCTCGGTCTGATCGACAAGCCGTTCGAGCAGCGGCGTGAGGTGCTGTACCGGGACTTCTCCGGTGCGGCGGGCCACATGATGGTGGTCGGCGGTCCGCAGTCGGGCAAGTCGACGCTGATGCGGACGCTGATCTCCTCCTTCGCGCTCACCCACACCCCGCGCGAGGTGCAGTTCTACGGGCTGGACTTCGGTGGTGGCAGCCTGTCGGCGGTCTCGGACCTGCCGCACGTGGGCGGTATCGCCTCGCGTCTGGACCCGGAGCGGGTGCGGCGCACGGTCGCGGAGGTCGGCGGGATCCTCAACCGCCGCGAGGAGTTCTTCCGCGCGAACAACATCGACTCGATCGGCACCTACCGGCGCCGGCGGGCGGCGGGCGACCTGCCGCACGAGCCGTGGGGGGATGTGTTCCTGGTCGTCGACGGCTGGGGCAACTTCCGCGGCGAGTACGAGGTGCTGGAGCAGGTCGTCACGGACATCGCCGCGCGCGGTCTGGGCTACGGCATCCACGTGGTGATCACCGCGGGCCGGTACATGGAGGTCCGGGCGGCGCTGAAGGACCAGATGCTCAGCCGGCTGGAGCTGCGGCTGGGCGACACGATGGACTCGGAGTTCGACCGGAAGGTCGCGGCGAACGTTCCCACGGGGATGCCGGGCCGCGGCCAGGTGGCGGAGAAGCTGCACTTCCTGGGCGCGCTGCCGCGGATCGACGGCAGCCACGAGGCCGGTGACCTGTCGGAGGCGACGGCGTCGTTCGTGGAGGCGGTCCGGCAGAACTGGTCGGGGCCGGCGGCTCCGGGCGTACGGCTGCTGCCGCGGCTGCTCCACTCCGACCAGCTGCCCAAGGGCGGGGAGTTCCCCGAGCGCGGCATCGCGATCGGCATCGACGAGACCGATCTGGAACCGGTGTTCGTCGACTTCGAGAGCGACCCCTTCCTGCTGGTCTTCGGCGAGAGCGAGTCGGGCAAGACGAACCTGCTGCGGCTCATCGCCAAGCAGATCGCGGAGCGGTACACGCCGGACCAGGCGCGTCTGGTCGTCGGCGACTACCGGCGGACCCTGCTCGGGTCGCTGCCGGAGGCGCACCTGCTGGAGTACGCGCCGATGGCGAACTCCCTGCAGACGCACATGGAGGCGCTGGGCGGGGTGTTCTCGCGGCGGCAGCCTCCCGCGGACGTCACTCCGCAGCAGCTGCGCGACCGCAGCTGGTGGACGGGCCCGGACGTGTTCATCATCATCGACGACTTCGACCTGGTGGCGACGAGCCAGGGCAATCCGCTGGCGCCGCTGGTGGAGTACCTGCCCTTCGCCCGCGACACGGGCGTCCGCTTCATCATCGCGCGCAGCTCGGCGGGTGCCTCCCGCTCGATGTACGAGTCGTTCATGCAGCGGATCAAGGAGCTGGGCGCGCAGGGCGTGGTCCTGTCCGGCGATCCGGCGGAGGGCGATCTGGTGGGCACCGTCAGGCCGCGTCCGATGCCGCCGGGCCGGGGCTACTTCGTCTCGCGGCGGCGGGGTACGTCGCTGGTCCAGCTCGGCCGGATGCCGGGCGGTATGTGAGCCGGGGCCGGGTGTCGGGCACCCGGCCCCGGGCATCGGCCGGAAAACCGTCCCGGCCGGCGGCGCAGCCCCGATAATCGGCGGGGAAGACCGCACCACCGAGGGAAAGGCCGCTCATGGGCACCCAGCAGGAGAAGGACGAGCTGTACGCGCTCGACATCAGCGGTGTGGAGTGGGAAGGGCCGCCGGGGACCAGCCCGGACGAGGAGCGGGTGGAGATCGCGCGGCTCCCCGAGGGGGCGGTGGCGATGCGGTCCTCGCTGGACCGGGAGACGGTCCTGCGCTACACGGCCGCCGAGTGGGAGGCCTTCGTACTCGGCGCCAGGGACGGCGAGTTCGACCTGGACCGCCACCAGCCCTGAGGGGCGGCAGGAGACGCCGAAGGGGCGCGCCCGTGCGGGCGCGCCCCTTCGGCGTCTCGGGACCCGGGGACCCGGGTCCCCGGCCGGGCTCAGTAGGCCTCGGTGAAGAGGGACGAGGCCCGCTTGTCGGTGGCGCGGTAGTCGTCCTTGCCGCGCTCGATGAGCTTGGCGACCTTCTCCAGCTCCGCGTGCATGGTGTCCGCCTTGGCCTTGTACTTCTTCTGGAGGGTGACGTACTCCCGGTGCGCCTCACCGTCCCAGGTGTCCGTGACGACCTTCACGGCCTGCTCCATCTCGGCCAGGTCCTTGAGGATGTTCCCGGAGACGATCCGGATGCGGTCCGCCATCTGCTGAACGGTCTCGTACCGGACCCGGGTCCCGTCGTTCGCCGTCATGTTCTTCTCCTTCTCGCTACGGCCGAATGGAAAGGGGGGGTGCTGATCAGATGCCGTCGAGGCCCGACCGGGGCCCGGAGCCGGACGTCGGCTGGACGGCGTTCTTGAACGCGGCCCGCACCTCCTCGTCCTGCGCGTTGCTGAGGTTCTTGGTCTGCGCCACGGCGTTGTGCAGGACGCCGAGCAGCCGACGGATCTCGTCGTGGCTGTCGTTGAGCGTCGTCTGGGCCGTGATGAAGCCCGAGGCGCCCACACCGGTCCAGCCGGCGCTCACGGTGGCGATGATGTCGGCAAGCTCGCGCGCCTGCTTGGAGACGGCGGTTCCCGTCTCCTGGATCTTGTTCTTCGCCTGGACGACCGGATCGTCCGCAAGTCCGAAGGTGTTCGTGCTCATCGAAGCTCCTCACTTCTCAATTCGCCGGCAGAACCGACGGATTGCGCAGCGGGGCGGGCGTGCCTGGCGCGGATGTGTGCCACGCGCTCCGGGCCGTCCCCCTCCGCTTCACGCGATCCCCCGATCACACTCGTGAAGCCTGGTGTCACTCTAGTCAGTTCGTGAAGCAGTCCCAACACCGGTGGGCCGCTTCCGTAGACGAACTGTGACTGTTCACTGCAAACGACGTCGGCGGCTCCGGGCATCCCGGACGACCGTGGCCGTTCCCGCGATGACGGCGATCAGGACGGCGCCGATGCCGAGAGCGTACGTGCCGTAGCGCTCCTGCCGCTCCTGGGCCGTCTCGGTGAGCTGGAGGGGCGCGGCCTGCGGCGCAGTCGCCGGGGGCGGACCGGGGTCCGGGACGGGGGCCTTCGGGGCCTCCTGGTCCTGGCTGACGGCGCGGACCGGGTCGACGACGCCCCAACCGACGTAGTCGTCACGGCCGTTGACGGCGCGCTCGGCCGTGTTCTGGATCTGCCAGACGATCTGCTGCGCGGACCAGTCGCCGTGTTCGGCGCGCAGCAGGGCCGCGAGGCCGGCGACGTAGGGCGCGGAGAAGCTGGTGCCGTTGTCGATGCACTGGCCGAAGCCCGGGACGGTGGAGACCATGTCCACGCCGGGCGCCGCCACTGCGATGAAGTCGCCCGGCTGGGAGAAGGCGGCGCGTTCGTTGTTGCGGTCGGAGGCAGCCACGGCGAGGACCCCGGGGAAGGCGGCCGGGTAGGTCTTGCGCTTCTGGCCGCTCATGCCGTCGTTGCCCGCCGAGGCCACGACCACGATGTTGGCCGCGATGGCCTTCTGCACGGACTTGCCGAGTTCGGAGTCCGCGGACAGCGGGACGTCGGTGTCCTGCGAGATGTTGATGACCTGGGCGCCCTTGGCCACCGCGTGGTCGATGGCCTGGCTCAGGGTGAGGGCGTTGCCCTTGCCCTGCCCGTCGTTCTGCCGGATGGGGATGACGGTGGCGTCGGGGGCCAGGCCGACGAAGCCGGTGCCCTGCTGGGGTCGGGCCGCGATCAGCCCGGCGACCTTGGTGCCGTGGCCGACGGTGTCGGTCGTGCCGTCGCCGCCCTTGGGGTCGACGAAGTCCTTGCCCGCGCCGATGTCGAGGGCGCCGCTGAGCTGCGGGTTCGCCCGGTCCACACCGGTGTCGATGACGGCGACCCGGACGCTCGCGCCGTTCTTGTCCTTGCCTTTGGTCTGCGCCCACAGCTCGTCGAGGAGGAGGCGCTGGAGGGCCCAGGGGCGGTCCTCGATCTGCTTCTTCATGGGGAAGGTGCACTCCCCCGCGCCGTCGAGGCGCAGGGGGTACGGCGGGTGCGGCGCGGCGGCGGCAGCGGAGCCCGTCCCGGCCGCGCCGACGGCGGCGGTCAGCGTGAGGGCGAAGGCGGCGGCGCGGAGTGCGCGCCGGGGGTCGCGGTGCTGGGGGTCGCGGTGCTGGGGCATCGGCGGCTTCCTCACGAACCCTGGGGCTGACGGGCGGAGTTGGTGTCCAGCCGGGGGCCCTTGGAGAGGAACTCCGACCACGCGATGGGCACCATGGCCGGGGCGACGCCGCCGTAGCCGAGCCTGACCTGCGCCTGGCTGGCCTCGGGGCGGCCGTCCCCGCCCGCCTTGGACTGGTCGGGGGCACCGATCTCGGACTGCTCGCTGTCGCTGTCGCCGTTGGCCTGGACGGCGTACCGCAGGCCGGTGTCGGTGACCAGGAAGAGGGAGCCTCCTGCGGTGGTCTGCTTGCCCTGCACCTGGGTGTAGAGCAGGCCCGAGCCCGGGGTCACGTACGCGCTCGTGCCGCTGGCGGTGATGTCGACGGGGTAGCCGGTGCCGGCCCACGTGCTCAGCGTCTGGTTGCCCTGGCCGTCGACCGAGCGCAGGACGTTGCAGACGGTGTCGCGGTTGTTGGAGCCGCTCGCCTGGCTGCCGGCGGGCGGCGTCGTCTGGTTGATCCGCTCGGTCTTCCTGTGCGGCCACCTGACGTCGCCGGCGAACGGGGTGGCGTCCGGGTCGAGCGACTGGAGGTCGACCTCGCGGGCCTTGCCGTGCATGTTGAGGCCGTCGGTCGCGGGCGCCGAGATCAGCAGCCACGCCACGAAGTCGGAGACCGGCGCGACCTTGCCGGGGAGGACCACGTAGTGCTGCGCGCCGGAGCCGGTCTGGGCCTTGAGCACCATGCCGACCTTGTTGTCGGCGGTGGCCAGGCCCTTGACGTCGGCGTTGGCTCCGGCCTTGCCGGGGATCGCCGGGAAGGCCAGGTCGTCACCGGAGTTGAGGGTCGCCAGCCACTGCGGGCCGACCTGCTGCGGGGTGGCTCCGGTGCCGACCAGGGCGTTGGTCATCGTGCCGGCGGCCGGGGTGCCCTCGGGGAACTTGTACTTCGTGCCGGTCGCGTCGACCAGGTAGCGCTCCTTGCCCGGGCCCGTGCTCTCCACGTACAGCGCCTGGGTGTCGGTGAGCCTGCGGGCGTCGTCCGTCACGGACGCCTCGCGGTCCGCGAGGACGAAGGTGGCGGTCTGCACGCCCCGGCCGTTGCCGCCCGGCTGCTGGCAGACGGCCCAGCGCTTGGCCTTGGCCGCCTCGGCCTTGGAGGGGAGCCGGTCGGGGGCGTACGGGATGCCGACGATGGGGCCGCGCGGCGGCTTGCCCGCGTCGAGGACCTTGTCCTCGACCTGTACGACCTTGAACTTCTGCGGGTCCAGCAGGAGTCGGGCGGAGGCGAGGTTCAGCACCGGGTGCAGGCGCGTCTGGTCCTTGCCGCCCACCTTCGTCTTCAGGACCACGTAGCGGGTCGTCGAGTCCTTGCCGACGATGACCCTTGTTCCGGGCTCGTCCCAGCCCTTGGGGGCGGTGGGCTTGAACATGCCCCAGGCGCCGAACCCGGCGAGCACGAGGGCTCCGACGACCATCCCCGGGAGGACCGCGCGCAGCGGGCGGGGGGCGCCCTCCTCCGTACCCGTGGCGGAGGGCTGGAGGAACGCGGCCACCGTCCGCCGCTTCGCAAAGGTGTACGCGTTGAGCTCATCACGTCGTGATGCCATGACCGTCTGCTTCTCCCCGCACGGCCCGGCCGGTGAGTACGGTCCCCGGGCCTCGATTGTCGGACCGGGCACCTACTATGCCTCTTGACGGACGGTATGCAGGGGCCGGGTAGGGTGAGGCAGCCGCTCAGCGCCTTCCACACCAGGGTAATCAGGGCTTGTTGGGGTGGATTGGGGAGATTCCGGGGTCCCGCGACGGGTGTCGCGCAGCGCCGGAACTCATGAGGTCTGGCCCTGGAGAGGGGAAGTGCGCGAGTGATGGCCACGGCGACGGAGCCGCAGACCGGCACGCCCGCACGCGGCGGGGTGACGCCGCACCCGAAGTCGAGCCCCGGCCGCTTCGGTCCGTTCCGACTGCAACAACTCGTACTGCTCCAGGTCGCGGCGGCCGGGCTGCTCGTGGCGTGGGTGGTCGAGCCGCTGCTCCTGGTCCCCGCCGGCGTGCTCGCGCTCGTACTGGTGGTCCTCGCGGTCGTACGCCGCCACCAGCGGTCCCTGCCGGAGTGGATCGGCAGCGCGCTGGCATTGCGCGCGCGGCGCCGCAGGGCCGCGTCCTCCGCAGTCCCCGCCGGCACCGAACCGGGTCTTGCCCCGCTGGTCGAGGCCGATCCGGCCCTGCGCACCCTGACCTTCAGCGACCGCGACCGGCGTCCCGTCGGAATGGTCGGCGACGGGACCTTCCTGACCGCGGTGGTCCAGGTGGACACGGACGCCACCGCGCTGCGGCCCGACCGGGCGGCACGGCCGCTGCCGCTCGGTGTCGTACGGGACATCCTCGAAGTGGACGGCATCCGGCTGGAGTCCGCGCAGCTGGTGCAGCACACGCAGCCCGCGCCGGCCCCGCACCTGCCGGAGCGGTCGATGGCCACGCGCAACTACGCGCCGCTGCAGGCCCGTACGGGCACGCCCGCCGTGCGGCTGACCTGGATCGCGCTCAAGCTGGACCCGGAGCTGTGCCCCGAGGCGGTCACCGCCCGCGGCGGCGGACTGGCGGGCGCGCAGCGGTGCGTGGTGCGCGCGGCGGACCAGCTGGCGAGTCGGCTGGCCGGGGCCGGTTTCAAGGCCACCGTGCTGACCGAGCAGGAGCTGACGGCGGCGCTGGCCACGTCCTCGTGCGCGAACCCGATGGCGATCACCCAGGCCGGCCGGTCGGCCAGCACCGGGCGGCGCACCGAGGAGACCTCGCGGACCTGGCGCTGCGACGACCGCCGGCACACGACGTACTGGATAGGCCGCTGGCCGCAGCTGGGCGGCGCCGGAGCGGCGGCGCTGCCGCAGTTCGTGGCGCTGCTGACCTCCCTGCCCGCGCTGGCGACGAACTTCAGCCTGACGATGGCCCCGGCGGAGCGGCAGGGCGTGACCCTGACCGGACACGTACGGGTGACGGGCCGCAGCGACGAGGAACTGATCGCGGCGCGGCGGGAGTTGGAGAGGACGGCACGAGGCGTGAAGACCGGGCTGGTCCGGCTCGACCGTGAACAGGTGCCGGGGCTGCTGGCTTCGCTGCCGCTGGGAGGCGCGCGATGAGGGGCGGTTTCGGACTGGTCGGCCCGCGGCGGGAACGGCATGTGCTGCCGGCGGCGGACCTGGACGCGCTGGCGGTGCCCGTCGGCGACGACGGGGTCGTCATCGGCGTGGACGCCGAGGGACGGTCGGCGGTGCTCGGCATCAACCGGCCGACGCCGTACGAGGTGACGCTGATCGGCGGCCTGTGGACGGCGCAGGTGCTGGCGCTGCGCGCGGCGGCCACGGGTGCGCGGGTCGCGGTGGAGACCGGGCGCGGGCAGGTGTGGTCCGGGCTGGCCCAGGCCGCGGGCGGCGGGCAGCAGTGCGTGACCTTGCACGAGGTGGGCCGGATCCCGCCGCAGGGCGCGTCCGCGGGCAGCCCGGTGCTGGTGATCCGCGACTGCGGCATGCGGCCGCCGCGCGGTCGCGTGGTGGCCGGGCCGTGGCAGTCGGTGCTGACCCTGCTGCCGTATCTCAGCCCGACGGCGCCGCGGTTGCTCCAGCAGTCGTCGCTGGTGGGCGTGCAGCGGGTGTCCCCGGACGAGGCGGAGCAGATCGGCCGTCTGATGCGGCTGCCGCGTCAGGCCGTGGCCTCCCTGCCGACGTTGGGCGACGGGGTGACCCTGTGGTGCACCCCGCGGGACCGGCAGTTCGTGATGACCCAGGGGACCGAGGCGGAGACGGGCCTGCTGGGCGCGGCACGCCGCATCGACTGACGCACCGCGCGCCCGCCCCGTGGACGGGGCGCGGCGGACAGGGGCGACGCGCCCCGATTAGGCTGGACGTCGGCGCGGCGTGGGTGGGCGCCGGAGCAGTGTTCGACAGACCAGGAGGACCAGTGAGCGGCGATCGGAACGAGAGGCGCGGCGGGACGTGGGACGTCCCGACGGACGATCAGTCCGACGCGGAGCCCGAGGTGACGGGCGAGTTCACCATCGACTACACGCCGCCGGCCTGGTACACGCAGGGTGCGCCCGCGGCTCCGGCCGCGCAGGTGCCGGGCCTGCCCCAGGGGAGCGGCTTCGAGCCGCACCGCCCGTCGGACCTGGAGTCGCCCTCGACCATGCGGATCGCTCCGCCGGCGCCGCGGACCCCGTCCGACGGCGCGGGTACGGCCCCGCCGTTCCCGCTCGCGCCCACGGCCGACGCGGCCATCCCGGCTCCGGCTCCGTCCCCCGAGCCGCCGTACGCGACTCCGGCTCCGGCTCCCGAGCCGATCGTGGCCCCCGAGCTGCCGTACGCGGCCCCGCCTGCCGCTCCCGAGCTGCCGCACGAGGCTGCCGCCCCGGCCCCGGTTGCCGAGCCGATCGTGGTCCCCGAGCTGCCCTATCCGGCCCCCGAGCCGCTCGCGGCCCCGGTCGAGCCCGCCCCTGCCGCGCCCGATGCCCCGACTCCGGTTCAGGCCCCCGAGCCGCCGTTCTCCCCTCCGGCCCCGGCTCCTGCGCCCGCTCCGGCCGAAGCAGCCCGTCCGGCTCCCGAGGCCCCGGCGCCGTCCGCGGCGTCCGCGGTCCCGGCCGGGGAGGTCGCTTCGGAGCCGGCCGACGCCGTGCCCGCGCCGTTCGCGGACGTGCCGCCCGCGCCGGCACCTGTCGGGGAGGTCCCCCCGTACGCCGCTCCAGCGCCCGCCGCGGAGCCGGTGCCCGCCACTCCCCCGGCCGAGGCCTCCTCCGGAGGGTGGGCCGGCCCGCCGGGCACCCCCGCCGAGGGGACCCCCGTGCTGCCTCCCGCCGGGCAGGCGGCGGCTCCGGTCAGCCCCGCGGACGCACCGCGGGCTGCGGGGGAGAGCCCGTTCGGGGCGCCTCCCGGTGAACTGCCTCCGCTGCCGCCCGCGTTCGCCAACCAGGGGTACGGCTTCCCGCCGCCGGCGCCCGCGCCGCAGCAGCCCCAGCCCCCTCAGCCGCAGCCGCAGTACGACCCCCGCGCCGCCGGGCAGTGGCCCGTGGGACCCGGTCAGCAGCCTCCCCAGCCCCACCCTCAGCAGCCGCAGCCGCACGACCCCCGGTACGCGGCCGCGCCCACCGGCGGCGGCGCGCCGCTCGGCTACACCGCTGCCGTCGAGCTGTCCTCGGACCGGCTGCTGCGCAACAAGCAGAAGCCCAAGAGCAACAACAACGGCGCGGGCGGCGGCCTCTTCCGCTTCGGCGGCAAGGCGGCCGAGGCCGAGCGCCGCCGCAAGCTGGAGCTGATCCGCACCCCGGTCATGTCCTGCTACCGCATCGCCGTGATCAGCCTCAAGGGCGGCGTGGGCAAGACCACGACCACCACCGCGCTCGGCGCCACGCTCGCCACCGAACGCCAGGACAAGATCCTGGCCATCGACGCGAACCCGGACGCCGGCACCCTCGGCCGCCGCGTCCGCCGCGAGACCGGCGCGACGATCCGGGACCTGGTCCAGGCGATCCCGTACCTGAACTCCTACATGGACATCCGCCGGTTCACCTCGCAGGCGCCCTCCGGCCTGGAGATCATCGCCAACGACGTGGACCCCGCGGTC
This sequence comes from Streptomyces sp. NPDC060232, assembly GCF_042726555.1. Lineage (NCBI taxonomy): Bacteria > Bacillati > Actinomycetota > Actinomycetes > Kitasatosporales > Streptomycetaceae > Streptomyces > Streptomyces sp. NPDC060232. Next base: position 494,163 of record NZ_JBHXAG010000002.1, on the reverse strand, counting down.
TCCACGACCTTCAACGACGAGGACTACCGCCGCGTCATCGAGACGCTGGGCCGCCAGTACCCGATCATCCTCACCGACTCGGGCACGGGTCTGCTCTACTCCGCCATGCGCGGCGTCCTGGACCTGGCCGATCAGCTGATCATCATCTCGACCCCGTCCGTGGACGGCGCCAGCAGCGCCAGCACCACCCTCGACTGGCTCTCCGCCCACGGCTACGCCGACCTCGTCTCCCGCTCCCTCACCGTCATCTCGGGGGTCCGCGAGACGGCCAAGATGATCAAGATCGAGGACATCGTGCAGCACTTCGAGACCCGCTGCCGCGGTGTCGTCGTGGTGCCCTTCGACGAGCACCTCGCGGCCGGCGCCGAGGTCGACCTCGACATGATGCGCCCCAAGACCCGTGAGGCGTACTTCAACCTCTCCGCCCTCGTGGCCGAGGACTTCCTGCGGGCCCAGCAGCAGGCCCCGCAGAACCACTGGGGGGCACCGCAGCCGCCCCACCAGCTCCACCCCCAGCAGCCTCAGCACCACCAGCCGCAGCCGCCGCAGCAACCCCAGCCGTACGGCCAACCGCAGGGCCAGCCCCCGTACCAGCAGCCCCCGCAGCCGCAGCAGCCGGGACCCTACGGCCAGCCCTACCCCCAGCCGGGCCAGCCCTGGCAGCAGCCCCCGGCCGCCCCGCCGCAGCAGCCCCAGCAGCCGCCGCGCGATCCGCGGGTCGGCTGACGGCCACCGCGCCGAGCACCACGGGCGAGGGCCCGTACCACCCGGGGATCCGATCGGGATCCCGGGCGGTACGGGCCCTCGCCCGTACTCGCGTCAGCGCTTCGCGTCGTACGTGTCGGTCAGCACCCGCGCCCGCTTCACGTCGTCCGCAATCGCCTCCAGCAGCCCGTCCAGCGACTCGAACTTCGCCATCCCGCGCACGTACGCGAGGAAGTCGACGGCCACGTGCTTGCCGTACAGGTCCAGCCCGACCCGGTCGATCGCGTACGCCTCGACCGTCCGCTCGGTCGCGTCGAACTGCACGTTCGTCCCCACCGAGATCGCCGCGGGCATCCGCTCGCCGTCCGCCGTCAGCCAGCCCGCGTAGACCCCGTCCGCCGGGATCGCCGTGTGCGGCCGCGTCTCGACGTTCGCCGTCGGGTAGCCGAGCTCACGCCCGCGCTGCGCTCCGCGCACCACCACGCCCTCGACCCGGTGCGGGCGCCCCAGGACCTCGGCGGCGCCGTCCATGTCGCCCTCGGCGACCAGCCGGCGCGCCAGCGTCGAGGAGAACGGCACGCCGCCGCCCGCTGTGCCGCGCTCCACCAGGTCCACGACCTCCACCTGGTAGTCGTACGTGGAACCCAGCTCGCGCAGGAAGTCGACGTCCCCCGCGGCCCGGTAGCCGAAGCGGAAGTTCGGGCCCTCGATGACGGCCCGGGCGTGCAGCTTGTCGACGAGCACCTTCACGATGAAGTCGGCCGGGGACAGCTGCGAGAAGTCGGCCGTGAACGGCAGGATCAGCAGCGCGTCCACACCCAGTCCGGCCATCAGCTCGGCTCGCCGGTCGTACGGGGCCAGGATCGGCGGGTGGCTGCCGGGGCGGACGACCTCGCTCGGGTGCGGGTCGAAGGTGACGACGACGGACGGGACGCCGAGCTCGCGCGCCATGGCCACGGCCCGTCCGATGATCAGCTGATGTCCCCGGTGCACGCCGTCGTAGGAGCCGATGGTGACGACGCTGCGTCCCCAGTCCTGGGGGATGTCCTCCAAGCCACGCCAGCGCTGCACTGTGACCGCTCCTCGCCCGAACCCGCTTGGTCCTTGAACTGATTGCCGATTGCAGGTCTAAGACTGCCATGCCGGGGGCGGCTGCCACGCATCGGCGTCCGGGCCGCACGGGCCCGCCGGGCCGCCGCCGCCGATCTTCACGTCACATCCGCGGCGGCCCTGCCGAGGGTCTCCACCGTCCGCCGGGCGCCCGGCCCCAGCAGAGCCGCGGCCTCCGTGACCGACTGCGCCAGCCAGCGGGCCACCAGCGCCCCGAAGACCGGCCGGTCCCGGGCCAGCTCCACCGTGCGCCGCTCGAAGACCGCCGGGCCGCCGGGGGCCCGCAGCAGCTGCCGCCCCGTGCGGCGCAGCAGCTCCCGTGTACGGTCCTCCGGGCGCGCCGAGGCCCCCGCCGCGACCGCCCCGAGGAACGCGTCCAGCACCCGCGGGTCGGTCTCCTCGCGCAGCAGTACGTCGGCCAGATCGCGGCGCAGCGCGTACGAGGGCTCCCCGCCCGGCGCGCCCAGTACGGCGGCCAGCTCCGCCCGCACCCCGGCCGGCGCGGTCCGCAGCAGGTCCAGCACCAGCGGGCGCAGTGTGGGAACCGCGGCGGGCCCCTGCTCCAGCCGCCGGTCCACGAAGGCGGCGGCGTGCGACGCGTCGCCGGGGGTGCGCGCGAGGTGTTCCCGTACGAGCTCGGCCGCCCGCCGGGCCAGCCCCGGCGTGGTCAGCGCGGCCAGGGCGCGGAGCACCTCCCCGTCGGCGCGGGCCCGCAGGGCGGCGAACACCGCGTCCTGGTCCGGGAGTACGGGCAGGGCCGCGACCAGCGCCGCGGCGGGCAGCCGGGAGCCGGGATCAGGATCGGGGCCGGGACCGGGGCCGGCGAAGGACGCGAGGGCGTCGGGCAGGTAGCGGGCACGCGCCTGCGGGTCGCGCAGCAGCACGGCCAGGGCGCTGCCGTGCAGGGTGGCGTCGGCGGGCCGGGCGAGCAGCGCCTCGGCGGCGCGGCGCAGCAGCTCCCGGTCGGCGGCGGTGCGTACGTGCGGGGAGGTGGCGAGGCCGTAGGCGGCGGCCGCGGCCCGGCGACCGGGCCGTGCGTCGAGGGCCCAGCGGTCCACGGCACGGCACAGGGCGGAGGGCTCCTCCTCGGCGAGTACGGCGAGCAGCTCGTCGGCGCAGGGGTGCGCGGCGCTGACGAGCGCCTCGGTGAGGTCGTCCGGGGCGAGGCGGCGGTGGGTGTGCAGCAGGGCCTGCGCGGCGGTGGCGACGGTGGCCCCGGGGCGGCCGCGCAGCTGGCGGCCGTCACCGAACCAGGCGCAGAGCAGCGGCTGCACGCGCCGGGGGTCCCGGGCCAGTCGGCGGGCCACGGCGTCGAGGTAGCGGTCGCCGGGGACCGCCTCGGCGGGGTCGGCGGGCAGCAGGCGGCGCAGCAGGTCGAGGCGGTCGGGTTCGGCCAGCCGGAGCCTGTTCCAGAACCAGCCGCCGAACTCCCACGGCCCGGCCCGGGACACGTGCTCGGCGAGGGCGTGCAGGACGGGGAGCTGGGGGTGCGCGTCGGGGAGGCGCAGCAGGGTCTCGCGCAGCAGCCGGGCGGCCCACCAGAGGCGGTCCGCGTCGGCGGCCGCGGTGTCCTCGGCGAAGCCGTTCAGGGCGTGGACGAGCCCGGTGAGTTCCTCGCGCAGCCGGTCGGGGGCGAGTCTGCGCAGGGCTTCCAGGACGGGCCCGATGCGGTGCCGGGGCACGGGCAGCCCGGGCCGGGCCGGGCCGTGGACGAGGACGCCGAGGGCGGAAGGGACGTCGAGGTGGCCGGCCTGGATCCAGTCGGACAGCTCCTCGTGGGCGAAGCGGTAGCCGGACCCGGCGGGCACCAGCAGCCTCTCGGTGAGGACGGCGGAGGCCCAGCCGGTGCGCCACGGGAAGAGCTCATCGAAGGAGGCCCGGTCCAGCTGCCCCTGCCCGGGCCCCAGGCAGCGCCGGGCGGCCTCGTGCACCCGGCCGGCGACGCGGGCGGCGAGCCGCCTGGCGCCGGAGCCGTGCACGGGGGCGGCTGCGGCGTCGGTGGGGGTGGCTGCGGCGTCGGTGCCGGTGGCTGCGCGGGCGGCGGCGATGCGGACGGCTGTGCGCAGGCACAGCAGGTCCAGGTGGGCGGCGAAGACCTCGTCGCGGCCGGGGCGGCCGGCGGTGGCCCCGGCGGCGCGGATCCCGGCGAGCAGGTGCAGGGTGAGCGGGTGCCGCGCGTCGGCTTCGCGGACGGCGTCGGCCGGGATGCCGAGGCGGGCGCGGGCGGTCTCGGCCTCGGCGGCGGTGAGGTCCGCGAGCGGGAGGGCCGGCGGGAGCCGGCGGGCCGCCCAGGTGGGGATGTGCAGCGCCTCGGGCCGGTGGAGGGCGCCGGCCCGCTCCCAGTACTCGGGGCGGGCGGCGACGACCAGCCGGGCCCCGGTCGCGCGCAGCCACCCGGTGGTGGCCTCGGTCCAGGGGCCGAGGCGGTGGGCGAGCGCCGGTGGCATCTCCTCGGGGGCGTCCAGGACGAGGAGGAGGGGGCGGCCGGCGCGGGCGACCAGGCGGGCGAGGTCCGTTGCCGTTGTCGCTCCCGCGGTGGCAGCGGTGTCCCCGGCGGCGGCTCCGCCGGGGGCGGGCTCCGGCTTGCCACGCCGCCGGATCGGCGTGGTTGCGCCCAGCGCGGGCTCCGGTCGGCCCTGGCCGTCGGGCGGGGTTCCGCCGGGGCCGAGCGCGCGCCGGGGCGTCTCCTCGGGCGCCGAACGGTGCCCGGGGTCGGACAGCGCGGCGGCGGTGCGTTCGGCGCCCTGCGGGGATCGCCCCGACACACACCCGTCCCCGTCGGAACCCGGGCACGGTGTCCGGCCGCTCGGGGCACCAGGGCCGTCCGCCCACCCGCCGGACGGGATCCCTGCAGAGGCCGACACACAGCCGTCGGCGCACGGGACGTCTGCGGCCCGGCCGGCGAGGCCACCGGCTGCCTTCGCCAGGGCTCGGGTGGCCGCGTCGGCCAGGGAGGTGTCGGTGGCGCGCAGGTCGGCGCCGCTGAGCCAGAGGGTCGGGGCGGGGTGGGCTGCGCGTGCCCGGCGGAGGGTCAGGGCCGTCAGTTCCGTCGTGCGGCCGGTGCCCGGGTCGCCCACGAGGCCGAGCACCGGGCGGTCTCCGGTCGTGAAGGCATCCAGTTCGGCGGCGATACGGGGCCGTTCCACCAGCTCGAACGACCGGGTCGCGGCCACGGTGGTCGCGGTCAGTTCCAGCGCCCCGGCGAGATTCAGGTCGGCGCCCCGGCCCGGCACGGTCGCCGCGTTGCGTTCGAGCAGCGCCGCCAGTTCGCCCTGCGGATCGGCGCCGGCGGCGGCCCGTAGCGCCACCGCGAAGCCGCCGGAGCGGTGCTCCGTGCGCAGAGCGGTGCCCAGTACGGCGAGCACCGCCCCGGTGGTGGCGTCCAGGACCGGCCCTCCGCAGACCTCGCCGCCCTGGGCGAGGGCGTCGCGTCCGTCGGTGCCGATCGCCAGCTCCACCGCGGGCACCTCGTGCAGCGCGCCGGCCGCCGGGTAAACGGCCCGCGCGGCCCCCAGGACCCGCGCCTGCCGCCAGCCCCGCGCGGGCAGCCGTACGTAGGTCCCCGGGTCGATCGCCTCGCGCCGCGCCACCGGCAGCGGCCGCACCCCGAGCCCGTCCATGCGGACGAGGGCCAGAGCCAGGCCGGGCAGTGCGGTCACGTCGGCCGCCTCGGCCAGCCAGGTCCGCCCGGGGCCGTGCAGCAGCACCCGGGTCAGGCCGTCGACCGCCTCATGACTGGTGACGACCGTTCCGCGGTCGTCCGCGACGAACCCGCTGCCGCGCTCCCGCCCGGCCGAATCGCAGATCTTGACGAGCTCCGCCATGGCCGCACCACTCCCCGCAACGCCCCGTGCTCACGACGGTAGGCAGGTGAAGATCAGCACGAAAAGCACACGCGGCGAACGCGCCCCCTTACGCTCCCTCCATTCACTCCGAGCGCCTGCTCGGACGGGTGAATAGCGGGGTCCGGGTGGATAGAGACCTACCCGAGGGGGGTCGTGGAGCGGTGAGCAGCACGGCATGTGCGCTCACCGCTCCACGTCGGTGATCAGACGAAGACCGCGAGGGACTTCGCCTTTCCGTTCTTGCTCTCGACGAGCCCGAGGAGCTGGCCCTGCGGCCCGAAGACCGCGACCGTGCGGCCCTCCCCGTACTCCTCCGGCATGTCGATCCGTACACCGTTGGCGAGCAGCGAGGCCCGCCGGGCGTCCAGGTCCCAGCGCGGGAAGGCCGCGGCCGCCGCCTCGCCGATCGGCATGACGGTCAGTTCCTCCTGGAGCTGGTCCAGGGTGCGCGCGCGGTCGAGCTTGTACGGGCCCACCCGCGTGCGGCGCAGCGCCGTCAGGTGTCCGCCGACGCCGAGGTCGGCGCCCAGGTCGCGGGCGAGTGCGCGGATGTAGGTGCCGCTGGAGCAGACGACGGAGACGACGAGGTCGACGACCTTGGTGCCGTCGTCGGCCTCCGCCTCCCGCATGTCGTACACCTGGAAGGACGAGACGGTCACCGGCCGGGCCGGGATGTCGAAGTCCTCGCCGTCCCGTGCGCGCTTGTAGGAGCGCACGCCCTTGATCTTGATCGCGCTGACCTTGGACGGGACCTGCATGATCTCGCCCGACAGCTTGGCGACACCCGCGTCCACGGCGTCCCGGGTGACCCCGGTGGCGTCCGTGGAGGAGGTGATCTCGCCTTCGGCGTCGTCCGTCAGGGTGTTCTGGCCCAGACGGATCGTGCCGAGGTACTCCTTCTCGGTGAGCGCGAGGTGGCCGAGTAGCTTGGTGGCCTTCTCGACGCCGAGGACCAGCACGCCCGTCGCCATGGGGTCGAGGGTGCCGGCGTGGCCGACGCGGCGGGTCTTGGCGATCCCGCGCATCTTGGCGACCACGTCGTGCGAAGTGAAGCCGGACGGCTTGTCGACGATGACAAGGCCGTCCGGAGTCTTCCCTGCGTTGGTGCTCATTCCGCGGCTGCGTCCTCGTCGTCGTCCTCACCGGGCTTCTTGTACGGGTCGGCGTCGCCGGCGTACTGGGCACCGGAGGAGACCTCGCGCACCTGGGCGTCGGAGGTCCGCGCCTTCTCCAGGAGGTCCTCGATGGTCTTGGCGTTCTCCGGGAGGGCGTCCGCGACGAAGGTCAGGGTGGGCGTGAACTTGGTGCCCGCCGCCCGGCCGACCGCGGAGCGCAGGACGCCCTTGGCGCTCTCCAGGCCCGCTGCCGCGCTGGCGCGGTCCTCGTCGTCGCCGTAGACCGTGTAGAAGACCGTGGCCTCCCGCAGGTCGCCGGTGACCCGGGTGTCCGTGATGGTCACGTGCGTACCGAGGCGGGGGTCCTTGACACCGCGCTGCAGCTTCTCCGCCACCACCTCCCGGATGAGGTCCGCCAGCTTCTTCGCCCGCGCATTGTCGGCCACTGGTCCGTCTCCTTCTTTTCTTGCAGACAAGCAATCAGTCTTCATCACCGTGGAGGCGCCGTCGTACGGACAGCAGCTCCACTTCCGGACGTGCCGCGACCAGCCGCTCGCAGCGGTCCAGTACGTCCGAGAGGAACCCCGCGTCCCCACTCACCAGCGCGACCCCTATACGGGCCCTGCGGTGCAGATCCTGGTCGCCCACCTCCGCCGCGCTCACGGAGAACTTTCGCTGGAGCTCGGCGACGATGGGCCGGACGACGGAGCGTTTCTCCTTCAGCGAGTGGACGTCGCCGAGGAGCAGGTCGAAGGACAGAGTCCCCACGTACATGCAGTTCCGGATATCCCGCCGGTGCGGGTTCGGTGGCCTGCCGGGCCGTCGCCCGGCAGGATCACCCGGCGCTCGCGCGGCCGGGTCACCAGAACCGTACACGCAACGGCCGGGGCCGATCGACGGATATTCCGCCGACCGGCCCCGGTGTTACGAACTACGACACGGTGCGAACCGCCTCGCGCTTACGCGCGGGGCTTCTCGCGCATCTCGTACGTCGCGATGACGTCGTCGATCTTGATGTCGTTGAAGGAACCGAGGTTGATACCGCCCTCGAAGCCCTCGCGGATCTCGGTGACGTCGTCCTTGAAGCGGCGCAGACCGGAGATGGTGAGGTTCTCCGCGATGACCTTGCCATCGCGCAGCAGGCGCGCCTTGGTGTTGCGCTTGACCTCGCCGGACCGGATGAGGACACCGGCGATGTTGCCCAGCTTGGACGAGCGGAAGATCTCGCGGACCTCCGCCGTACCGAGCTCGACCTCTTCGTACTCCGGCTTGAGGAGACCCTTCAGGGCCGCCTCGATCTCCTCGATGGCCTGGTAGATCACCGAGTAGTAGCGGACGTCGACGCCCTCGCGGTCCGCCATCTGCGCGGCGCGGCCGGCAGCACGGACGTTGTAGCCGATGACGATGGCGTCGGAGCCCATCGCCAGGGCGATGTCGGACTCGGTGACCGCACCCACACCGCGGTGCAGGACCCGGATGTCGACCTCTTCACCGACGTCGAGCTGGAGCAGCGAGGACTCGAGAGCCTCGACCGCACCGGACGCGTCGCCCTTGATGATGAGGTTGAGTTCCTGGACCAGACCGGCCTTGAGCACGGAGTCGAGGTCCTCGAGGGACACACGGCGGACGCGCTTGGCGAAGTTGGCGTTGCGCTCGCGCGCAGCACGCTTCTCGGCGATCTGGCGGGCCGTGCGGTCCTCGTCGACGACGAGGAAGTTGTCGCCGGCGCCGGGGACGTTGGTGAGACCCAGGACCAGGACGGGGGTCGACGGACCCGCTTCCTCGACGTTGTTGCCCTTGTCGTCGAGCATGGCGCGCACTCGGCCGTAGGCGTCGCCCACGACCATCGTGTCGCCGACGCGGAGGGTACCGCGCTGGACGAGGACGGTGGCGACGGCACCGCGGCCGCGGTCGAGGTGGGACTCGATCGCAATACCCTGAGCGTCCTGCTCGGGGTTGGCGCGCAGGTCGAGGGAGGCGTCGGCGGTGAGGACGACGGCCTCCAGCAGGGAGTCGATGTGCAGACCCTGCTTGGCGGAGATGTCGACGAACATCGTGTCGCCGCCGTACTCCTCGGCGACCAGGCCGAACTCGGTCAGCTGACCGCGGACCTTGGTCGGGTCGGCACCCTCGACGTCGATCTTGTTGACCGCGACGACGATCGGGACGCCGGCGGCCTTGGCGTGGTTGAGCGCCTCGATCGTCTGCGGCATGACGCCGTCGTTGGCCGCGACCACGAGGATCGCGATGTCGGTCGACTTGGCACCACGGGCACGCATGGCGGTGAACGCCTCGTGGCCGGGGGTGTCGATGAAGGTGATGCGGCGCTCTTCGTCGTTGACCTCGGTGGAGACCTGGTAGGCACCGATGTGCTGCGTGATGCCGCCGGCCTCGCCCGCGACGACATTCGTCTTGCGGATGGCGTCGAGCAGTCGGGTCTTACCGTGGTCGACGTGACCCATGACGGTGACGACCGGGGGACGCGGCATGAGGTATTCCTCGCCGCCCTCGTCCTCGCCGAACTCGATGTCGAAGGTCTCGAGGAGCTCGCGGTCCTCCTCCTCCGGGCTGACGATCTGAACCTGGTAGTTCATCTCGCCCGCGAGGAGCTGGAGGGTCTCGTCGGAGACGGACTGCGTGGCAGTGACCATCTCGCCGAGGTTCATCATGACCGCGACCAGCGACGCCGGGTTGGCGTTGATCTTCTCCGCGAAGTCGGTGAGGGACGCACCGCGCGACAGGCGAACGGTCTCGCCGTTGCCGCGGGGCAGCATCACGCCGCCCACGGACGGGGCCTGCATGGCCTCGTACTCCTGGCGCCTCTGACGCTTCGACTTGCGGCCGCGACGGGCCGGACCGCCGGGACGGCCGAAGGCACCCTGCGTACCGCCACGGGCACCGGGACCGCCGGGACGGCCGCCGAAGCCGGGACGACCGCCGCCACCGGCGCCGGCCGGGCCGCCGCCGAAGCCGCCGCCACCCGGACGGGGACCGCCGAAGCCGCCGCCGCCCGCCGGACGCGAGCCGGGACCGGCCGGACGGCCGGCGAAGCCGCCGCCGCCGGGACGACCGGCGCCACCGGGACGGGGACCGCCCGCACCGGGACCACGGCCACCGGGGCCGCCGCCGGGACGGGGACCGGGACCGCCGGCAGCGGGACGCTGCGGCATCATGCCCGGGTTGGGACGGTTGCCGCCGGGAGCACCACCGGGACGCGGGGCGCCGCCCTGCGGACGGGGCATGCCGCCCGGGGTCGGACGGGCGCCGCCGGGACCCTGCGGACGCGGAGCGCCGCCGGGGCCGCCCTGCGGACGGGGAGCACCCTGGCCGCCGCCGGCGCCGGGGGCACCGGGACGCGGGGCGCCGGCCGGACGGGGCGCCTGCGGGCGCGCCATGCCGGTGGAGCCACCAGAGGTGAACGGGTTGTTGCCCGGACGGGGACCGGCCGGACGGGCGCCCTGCGGACGCGGGGCCTGGGCACCGGGGGTGCCGGCCGGACGGGCCGGGGCACCGGGGGTGGCGCCGGCCGGGCGCGGGGCGCCGGGACGGGCGCCGGCCTGGCCGCCCTGGGCCGGACGCTGCTGCGCCGGACGGGGGCCGGGGGCCGCGGCGGGACGCGCCGGGGCGGCCGGAGCCGTCGGCGGCGCGGAGAACTCGGTCGCCACGGGCGCCGCCGGAGCGGGCTTCGGGGCGGCCGGAGCCTTCGGGCCGGGACGCGGGCCGGGGGCGGCCGGCGTCACGGGTGCTGCGGCCGGGGCCTCGGCAGCGGCCGGCTTGGGGGCCGGTGCGCCGGGCTTCGGGGCAGCAGGACGTGCCGCAGCGGCCGGGGACGGCGCTGCGGGCTTGGCGGGCGCGGCCTTGCGGGGCGCGCCGGGCTTTGCAGCGGACTTGCCGGCGTTGCCGCCGGGCCCCTGCAGTGCGTCAGTCAACTTGCGTACAACCGGCGCCTCGATCGTCGAGGACGCCGAACGGACGAATTCACCGAGTTCTTGGAGCTTGGCCATGACGACCTTGCTCTCCACCCCGAACTCCTTGGCGAGTTCGTATACCCGGACCTTAGCCACTTCGCTCCTTTTAGGTCCGGGTTACGCCGGACCGTCGCTACTTCATGGGCGTACTCATCGCGTACTCATCGAGTGCTCATCGCAATCTCGACCTACTTCCAACTCGCGAGGTACCTGACCGCACGGGGTATCCGTGCCGTACTACTTCTTTACGCTGTGGTCCCGGCTTTCCCGGCCACGGCTTTGCGCAGGTTCGCCGTGTCGAGCGCTCCGGCGGACCTGAGGGCCCGGGGAAACGCCCGGCGGCGGACCGCCTGGTCGAGGCAGACCACGGCGGGGTGCACGTACGCACCCCGGCCGGGCAGCGTACCGCGAGGATCGGGGACGCATTCGTCCTCGATCGCCACGATCCGCAGCAGATCGCTCTTGGCCGCTCGCTCCCGACACCCCACACAGGTGCGTTCGGGGCATGCGCGGGCTTGCGTCCGGCCAGACACGCCTAAGTCTACCTCCCCGTACCGACCTCTTCCCCGACGAGTGCCGGAGGAAAGATCGAACGGCTGTTGTGTTGTCTTGATCCGCTGCCCTCGGCAGAGGCCGTGCGGACCCTGTCTACCGTCCGGGAAGCCCCGGCCGGTACCGGTTTATTCCCCGCCCCGGTCCCGGTCCCGGTCCCGGTCCCGGTCCTGGTCCGCGTCCGGGGACGCCTCGGTGTCGGGACGGATGTCGATGCGCCAGCCGGTGAGCCGCGCGGCGAGGCGGGCGTTCTGGCCCTCCTTGCCGATGGCCAGGGACAGCTGGTAGTCGGGCACGGTCACCCGCGCGGAGCGGGAGTCCCAGTCGACGACCTCGACCTTGCTCACCCGGGCGGGTGACAGCGCGTTCGCGACCATCTCCGCCGGGTCGTCCGACCAGTCGACGATGTCGATCTTCTCGCCGTGCAGTTCGGCCATGACGTTGCGCACGCGGCTGCCCATCGGGCCGATGCAGGCGCCCTTGGGGTTCAGGCCCGAACGGGTCGACCGGACGGCGATCTTGGTGCGGTGGCCGGCCTCACGGGCGATCGCCGAGATCTCGACGCTGCCGTCGGCGATCTCCGGGACCTCCAGCGAGAACAGCTTCTTCACCAGGTTCGGGTGGGTGCGCGAGAGGGTCACGGACGGACCGCGGACACCCTTCGCCACCCGCACGACGTACGCCTTCAGGCGCAGACCGTGCGGGTAGTCCTCACCGGGGACCTGCTCCTGCACCGGCAGGATGGCCTCCAGCTTGCCGATGTCGACGAGGACGTTCTTGGGGTCCTTGCCCTGCTGCACGACGCCGGTGATGACGTCGCCCTCACGGCCGGCGAACTCGCCGAAGGTCAGGTCGTCCTCGGCGTCGCGCAGACGCTGGAGGATCACCTGCTTGGCGGTCGTCGCGGCGATCCGGCCGAAGTCCGACGGCGTGTCGTCGAACTCCTTGGGCTCCTGCCCCTCTTCGAGGTCCCTCGGGTCTTCCGTCGCCCACACGACCACGTGACCGTTGGTGCGGTCCAGCACGACGCGGGCGCGGCGGAAGCTCCCCTCGGTCCGGTGGTACGCGATGAGGAGGGCCGACTCGATCGCCTCGACGAGCAGGTCGAAGGAGATCTCCTTCTCCCGGACCAGACCCCGCAGGGCACTCATGTCGATGTCCACGGCTACGCCTCCTCTTCCTTCTTGTCCTTGCGGTTGAACTCGATCTCGACACGCGCCTTGGCGATGTCGGTGAAAGCGATGCGGCGGGCGGTGGCCTTGCGGCCCTTCACGCCCGGTACTTCGAGGTCCATGCCCTCGTCGTCGACGTCGAGGATGCGGGCGACCAGTTCCCCGGCGCCCTTCGCGTCCTCGGCGGACAGCTGGAACTTCACGAGACGGCCGATGGCCCGTACGTAGTGGCGGTGCTCGGTCAGCGGACGGTCGGCGCCCGGGGAGCTCACCTCGAGGACGTACTCGTCCTCACCCATCACGTCGGATTCGTCGAGCTTGTCGGAGACCTCACGGCTCAGCTCGGCACACGCGTCCAGCTCCACGCCCTCGTCGGAGTCCACGATGATCCGCAGCATCCGGCGCTTGCCCGCCCGGGACAACTCGATCTCTTCGAGGTCCAGGCCCTTGGCGGCGACGAGCGGCTCCAGCAGTCCGCGCAGCCTGTCGCTCTGGGTGGTGCTCATCCGGGTGACTCCTCGGCCGCGTGTGCTGTTGTGGTTTCCGTCGTGTGTCAGGTCAAAGGGTATCCGGTGTCAGAGGGTGTTGCCGTCCGCCCTCCGCGCAGGGCCCCGGGTACCGTGATCACACCCTGCCCCGCCCCACACCCCTAGGACGACACCGTGCCCTGGACTCCGCCTTCGAGACCTTCGCGCAGGAGCCTGCTCGCCGGGGCCGCCGGCGCGGCCGGTGCCGCGCTGCTGACCGGGTGCACCGACGACCGCTCGGCGGCCTCCGACCCGGTGATTTCGCTCGAACGGCGGATGCGGGAGGCGGCCGTTCGTGACAGTGCACGACTGCTGGAACGTTACGACGCCACGGCCGCCGCCCATCCGGACCTGGCCGCGCGGCTCGCTCCCCTGCGGGCCGCCGTCGCCGCGCACACGGCAGCCCTGTCCCCCGCCGCCGCGTCAAGCCCGCCCTCCCCCGCCGCGTCTGCGTCCGGCGGTACGGGGGCCGCGGCGCCCGCGGCGAGCGGCGAGCCGGTACCCGCGCAGCCCGCCGACGCCCTGACCGCCCTCGCCGACGCCGAGCGGAGCCTGTCCGAGGCGCGGACCGTCGACCTGGCCGGGGCGCCGGGGGAACTGGCCCGGATGCTGGCCTCGCTGGCCGCCTGCGGCGCCGTACACGTGTACCTGCTGACCTCGACTCCCGGAGCCACGCCGTGAAGCGCGCACCCTTCCCCGCCGGACGGGCCCTGGAGGCCGCCCAGGCGGCCCTCGCCGCCGAGCACGCGGCCGCGTACGGGTACGGGGTCATCGGCGCGCGCACCGCCGGCGCCCGCGCCACGGAGGCCAGGGAGGCGTACGGCGGCCACCTCGGCCGGCGTGACGCGCTGGCCCGGACCGTGCGTGAGCTGGGCGGCGCGCCCCGGCCCTCGGAGGCCGCCTACGCCCTGCCGTTCGAGGTCCGCAGCCCGGCCGACGCCGAGCGGCTGGCCGCGGTGATCGAGGACCGGGTGGCCGGCGCGTACTCCGATCTGGTGCGGGCGGCGGAGGGCCCGCTGCGCCGCGAGGCGGCCGACGCGCTCAGCGCCGCGGCCGTGCGCGCGGCACGCTGGCGCGGTGTCGGCGTAGCCTTCCCTGGGCTCACCGAACGCGCACAGCGAGCCCTCACCAGCTGAAAGGGACCACGCACGCATGGCTTTCGAACCGCCGCAGCGGCTTGTACGGGCGCTCGGCGAGATGCCGGTATCGGCGCAGGACACGGACTGGCTGGGGCAGTTGCCCGAGCTCACCGAGGCCGCGCTCTCCCGGCGGGGCCTACGGGCCCAGCGGGTGCAGGCCCCGGGCGGCCGCAGCAGTCTGGTCGTCCTCGTCACCTATGCGGACGGCACCCCGGCCGCTCTGAAGCTGGCGCCCCCGCACGCCCGGCCCGACCGGGAGCTGGCAGCGCTGGCGCACTGGGGCGGATTCGGCGCCGTACGGGTCCTCGACACGCGCCACCACGAGGACGACGGGGCCCTGCTGCTGGAACGGCTGCACCCGGAGGTGTCGCTGCGCTCCCTGCCGGAGGCGAAGGCACTGCTGGAGGCGAGCGGGACGCTGCGCCGGCTGTGGGTGGCACCGCCCGCCGGGCACGGGTGGGAGACGGTGGCGGAGCGCACCGGGGCCCAGTCGGCGGCCCTGATGGCGGCCCCGGCGGAGGTGCGGGCTCTGGCGGACTCGGCTCTGGCGGCGCGCGAGGAGCTGCTGGCGGCTCCGCCGGATGAACTGCTGCTGCACGGGAACTTCCGGCAGGGCAAGGTCCTGGCGGCCGAGCGGGCGCCGTGGCTGACGGTGGGACCCGACCCGCTGGTCGGCGAGCGGGCGTACGACCTGGCACGGCTGGTCCGGGACCGGCTGGAGGACCTGGTGGCCTCCTCGGCGGGGGCGGCGGGGGCCCGGCGCCGGGTGAACAAGCTCGCGGACGCGCTGGAGGTCGACCGGGACCGGCTGCGGGGCTGGACCCTCTTCCGGGCGGTGGAATCGGGCAACCGCGCCCTGACCGCCGGCCGCCGGCGTGACGCGGAACTCCTGCTGGAGTTCGCAGCCTGGCTGTAGGGCATACCGTAAATAAGTAGGTATGTCCGGCAGGGGGCCGCCATGGTCGAGGAACTGCTGACAGCAGTGGTCGCCGCGGGTGTGGGCGTCGTGGTCTACATGGGCGCCGCGGCCCGGGTGGTGAAGCAGTACGAGCGGGGGCTGGTCTTCCGCTTCGGCAGGCTGCGGGAGGAGATCCGGCCCCCGGGCTTCACGGTGATCGTTCCCGTGATCGACCGGCTCCGCAAGGTCAACATGCAGATCGTGACGCTGCCGGTGCCCGCGCAGGAGGGCATCACCCGGGACAACGTCACGGTGCGGGTCGACGCGGTCGTGTACTTCAAGGTAGTCGACCCGGCGAACGCCATCGTGGCGGTGGAGGACTACCGCTTCGCCGTCTCCCAGATGGCACAGACCTCGCTGAGGTCGATCATCGGAAAGTCCGACCTGGACGACCTGCTGTCCAACCGGGAGATGCTCAACCAGGGCCTGGAGCTGATGATCGACAGCCCGGCGGTGGGCTGGGGCGTGCAGATCGACCGGGTCGAGATCAAGGACGTGTCGCTGCCGGAGACGATGAAGCGGTCGATGGCGCGCCAGGCGGAGGCCGACCGCGAGCGGCGGGCCCGCGTGATCAACGCGGACGCGGAGCTGCAGGCCTCGCACAAGCTCGCCGAGGCGGCGGAGGTCATGTCGGAGCAGCCCGCGGCGCTCCAGCTGCGCCTGCTGCACACGATCGTGGCCGTCGCCGCCGAGAAGAACTCCACGCTGGTGCTGCCGTTCCCGGTGGAGCTGCTGCGTTTCCTGGAACGCTCCGCCCCACCGCCGCCTGCGGCGTCCGCGCGGGAGGAACCGGCCTCGGCCGGCCCGGCTTCCGAAGGCCCCGGGCCGGTCGAGGTCGACGCCGTGGGGGCGAAGGACAGCCCTTCAGCCCTCGACCGGGCGGCGGAGGAACTGGCTCTGGGGGCCGCCGAGCCGCCGCCGTCCCCGGACGAGTCCCCGCCGTAGCCGTTGCGTGTGTAGCCGCTGCGCGGGGCCTTCCCCCGTCCCGCCCTTTCGCCTTCCCCCGCGGCTCAGACGCCGGCGGGGGTGACGTCGCGCAGGCGGGCGATGGCATCGGTCAGGGGGAGTTCCTCGCGGGTGCCCGTGGCGCGGTTCTGGAGTTCGACGACCTCGTCGGCCGAGCGGCGCCCCGCCACCAGGATCCACGGCACGCCGATCAGCTCCGCGTCCGTGAGCTTCACGCCCGGGGAGAGGCCCGGACGGTCGTCCAGCAGGACCCGCATCCCCGACGCGGCCAGGGCCGTGGCCGCCTGCTCGGCCAGCGCCAGCGGTACCGCCTTGCCCGCCGCGACCACGTGGACGTCGGCCGGGGCCACCGCCGCCGGCCAGCACAGGCCGCGCTCGTCCGCCGTCTGCTCGGCGAGCGCCGCCACCGCGCGGGAGACGCCGATGCCGTAGGAGCCCATCGTGACCCGTACCGGCTTGCCCTCGCGGCCCAGCACGTCCAGCCCGAAGGCGTCCGCGTACTTGCGGCCGAGCTGGAAGATGTGCCCGATCTCGATCGCGCGGTCGAGCCGCAGCCCGGCGCCGCAGGAGGGGCAGGGGTCGCCCGGCTCCACGACCACCACGTCGAGGTACTGGTCCACCTCGAAGTCCCGGCCGCAGACGACGTTGCGCGCATGGGTGTCGGCCTTGTTGGCCCCGGTCACCCAGGCGGTGCCCGGGGCGACCCGCGGGTCGGCCAGGTAGCGGACCTTGTCCAGGCCCTGCGGGCCCACGTACCCGCGTACGAGGTCGGGCCGGTCGGTGAAGTCCTCGGCGGTGACGAGCTCGACGACCGCGGGGGCCAGGTGCTCGCCCAGCTTGCCGAGGTCCACCTCGCGGTCCCCGGGCACGCCCACGGCGACGATCTCGCCGTCGACCTTCACCAGGAGGTTCTTCAGCGTCGCCGAGGCGGGGACACCCAGGTGCGCCGCGAGGGTTTCGATCGTCGGGGTGTCGGGGGTGTCCACCTCCTCCAGGGGCGGGTGCTCCGCGGAAACGGGGGTCAGCGCGAAGGTCACGGCCTCGGTGTTGGCCGCGTAGGCGCAGGAGGGGCAGTCCACGAAGGTGTCCTCGCCTGCCTCGGCCGGGGCCAGGAACTCCTCGGAGGCCGATCCGCCCATCGCTCCCGACACGGCGGAGACGATGCGGTGGTCCAGGCCCAGCCGCTCGAAGATGCGGACGTAGGCCTCGCGGTGGAGCCGGTAGGACTCCTCCAGCCCCTCGTCGGACACGTCGAAGGAGTACGAGTCCTTCATCTGGAACTCGCGGCCGCGCAGCACGCCCGACCGGGGCCGTGCCTCGTCGCGGTACTTGGTCTGGATCTGGTACAGCATGACCGGCAGGTCCTTGTACGAGGTGCACTGGTCCTTCACCACCAGGGTGAAGATCTCCTCGTGGGTGGGGCCGAGCAGGTAGTCCGCGCCCTTGCGGTCCTTGAGCCGGAACAGCAGGTCGCCGTATTCGGACCAGCGTCCGCTGACCTCGTACGGCTCCTTCGGCAGCAGGGCCGGGAGCAGCACCTCCTGGGCGCCGATGGCGTCCATCTCCTCGCGGACGACGCGGCTGACGTTGTCCAGGACCCGCTTGCCGAGCGGCAGCCACGTCCACACGCCGGCGGAGCTGCGCCGGACGTATCCGGCCCGGACCAGGAGCCGGTGGCTGAGGGTCTCGGCGTCGGCCGGGTCCTCGCGGAGGGTCTTGGCCATGAGGCGGGACATGCGCTGTACGTGTTGTGTGGACATGCCGGGGAGGTTACCGGGGCCCCGAGGACCCCGGAAACCATTTCAGGCCCTGGTCAGCGGCAGTGGGGCGCCCATGACGGCGTACGGCAGGCTCGCGCTCGGGAAGTGGACCTGGCGGGCGAGGTCGACGTAGCCGAGGGCCCGGTAGAGCCCTCGGGCGGGGCTCTCGGTGTCGATGGCGGAGAGGATCGAGCGGGGCTCGGCGGCGTCGTCGGTGAGGGTGGTGATCAGGGCCCGGCCGACGCCGTGGCCCTGGAAGCCGGGGTGGACGTGCAGTTCGGTGATGACGAAGGAGCCGTCGAGCCAGTCCTCGTGCCCGCCGGCCCGCAGGTAGGGCTCGACGATGGTGGACCACCAGTGGGTGCGGTCGTTGGGCATCCCGTACACGAATCCGGTGAGCGCGCCGTCCTCGGCGAAGGCCCCGAGGGCTCGGGCGCCCCTGCAGGCCATGTGGCGCTGGACGATGTAGCGCCTGATGCCGACCTCCTCCTCGCTGAGACCGAAGGCGACGGCCTGCACGCGAAGGGCCTCGTCCACGCGGGCGGCGAGGTCGAGGGGGCCGATACGGACTCCGGAAGGCAGCATGCGGCGACCTTACTTCGCGGTAAGGGTGCGCCGGAATGCCGCGTCCGCGGTCGTCCGGCGGTTCAGAACAGCACGCTCATGAACGCGCCGACCTCACGGAAGCCCACCCGGCGGTACGCGGCCCGCGCCGCGGTGTTGAAGTCGTTCACATAGAGGCTGACCACGGGCGCCACATCGCGCAGCGCGTACGCGACGACGGCGGCCATCCCGGTCTCCGAGTGGCCGCGGCCGCGGAACTCGGGGGCCACCCAGACGCCCTGGATCTGGCAGGCGCGGGAGGTGGCGGCGCCGATCTCCGCCTTGAAGACGATCCTGTCGTTCTCGACGCGGGCGAAGGAGCGGCCGCCTGCGACGAGCTCGGCGACGCGGGCCTGGTACAGCAGTCCGCCGTCGCCGGCCATCGGTGAGACGCCGACCTCCTCGGTGAACATGGCCACGCAGGCGGGCATGATCAGGTCCATCTCGTTCTTGCGGATCCGGCGGACCTGCGGATCCGCCTCGACGGTGGTGGAGGGGCGGTCGATGACCATGAGGGGCTGGTGGGCGCGGACCTCGCGGGCCGGGCCCCAGCTGGGCTCCAGCAGCTGCCACAGCCGCCGGGTCGGCTCGGCGGGGCCGACGATGGAGGAGCAGCGGCGGCCGGTGCGGCGGGCCCGGTCGGCGAAGGCCCGTACGGCGTCGGGCTCGGCGCAGACGGGCACGAGGTTGGCTCCGGCATAGCAGAGCGAACGGAGCTCGCCGTCGGCGTACCAGCCCCACATCTCGCCGCCCAGGCGCCACGGGTCGAGCCCGGCGACCTGGACCCGGGAGGCGACGAAGGCGTTCTCGACCGGCTCGCGTCCGAGGATGTCGAGCGCGGCGTCGAGATCACTGGGCTCAAGGACCCGGGTGGTGGTCTGCGTCAACACTGGGGCCTCACCATGCGAGTCTGCTGATCTCCGCACTGTACCCGGCGGCGCCCGACGATGCCGCGTCCACAGGTCACGAAAAGGCCCCGGCCCCGCTCCCGAGCTGCGGGAACGGGGCCGGGGCCGGGGGGGCACAAGCGGAGCCTGCACCGGGCGAGCGAGCCGACGGGGCGCGACGGAGAGTGGGGCCGCGGAGGAAACCGCGAGGCAGGAGCGGCTTTCGAGCACGCACGGCCCCACGAGCCGGCAACAGGCGCCCCGGAGGCGAACCGAGCCCCCGATCAAGACCGGCGAGTGAGCCGAAGGGGCGCGACGGGGAGTGAGGGCGAACGCGCGCAGGAAAGGCGAGGAACGAGGCTTTCCGAGCACGTACGCCCTCACGAGCCGGCAACAGGCGCCCCGGAGGCGAACCGAGCCCGAAAGATTCAGACGCCGATGGCGACGGTCGGCTCGCCGCTCGTGATGCCGTCGGCCTCCATCTGCGCGGCGATCTTCATGGCTTCTTCGATGAGGGTCTCGACGATCTTCGACTCGGGGACGGTCTTGATGACCTCGCCCTTCACGAAGATCTGGCCCTTGCCGTTGCCGGAGGCGACGCCGAGGTCGGCCTCGCGGGCCTCGCCCGGGCCGTTGACGACGCAGCCCATGACGGCGACGCGCAGCGGGACCTCCATGCCCTCCAGGCCCGCGGTGACCTCTTCGGCCAGCTTGTAGACGTCGACCTGGGCGCGGCCGCAGGAGGGGCAGGAGACGATCTCCAGGCGGCGCGGCTTGAGGTTCAGCGACTCCAGGATCTGGATGCCGACCTTGACCTCCTCCGCCGGCGGGGCGGAGAGGGAGACGCGGATGGTGTCGCCGATGCCCTCGGAGAGCAGCGCTCCGAAGGCGACGGCGGACTTGATGGTGCCCTGGAAGGCGGGGCCGGCCTCGGTGACGCCCAGGTGCAGGGGGTAGTCGCAGGCGGCGGCGAGCTGGCGGTAGGCGTTGACCATGACGACCGGGTCGTTGTGCTTGACCGAGATCTTGATGTCGCTGAAGCCGTGCTCCTCGAAGAGGGAGGCCTCCCACAGCGCGGACTCGACCAGCGCCTCGGGGGTGGCCTTGCCGTACTTCTTCAGCAGGCGGGCGTCGAGGGAGCCGGCGTTGACGCCGATGCGGATCGGGGTGCCCGCGTCGTTCGCGGCCTTCGCGATCTCCTTGACCTTGTCGTCGAACTGCTTGATGTTGCCCGGGTTCACGCGGACCGCGGCGCAACCGGCGTCGATCGCGGCGAACACGTACTTGGGCTGGAAGTGGATGTCGGCGATCACCGGGATCTGCGACTTCTTGGCGATCACGGCGAGGGCGTCGGCGTCGTCCTGCGTCGGGCAGGCGACGCGGACGATGTTGCAGCCCGAGGCGGTGAGCTCGGCGATCTGCTGGAGCGTGGCGCCGATGTCGGAGGTGCGGGTCGTGGTCATCGACTGCACCGAGATGGGTGCGTCGCCGCCGACGGCCACGGAACCGACCTGGATCTTGCGGCTGACCCTGCGGTCGGCAAGCTTCGTCGGCACGGACGGCATTCCGAGAGAGATGGCAGTCATCTGCTGTGCAACCCCAAGGTGTGGATCAAGGTCCCGAGATCGGCGGGCTCCAGGCTTCGAGATTACGCCAAGCACGGCACGCCCCGTGCATCCGAGGGGGCGTACCACCCGAACGTAGGGAGCCGGGCACGATGTGTGCCCGGCTCCCTCGTGCCCGTGGTGGACGGCTGCGCGGCACTAGGTGATCTTGATGGGGTTCACCACGTCCGCGACCATCACCAGCAGGGTGAAGCAGATGAACAGGCCCGCGACCACGTAGGCGACGGGCATCAGCTTCGCCACGTCGAACGGGCCGGGGTCGGGGCGGCGGAAGATCCGTGCCACGCCCCGCCGGAGCGACTCCCAGAGGGCGCCGGCGATGTGCCCGCCGTCGAGGGGGAGCAGCGGCAGCATGTTGAAGAGGAACAGCGAGAGGTTGAAGCCGGCCAGCAGGTTCAGGAAGAACACCAGCTGGTGCTGGGCGGGGATGTCGAGGGTGAAGATCTCACCGCTGACGCGCGCCGCGCCGACGACGCCCATCGGGCTGTCCTGCCCCCGTTCGGCGCCGTTGAAGGCCGCGTCCCACAGGTCCGGGACCTTGGACGGCAGGGCGACCAGCGACTGCACGCCGGCCTCCATCATCTCGCCCATGCGCTCGACGGACTGGCCGAAGGACTGCGGTACGTAGCCGGAGGCCGGTGCGAAGCCGAGGAAGCCCGCGGTGACGTACTCGTCCTTGACGTACCTTCCGTCGCCGTCCGTCTTGGCGACCTTGTTCTCGATCAGGTTCGCCTTGAGGTCGATGCGCTCGCCGGCCCGGACCACGGTGATCGTGGCGGGCCCGACGGTGGCGCGGATGTCCTTCTGGAGGGCGGACCAGTCGTCGACCTGGCGGCCGTTGAAGGCGACGATCTTGTCGCCGGCCTTCAGCCCCGCCGCCCTGGCGGGTGCGGCCGGGTCCTCGGGCCTGCACGTGTCGCGCTTCTCGCTCTGCTGGATGACGCAGTCCGAGACGGTGGCGACCGAGGTGGTCTGGGTGTTCAGCCCGAAGGTCATCAGGGTGGTGAGGAAGATCGCCACGGCCAGGACCAGGTTCATGAACGGGCCGGCGAACATCACGATCACGCGCTTCCACGGCTTGCGCGTGTAGAAGAGCCGGGTCTCGTCGCCGGGCTGGAGCTCCTCGTACGCCGCCGAGCGCGCGTCCTCGATCATCGACCGGAACGGCGAGGTGGACCGGGCGGTCACCCTGCCGTCCTCGCCGGGCGGGAACATCCCGATCATGCGGATGTAGCCGCCCATGGGGATGGCCTTGATCCCGTACTCGGTCTCGCCCTTCGTCCGCGACCAGACGGTCGGGCCGAAGCCCACCATGTACTGCGGCACGCGGATGCCGAAGAGCTTGGCCGTGGAGAGGTGCCCCAGCTCGTGCCACCCGATGGAGACCAGCAGGCCGACCCCGAAGATCACGATTCCGAGCACCGTCATCAGAAGTGTCATGCGCGCGCCTCCGCGGCGGCCCGAGCCGCCATCTCCCGCGCCCGGGCCCTGGCCCAGGCCTCTGCTTCAAGGACGTCCTGGACGGTCAGGGAGGTTCCCGACTCCGGCGTCCCGTGCTCATCGACCACGGCAGAGACCGTATCCATGATTGCTGTGAAAGGCAGCCGGCCGGCCAGGAACGCCTCGACGCACTCCTCGTTCGCGGCGTTGAACACCGCGGGGGCGGTGCCGCCGAGGGCGCCCACGTGCCGGGCGATGCCGACGGCGGGGAAGGCCTCGGTGTCCAGCGGGAAGAACTCCCAGGTGGACGCCTTGGTCCAGTCGAAGGCGGGGGCCGCGTCCGGGATCCGCTGGGGCCAGCCGAGGCCGATGGCGATGGGGCCGCGCATGTCCGGCGGGGTGGCCTGGGCGAGGGTGGAGCCGTCGGCGAACTCCACCATCGAGTGCACGTACGACTGCGGGTGGACCACGACCTCGATCTGCCCGAACGGGATGTCGTAGAGGAGGTGCGCCTCGATGACCTCCAGGCCCTTGTTGACCAGGGTCGCCGAGTTGACGGTGATCACCGGGCCCATGGCCCAGGTCGGGTGGGCGAGGGCGTCCTCGACGGTCACCTTCGCCAGCTCGGCGCGGGTACGGCCGCGGAAGGGGCCGCCGGAGGCGGTCACCACGAGCTTGCGGACGTCGGCGCGGGTGCCGGCGGCCAGCGCCTGGAAGAGCGCGGCGTGCTCGGAGTCCACGGGGATGATCTGGCCGGGCTTCGCGAGGGCCTTGACCAGCGGGCCGCCGACGATCAGCGACTCCTTGTTGGCCAGGGCCAGGGTGCGGCCGGCCCGCAGCGCGGCGAGGGTCGGCGCGAGGCCGATGGATCCGGTGATGCCGTTGAGGACGGTGTGGCAGGCGGAGGCGGCGAGTTCGGTCGCGGCGTCCGGCCCGGCCAGGATCTCGGGCAGCTCCTCGCCCGGACCGTACTGGGCGCCCAGGGCCTCCTTCAGGGCCGGAACGGCGTCTTCGCGGGCGACGGCCACCTTCTCGACGCGCAGCAGCCGGGCCTGCTCGGCCAGCAGCGCCACCCGGCCGCCGGCAGCGGACAGTGCGGTGACCCGGAAGCGGTCCGGGTTGCGCAGGGCCAGGTCGATGGCCTGGGTGCCGATGGAGCCGGTGGACCCGAGGATCACGATGTCCCGGCGGCCGGCCGCGGCGTCGAAGAGGAGGTGCGGGTCGGCGAGGGGGGCTGGACGGTCGCTCATGCCCCCCATTGTTGCCGCAAGTCAGGGGCGGCCCGACACGGAGCCCCCTTCCGTGACCCGCAGGAGGAGGTGCGGGAGCGTTCCGGCGAAGTCGGGGAGCGTGCGGGCGGTCCGCCACCAGGCCTCCGGGTCCTCGCCGAGGGCCGCGGTGAGCAGCCGGTACGCCTCCGCGTGGGCGGCGAGGACGGCGCCCGCGTGGTCGTGCCGGTCGGGGTGGTCCACGTCGCCGAGCCAGTGGTCCTCGTCCAGGGCCCAGCAGGCCGGGAGCTTGTGCCGGATCACGTCGACGCCGGTGAGCAGGCCGCGGTCGAGGCAGTCGCGCACCCAGCGGATGTCCTCCTCCACGCTCTCCATCGGCACGGCGAGGCTCGCGAGGGCGAGTTCCCGCTCCACGCCGCCGGTGGGCTCGGCAGCCGTGGGGGCCAGGTGGCGCACGGCCCGGGTGAGCTCGGGGTCCGCCTCCCCCGCACCGTCCGGTTCGGGCAGCGTCCCGCCGGTGATGCCCGCCACCAGTACGGGCAGCGGCCCAGGGTGGCCGGGGGCGTGCCGCAGCAGCTCCGCCCACAGCCGCGGGTCGTCCCCCAGCGGACGCAGGGCCCGTATCACGGCGGTCTGCATGCCGGCCTGTTCGGGCAGGGTCCAGCGCAGGGAGCGGCGGCCGGTGAGGTGGCCGAGGAGCAGGGTGTGGCGGGCGGGGGCGACGTGGGCGACGAGTTCCTCGTGGGTGAGGCGGCCCATGCGTACGGCGCGGACGGGGGGCCGGTGCCAGGAGCGGTCGTCCGTCGGCGCCGCGGCGGTGGCGAGCAGCCCGCCGGCGGTCTCCCGGGGCAGGTCGGCGACGAGCAGCAGGGCCTCGACGGAGCCGGCCGGCAGCGGCAGGCGGGAGTGCTCGGCGAGCAGCTGCTCCGGGTCGAGCTCGTGGCGCAGCGTCAGGATGTCCAGGGGTACCCGCGGTCCGCGCCGGCCGTGCCGGCGCAGCAGGCCGGTCAGCTCGGTGGTGGTGAGGGGCTCCGCGTCCGGGTCGCGGCCGAGCTCGGCGCGGAGCACGGGCAGGAGTTCCGGCGGTGTGCGGCGGCGGGCGTAGCGGGCAGGCCCGGGCAGGCCGGGCAGGGGCCGGCCCACGACGCGGGGGTTGCGGGCGATGTACCCCCGGTCGGCCGGGGCTGCGTGGCGCAGCAGCAGGGTGACGGTGGAGGCCGCCAGCCATTCGTCCCGGCAGAGGTACTTGAGGGCCGGCCGGTCGAGCCGGCGGGTCATGTCGACGACGACGTGGTCCGGTGCGTGGCGCAGCAGGTGCGCCACGCACCAGGCCAGCCGTCGGCTGGTGCGGTCCTGCTCGGCCGTCGGCATGGTTCTCGTCCGCCTCGTGCTGTGCTCGTACGCGTACGGGTTCCGTACGCCTACTCATCCTCGTACGTCTGTCCGACGTGCGGTGATGATCGCAGGTCAGCGGATGGGGCGGTGCACGTTTTCGCGGGTCGAGGCGCCGGGGGCGGCGTCCGCGATCCAGGGGCCGTCGCCCGAGGGGTCGAGGACGCCCTCTTCCAGCCAGGCGTAGGTCCCGGACAGGACGCCGGCGACCACCTTGCGGTCGAGGTCGTCGGTGTTGGACCAGAGCCGGCCGAAGAGCTCCTCCACGCGCAGCCGGGACTGCTCACAGAAGGCGTCGGCCAGCTGGTAGGCCTCGCGGCCGTGCTGTCCCGAGGCGCGCAGGTGCTCGGCGCGGACGCAGGCCGCGCTCATCGCGAAGAGCTCGGCGCCGATGTCGACGATCCGGCCGAGGAAGCCCTGTTTGGTCTCCATGCGGCCCTGCCAGCGGGACATCGCGTAGAAGGTGGACCGGGCGAGTTTGCGGGCGCTGCGCTCGACGTAGCGCAGGTGGGTGGAGAGGTCGGGGTGGCCGCCGGGGTGGAAGGCCCGGTAGGTGCCGGGGACCTGGCCGGGGCCGGTGGCCAGCTTGGGCAGCCAGCGGGCGTAGAAGCCGGCGGCGCGGGCGCCGGCCCTGGCCTTGTCGCCGAGGTCCTTCTCGGGGTCGATGAGGTCGCCGGCCACCGACAGGTGGGCGTCGACGGCCTCGCGGGCGATCAGCAGGTGCATGATCTCGGTGGATCCCTCGAAGATCCGGTTGATGCGCAGGTCGCGGAGCATCTGCTCGGCGGGGACGGCGCGCTCGCCGCGGGCGGCCAGGGATCCGGCGGTCTCGAAGCCCCGTCCACCGCGGATCTGGACCAGCTCGTCGGCCATCAGGCAGGCCATCTCGGAGCCGTAGAGCTTGGCGAGGGCTGCTTCGATGCGGATGTCGTTGCGGTCCTCGTCGGCCATCTGGGAGGCGAGGTCGACGACCGCTTCGAGGGCGAAGGTGGTGGCGGCGATGAAGGAGATCTTGGCCCCGACCGCCTCGTGCCGGGCGACGGGCCTGCCCCACTGCTCGCGTACGCCGGACCACTCGCGGGCGATCTTCAGGCACCACTTGCCGGCGCCGACGCACATGGCGGGCAGGGAGAGCCGGCCGGTGTTGAGCGTGGTGAGGGCGATCTTGAGGCCGGCGCCCTCGGCGCCGATGCGCTGGTCGGCGGGGACCCGCACCCGGTGGAAGCGCGTGACGCCGTTCTCCAGGCCGCGCAGGCCCATGAAGGCGTTGCGGTGCTCGACGGTGATGCCCGGCGAGTCGGCCTCGACGACGAAGGCGGTGATCCCGCCGCGGTGGTTCTCCGACTTCGGCACCCGGGCCATGACCACGAGCAGGTCCGCGACGACCCCGTTGGTGGTCCACAGCTTCACGCCGTCGAGGACGTAGGCGTCGTCGCCGTCCGGGACGGCTGTGGTGGCCAGGCGGGCCGGGTCGGAGCCCACGTCGGGTTCGGTGAGCAGGAAGGCGCTGATGGCGGTGGTGGCGCAGCGCGGCAGGTAGGCGTCCTTCTGCGCCTGCGTGCCGAACATCTTCAGCGGCTGGGGCACGCCGATCGACTGGTGGGCGGAGAGCAGGGCTCCGATGGCCGGGCTGACCGAGCCGACGAGGGCGAGCGCCTTGTTGTAGTAGACCTGGGTGAGGCCGAGGCCCCCGTACTTGGGGTCGATCTTCATCCCGAGGGCGCCGAGTTCCTTGAGCCCGCGCACGGTCTCGTCGGGGATCTTCGCCTCGCGCTCGATGAGGGCGCCGTCGATACGGGTCTCGCAGAACTCGCGCAGCCGGGCGAGGAAGGCCTCCCCCCGGCGGACGTCCTCGTCGGTGGGGAGCGGGTGGGGGTGGATCAGGTCGAGCCTGAACCGTCCCAGGAAGAGTTCCTTGGCGAAACTGGGTTTGCGCCAGTCCTGTTCCCGGGCCGCTTCCGCGACCTGTCGTGCCTCGCGCTCGGTCACCTTGGGCTGTGTGCCGCTGGGCTGTACGGGCTGTGTTGCGGACATGCGGGGACTCACCTCGCCGCCGGAGTCGGTGGTGCCGGCCTACTGGCCGGTGCTACCTGTGAGTCGTACCCCGCCCGGCTCCGCGGGAAAAGCCGGGGCGGACCAGTCGGGGGAATCGCCGGGTTCGGGGGCCGGACCCGGGGACCGGACCCGGCCCGGAAAAGGGAGACGGCCGGAGCCCCCGCACAGTGGGCTCCGGCCGTCGGCTCTTCGGCCGTACGAGATCAGATGTCGAGGCCGGTCAGGACCAGGACCCGCTCGTAGGTGTAGTCGTCCATCGCGTAGCGGACGCCCTCGCGGCCCACACCGGACTGCTTGACGCCGCCGTACGGCATCTGGTCGGCGCGGTAGGACGGCGCGTCGCCGATGATCACGCCGCCGACCTCGAGCTCGCGGTGGGCGCGGAACGCGGTCTGGACGTTGCGGGTGAAGACGCCGGCCTGCAGGCCGAACTTGGAGTCGTTCACCGCGGCGAAGGCCTCGTCGGTGTTCTCGACCCGCAGCAGGGTCAGGACCGGGCCGAAGACCTCCTCGGTGGCGAGCTTGACGCCTGCGGGGACGTCCGCCAGGACGGTCGGCTCGTACGAGGCGCCCTCGCGCTTGCCGCCGGTGAGCAGCTTGGCGCCGGCGGACACGGCCTCGTCCACCCAGGACTCGACGCGCTCGGCGGCGGCCTGGGAGACCAGCGGGCCGACGTCGGTGGCGTCGTCGTTCGGGTCGCCGGTGACCTGCGCCTGGACCTTCGCGACGACCTTCTCGACGAGGCGGTCGTAGACGGAGGCGTCGGCGATCACCCGCTGCACGGAGATGCAGGACTGGCCGGCCTGGTAGTTCGAGAAGGTCGCGATGCGGGTCGCGGCCCAGTCGAGGTCGGCCTCGGAGGACCAGTCGTCCAGGACCACGGCCGCGGCGTTGCCGCCGAGCTCCAGGGTGCAGTGCTTGTGGGGCACCGACTGCTGGATGGCGTAGCCGACGGTGTCGGAGCCGGTGAAGGAGATGACGGGGAGGCGCTCGTCCTTGACCAGGGCGGGCATCTTGTCGTTCGCGACCGGCAGGACCGACCAGGAGCCGGCCGGGAGGTCGGTCTCGGCGAGCAGCTCGCCCAGGATCAGGCCGGACAGCGGGGTGGCCGGCGCCGGCTTGAGGATGATCGGCGCGCCGACGGCGATGGCCGGGGCCACCTTGTGGGCGCACAGGTTCAGCGGGAAGTTGAACGGCGCGATGCCGAGGACCGGGCCCTTGACGAAGCGGCGGGTCAGTGCGAGACGGCCGACGCCGCCGGCGTCGGTGTCGAGGCGCTGGGCCTCGCCGCCGTTGAAGCGGCGGGCCTCTTCCGCGGCGAAGCGGAACACGGACACCGCCCGGCCGACCTCACCGCGGGCCCACTTGACGGGCTTGCCGTTTTCGGCGGAGATCAGCTGGGCGATCTCCTCGGTGCGCTCGACGAGCCGCTTGGACACGTGGTCCAGGGCCGCGGCCCGTACGTGGGCGGGGGTCGCGGAGAACTCCGCCGTCACGGCGTACGCCGCGGCCACGGCCTCTTCGACCTGCTCGTCGGTGGGCACGCTGACCGCGGCGACCAGTCGGCCGTCCCACGGGGAGTGGACGTCGAAGCTGTCCTCGCCGGAGGCCTGGCGGCCGGCGAGCCAGAAGGCGTGGGTGGAAGTCATGCGAATCCCGGCCCTTCGGAAGTGTGCGGTGGGTCCTGACCCCTCCACCGTAGGACTCCCCGGGGGATTCGGCGTTTATCCGGGGTGTAGTACCTGCCGCCGGGGTCGCGCCGGTTTGTCACTGTCGCAGGCTGCGGTTCCCCGGCGCTGTGGCCGGAAGCGGTTGCCGGGTCGCGGTGTCCGGTGCGGTGCATCGCGAGGCGGAGGGCCACGGCTCGTACCGGCCGTACGCGCGTGGTCCGACAACGCGGCGAGGTGCCGTGCCGGGCGCCGCGACCCGGTGAATCCTTCCGGCCACAGCATCAGTCGGGGGTGGAGGTGGCCTTGAGGGCGAGCCACAGTTCCATGCGGACGTCCGGGTCCTCCAGGGAGCGGCCGAGGATCTCCTCCACCCGCTTCATCCGGTAGCGCAGGGTGTGCCGGTGCACGCCGAGGTCGGCGGCGGCCGCGTCCCACTGGCCGTGGCGGGAGAGCCAGGCCTGCAGGGAGGCCACCAGGTCCCCGCGGCCCGTCGCGTCGTGCTCCCGCAGCGCGCGCAGGGTGCCGTCCGCGAAGGCCCGTACCGCGTCGTCGGCCAGCAGCGGCAGGACCGAGCCCGCCGCCATGTCCTCGTGCTCCACCATCGGACGGCCGCGCCGGCGGGCCACGGCGAGGGCCTGGTCGGCCTGCTTGAGGGCCGCCGCCACGCCGCCGGGCCCGGCGGGCGCGGACAGCCCGACCACCAGTTCGTCCGGCTCGGGGCCGGCCGCGTCGCGGCCGCGCCGGGCCTCCAGGGCTACCGCGTGGTCCGTGCAGGCCTGTACGGCCGAGCCGGCGTCGGAGGCGAGGACCACGAGCCGTCCCGGCTCCGGGACCACCAGCAGTGCCTCCCCGCTGCGGGCGGCCGCCGATTCCACGGTGTCGGCCAGCAGCGCCAGCCCTTCCGGCTGCGCCGTCCCAGCCAGCGCCGGCTCGGCCACGACCAGCCGGAACGGCGCGTCCAGCAGGGACCCGTACAGGTCCCCGGCAACGGCCCGGGCATGGTCCGGCTCCCCCGCCAGCAGCATCCGCAGCACCGCCGCCCCCAGCCGGGACTCGGCGTCGTGCAGCGAGCGCGACCGTTCGGTGGTGAGCGTCAGCAGGGCGACCGCGGAGTGGACGGCGTAGCGCTCGGCCGTGCCCAGCGGGGCCCCGGTGCCTACGGCGAGCGCGCCGCGCGCCCGTCGGCCGGTGCCCAGGGACTGCAGCTCGACGCGGTCCTCGGAGCCTCCGACCACGGCGCTCGCGGGCGCCGGCCGCTCCCGCAGCCGCTCCACGTCGGGGGTCAGCCGGGCGGCGCGGCGCGCGGCCCATTCGGGGGCGGCCGCCACGACCGCGCCGGAGGTGTCGTAGAGCGCCGCCCAGCCGTGCACGTGCGCCGCGAGCTTCGCCAGCAGCTCGGCGGGCCCGTCGGCGGAGAGCGCGGCGCGTGTCAGCTCCCGCTGCGCCTCGAAGCCGGCGGTCACCGCCCGGTACTGGTCCGCAGCGAGCGCCGCGGAGACGGCCTTGCTGATCGCCAGGAAGGGCGTCCGGCGCGGCACCTCCAGCAGCGGCATGTCCTCGCTCCGCGCGGCGTCGACCAGCGCGTCGGGGACCGCCTCGTAGTTGACGCCGATCGCGAAGCCGATGCCGACCACTCCGGCCGCGGCGAGGCGGCGTACGTAGCGGCGCATCTCCTCCGGGTCGTCCGCGTCCAGCTTCATCGCGGTGATCAGGAGCAGTTCCCCGCCCTCCATATAGGGGACGGGATCGGCCAGCTCGCTGACGTGGGCCCAGCGCACGGGGGTGTCCAGGCGGCTCTCCCCCGCCCGGACGCTGAGCTTGAGCGCCGAGTGCTGGACGAGTGAGGCGAGGGTCAGCGGCATCGGTTACCAGGGGCCTTAGCGAGAGGGGAGCGGTGGAGGAGCCGCCGACGCTTTTCGCCGTGTCGTACGAACGACTCCCCTCGATTCTGCCACCTCGTACGGGTCGGGGCGCGGGTCAGGACGTTCCGGCCAGGCGGACCAGCAGCGGGGCCGCCCGCTCCCCGCTGACCGAGGTCAGCGACAGCACCGCATGCCCGGGCGGCACGGCGTGCGCCAGGTCCGAGGCGGACCACCGCTCCCGCTCCACCTGACGCACGGTCACCGCGTCCGTGGTGACCGCCTTGCCGGTGACGAGCTTGCGGAAGGCGTGGATCGCCCGGGTCAGCGGCTGGTCGGCGAAGACCGTGCGGTGGGTGACGTCGCGCGCCTCCACCCACTCGGTGCCCCAGGCCTCCGCGAAGCGCTTGCCGTCCCAGGTGGTGACCCCGGCGAAGGCCATCCGACAGCCGACCGCCCCGAGCAGGGGCGTGCGCAGCGCCTCCGGTACGTCGTCCAGGGTGCGCAGCGTGAGCAGTACGCCGGCGTGCGCCGAGCGCAGGCGCTGGACGCCGCGGACGGTCTCCGCGGTCAGGGTGTGGGAGGCGTCGTCGAAGGCGAGGAAGGCGAAGAGGGAACGGTCGACGCGGGCGGCCGCGGCGGCGTTGAACTGGGCGAGCAGCAGCCGGGCCAGCATCCGGGAGGCGTCGGCGTGTCCCCGCTCGGGGAGGTCGACGCGGACCCGGATGGGGTGTTCCAGGGCGCGCAGCGAGAACGGCCGGCCCTGGCCGGTGGTGTCGAAGAACCCGGCGAAGGCGGGCCGGTCCAGCAGGGCCACCCGGTCGGCGAGGGCCGGTCCGGGGTCGCCGTGCGCCCCGTGCTGGCGGGTGCGGGCGTCGAGCTCGCGCAGCATGGCGTGCCGCGCGGCGCCGCCGTCGGCGGCGAGCTCGCGGCGCAGGGCGTCGAAGGCGGCCGGGACCTGGTCGAGCAGCTCGCGCAGCTCGGGCACGGCGGGGAAGCGGCCGTACGCCGCCCGGAACGGCCCGAGGAGCTGGGCGAGGGCCGTCGCCGCCCGGCGTACGTCGATCCCGGGGACGTCCCCGACGAAGGCCTCGGCGAGCAGGGTCGCCGCCTCGTCGGGGTCGGTGGCCCCGCCGTAGAGGTCGAGGTCGTAGACGGAGCCGGGGTCGCCGATGCGGACCACGACGTCGTAGGCCGCGTCCGGCCCGAGCTGGGCCCCGGCGGCGCCGACGGCGACGACGGCGGCCTGGCCGGCGAGCGCCTGGAGGGCGAGGGACTCCACGACGGGCCGCACCAGGCGCTGTGTCTTGCCGGTGCCGGAGGGACCGACGGCGAGCAGGGAGGTGCCGAGCACGTCGGGGTCGAGCGCGAGGGAGGTGCCGCGGCGGGCGTACGGGTTGCGGACGCCGTCGTCGACGGTGCCGAGCAGCACCTGCCGGGCCAGCAGGTCGTGCCGGGCGGCCCGCACGGGCAGGTCCCGGTCCCCGGAGGGGTGCACGCAGGCCCCGGCGCCCTTGTCGCGGACGGAGTCGGCGAAGGCCCGCATGCGGGAGGGGTCGAGGCGCACGGACTCCCAGGCGCGGCGGATGCGCGTGTAGTCCACGTCGTTCATCCGCCCGCCCCCGGCCTCCCCTTCGAGCCGGTCGGCCGCCTCCCCCAGCCCGGCCCCCCGCAACTGCGGCCACCGCAGGGGATCGTCGCCACCCCCCACCTCGGTCCGGGCCGGTCCGGCGGGCACCGCCCGGTTCCGCTCCCGGCCGCCACCGGCCTGGGCCGCGCGCAGGCGACGCAGGAGCCGGAACGCACCGCCGAGCCAGGCGAACGCCAGGACCACGGCCACGTCGATCACGGTTTTGGCCGTGTTGTCGAGTGCGAGGTTGGCCACCGGGTCGCCGGTGTACGGAAGGAACGCGAAGACGAGCTGGCGGATCGGCAGCTGGTGGTTGTCGACGAGCAGGAGAGTCACCCAGGCCACGGGCACGACCGCGAGGGCCTGCACCCACGGGCCGCGTGCGACGACCAGCCGCTGCCAGGCGGTCCGCCAGCTGCCGAGGCGCCCGAAGCCGTAGAGGAGGGCCGAGACGAAGAGCAGCTCGTAGATCGGCTTGGCCCGCATCCCGCCCGTCCCCATGACGGGTTCCCCGTTCGCGGAGTACCAGCTGTCGGGGGTGAAGAGGTTCAGCGGCGCGTCCCAGAAGGGAATGTAGGTGTTGCGCATGAGCGACCAGACGAGGACGCAGGCCAGGAAGGAGATGGACGCGCCGCTCGCCAGGGCCCGGTCCGGGGTCCGCTCGGCCTCCGCCGCCGCCCGCGGGGTGTGGCCGTAGCGCCATGTGCCCGGCTCGGCGGCCGGGCGCGGGGTGCTGATCCAGTCGGCGAGGTCCGGCGTCTGTCCGGGAGCGCTGCCGGGCGCGTGCCGGGGTTTCGGCGGATGCTCGGGGGATGTGGCAGGCCTTGGTACGTGACCCGCGCGGGTCGCCTGTCCGTCGTACGTGCCCTCGGTGTCCATGAACCCCTGCCCCCTGCCCATCCCTTGCCCTGCGGCGCTCAATCTAGTGCCCGGCCCGGTGCTTAGGGGCGCGCTGCGCCGGTACCGGATACTGATCCACGAGACATGTCCCGCGCCCTTCCTATGGCCGTCGCGGACAAGGACACGCTGAGATCACTACCGAACGGAGCATGCAGGACCCCCGCTCCCGGGCCTAGCCTGCGGACAAAGACACAAGTGCGTCCGAAAACACCCCCCAGGAGCCCTCTATGACCGCTGTCCCGCAGGAGCGCAAGATCGTCACCGCGATCCCCGGCCCCAAGTCGCAGGAGCTGCAGGCCCGCCGCCTGCAGACCGTGGCCGGCGGCGTGGGCTCCGTGCTGCCCGTCTTCACGGCCCGCGCGGGTGGCGGCATCATCGAGGACGTCGACGGCAACCAGCTGATCGACTTCGGCTCCGGCATCGCCGTGACCTCCGTCGGCGCCTCCGCCGAGGCCGTCGTGCGCCGCGCCTCCGCGCAGCTCGCCGACTTCACCCACACCTGCTTCATGGTCACCCCGTACGAGGGCTACGTCGAGGTGTGCGAGGCCCTCGCCGAGCTGACCCCGGGCGACCACGCCAAGAAGTCGGCCCTGTTCAACTCCGGCGCCGAGGCCGTCGAGAACGCCGTCAAGATCGCCCGTTCGTACACCAAGCGCCAGGCCGTCGTCGTCTTCGACCACGGCTACCACGGCCGCACGAACCTGACGATGGCGCTGACCGCGAAGAACATGCCGTACAAGCAGGGCTTCGGTCCGTTCGCCCCCGAGGTCTACCGCGTCCCGGTGGCCTACGGCTACCGCTGGCCCACCGGTGCCGAGAACTGCGGCCCCGAGGCCGCCGCCCAGGCGATCGACCAGATCACCAAGCAGATCGGCGCCGAGAACGTCGCCGCGATCATCATCGAGCCGGTCCTCGGCGAGGGCGGCTTCATCGAGCCGGCCAAGGGCTTCCTGCCGGCGATCGTGAAGTTCGCCAACGAGAACGGCATCGTCTTCGTCGCCGACGAGATCCAGTCCGGCTTCTGCCGCACCGGCCAGTGGTTCGCGTGCGAGGACGAGGGCATCGTCCCGGACCTGATCACCACCGCCAAGGGCATCGCGGGCGGTCTGCCGCTCGCCGCCGTGACCGGCCGCGCCGAGATCATGGACTCCGCCCACGCGGGCGGCCTGGGCGGCACCTACGGCGGCAACCCGGTGGCGTGCGCCGGTGCGCTCGGCTCCATCGAGACCATGAAGAAGCTCGACCTCAACGCCAAGGCGAAGAAGATCGAGTCCGTCATGAAGGCCCGCCTGACGGCCATGCAGGAGAAGTACGAGATCATCGGCGACATCCGCGGCCGCGGCGCCATGATCGCGATCGAGCTGGTCAAGGACCCGGTCTCCAAGACCCCGTTCCCGGAGGCGGCCGGCGCGCTCGCCAAGGCCTGCCACGCCGAGGGCCTGCTCGTCCTCACCTGCGGCACCTACGGCAACGTGCTCCGCTTCCTCCCGCCGATCGTGATCGGCGAGCACCTGCTGAACGAGGGCCTGGACCTGATCGAGGCGGCGTTCGCGGCCATCGGCACGGACATCTGAGCCACGGTCGAAACGACCGCCCGCTCGAACGGCTAGAACGTCCGATCGCAGCGCCCACTGCACGTACCGACGGTAACGGGCGGGCGCTGTGAAGAAGCTGTGGGGGGCCGATGGCGGGAGCGCGTTCCTGCTGTCGGTCCCCCTTCGGCTGCCGTACGGTTTCTGCAGATGAGTGAAACAGCCCGCTCCCGCGAAACCGGGGGCGATACCGGTACCGGGCTTCCCCAGCGCCGTACCGGGCCTGCGTTCGCGCACACTCCTCACCGATCGGACAGCCGACCGCCCCAAACCCCCCGGGGCGTCCGGCAACCCGGTCCGGGCGGCCGTCCCGGAACCATCCCCCCTGTTCCGGGACGGCCGGCCACCCTTTCCGGCGTACTCGCCGCCTGCGCGCTCTGCGCGCTCTGCGCGCTCCTCTTCGCCCTGATCACCTGGCAGGTCCTGGTGCGGGGCCCTGTGCTGTCCTGGGACGCCCGGCTGAGCGGCGCGCTGGTGCGCACCGTCCCCGACGCGGTCACCGAGGCCCTCTCCGACCTCGGGAACGTCCCGGTCGCACTGCCCGTCCTGCTCCTCGCCGCCGCGTACGCCGCCCTGCGCGGCAACCGCCGCGGCGCCGCGGCCGCGGTGGTGGCGATGGCCCTGGTCCCGGCCCTCGTCGTCCCGCTGAAGGAGTGGACCGCCCGCCCCGGCCCGCTGGAGCCGTGGGCCGCGGGCTACTTCCCCTCGGGCCACACCGCGACGGCCTTCGTGGCGTACGCGGGGGCGGCCCTGCTGCTGCGGCCGCGCCTGGGCCGGCGGTGGCCGGCGGCCGCCGCCCTCGTGCTCACGGGGGCGACGGCCGTCGGGCTGGTGCTGCGGGGGTTCCACTGGCCGCTGGACGTGCTGGCCAGCCTGCTGATGTGTACGCCGCTGCTGCTGGCGGTCAGGCGGTCCTGCCGTGGTACGCGTCGAAGTTCCGGCTGAACTCCCGGTTCAAGGCTTGCGGCACTCCCCCACCAGCGCGCGTGCGGCCGCCTCGTGCATGGCCAGCTCCAGCAGGACCGGGTCCGTGAGGGTCCCCTCCCCGTCCGGAAGCACCGTCCAGCGCACCCCGCCGGTCGCCCGGCCCGGGTACGGGACCACGATCCACGCCCCGCGCCCGGCCCCCCGTACGCCCGTGCCGATCCAGTGGGAGACGGTGCCCGCGGGCACGAAGAAGCCCAGCCGCGATGCGCCGAAGTCGGCGAGCACCGGACCGGGCCGGTCGGTGAGCGGAGCGAGTACGTCGAGGGTGGCCTGCCCCAGCTCCCCCGGCAGGATCAGCACGTCCCAGAGGCGTCCCGCGGGCAGGAGGGCGACCCCGAGGGGGTTGCGCTCCCATGCCCGCCGGCAGGCACCGGGATCCGGCGCCGCCGATGCCAGCCATTCCACCGCAGCCTTGTCCCCCGGGGTCGTCATCGCCCGGCCTCCGTTCCCTGTAGATGAGGCGTTCTCACCTGCAGAGAGCGGGGCCGGGCCCGGCTATGACGCGGGTTGCGTTACTCCGTGGTAGTGAATCGGGTCACACGGCGAGAGGGCGGGGCGCGCCGGGGGAGGCGCGCTCGGGTCGGTTCGCACGGGCGGGTCGGTTCGCACGGGCGGGTCAGCTGTCGAAGCCGAGGCCGAGCTTGTCCATCGCCTTCAGCCACAGGTTCCGGTGCCCGCCCCGGGCGTCCGCGCGGGCCAGCGACCACTTGGTGAGCGCGATCCCGGTCCAGGCGAGCGGCTCGGGCGGGAACGGCATCGGCTTGGACCGCACCATCTCCAGCCGGGTGCGCTCGGTCGAGAGCCCGTCGAGCAGGTCCAGCATCACGTCGGCGCCGAAGCGGGTGGCGCCCACGCCGAGGCCGGTGTAGCCGGCCGCGTACGCCACCTTGCCGGAGTGCGTCGTTCCGAAGAAGGCGGAGAAGCGCGAGCAGGTGTCGATCGCTCCGCCCCAGGCGTGGCTGAACCTCAGCCCCTCCAGCTGGGGGAAGGCGGTGAAGAAGTGCTCGGCGAGCCGGAGGTAGGTCTCCGGGCGGTGGTCGTACTCGGAGTCGAGCTTGCCGCGGTAGGGGTAGATCGCGTCGTAGCCGCCCCACAGGATCCGGTTGTCCCTGGTGATCCGGAAGTAGTGGAACTGGTTGGCGCTGTCGCCCAGGCCCTGGCGGTTCTTCCAGCCGATCGCGGCCAGCTGCGCGTCGTCCAGCGGCTCGCTCATCAGCGCGTAGTCGTAGACCGGGACGGTGAAGGGGCGGATCCGCCGGACCAGCGACGGGAAGATGTTGGTTCCCAGGGCGACCCGGCGGGCGAGGATCGTGCCGTAGGGGGTCTGCACGGTCATCCCGCGTCCGGCCGGGGCGAGCTTCAGGCCGCGGGTGTTCTCGTAGATCCGCACCCCGAGGCCGAGGCACGCCTGCTTGAGGCCCCAGGCCAGCTTCGCCGGGTTGAGCATGGCGACGCCGTCGCGGTCCCACAGGCCCGCGAGGAAGGTCGGGGAGTCGACCTCGGCGCGCACGGCGTCCCGGTCGAGCCATTCGGACCCGCCGGCCAGGCCGAGGCGGAGCGCCTCCTCGTGGAGTTCGCGCAGCTCCTCGACCTGGTGGGGTTCAGTGGCGACGTCGATCTCGCCGGTCCGCTCGAAGTCGCAGTCGATGCCGTAGCGGGCGACGGCCTCCTCGATGGCGTCGAGGTTGCGGGCGCCCAGCTCCTCCAGCTTCGCCAGCTCACCGGGCCAGCGGGCGAGCCCGTTGCCCAGGCCGTGGGTGAGGGAGGCGGCGCAGAAGCCGCCGTTGCGGCCGGAGGCGGCCCAGCCCGCCTCCTTGCTCTCGATCAGCACGACGTCCCGCCCGGGGTCGCGCTCCTTGGCGAGCAGCGCGGTCCACAGGCCGCTGTAGCCGCCGCCGACGACCAGCAGGTCGCAGCGCTCGTCGGAGGTGAGCGCCGGCTGCGGGGCGGGCTTGCCGGGGTCGTCCAGCCAGTACGAGACCGGCTTCGCTTCGGAAAGGGATTTCGCAACACTACGCATGGCGACTGGGGCCATGGCTTCCAACTCCCTACGGAACTGATGACGTGCTTTTCCGAATTACTTCGGTTGTGCTTTCTTGCGGCGCTTGCCGACCGTCTGGCCGGCGAGGACCACCAGCACCGCGATGACGAACATCGCCGTGCCGATGACGTTGATCTGCACGGGCGTACCGCGCTGGGCCGAGCCCCACACGAACATGGGGAAGGTCACGGTGTTGCCCGAGTTGAAGTTGGTGATGATGAAGTCGTCGAACGAGAGCGCGAAGGAGAGCAGCGCGCCTGCCGCGATACCCGGTGCCGCGATGGGCAGGGTCACCCGCAGGAAGGTCTGCACCGGGCCCGCGTAGAGGTCACGGGCGGCCTCCTCCAGCCGCGGGTCCATGGACAGGACGCGGGCCTTGACGGCGGCGACGACGAAGCTGAGGCAGAACATGATGTGGGCGATCAGGATCGTCCAGAAGCCCAGCTGGATGCCCATGTTGAGGAAGAGCGCGAGCAGCGAGGCCGCCATCACGATCTCCGGCATGGCCATGGGCAGGAAGATCAGCGAGTTGACCGCGCCGCGCGCCCGGAAGCGGTAGCGCACCAGCGCGAAGGCGATCGCGGTGCCCAGGGCGGTCGCCGCGAGCGTGGACCACAGGGCGATCTGGAGCGAGAGCCCGAGGGAGCCGCACATGTCGGCGACGCCGCAGGGGTCCTTCCACGCGTCGAGCGAGAACTCCTGCCAGGCGTAGTTGAAGCGCCCGGAGGGGTTGTTGAAGGAGAAGACGGTGACGACGACGTTCGGCAGGATCATGTACGCGAGCGTGGCGAGGCCTGCGATCACGACCAGGTTGCGCCGCAGCCAGGTGAGGGGGGTGCGCATCAGACCAGGTCCTCCGTCCCCGCTCGGCGGATGTAGATGGTGACCATGATCAGCACGATGGCCATGAGAATGAAGGACAGCGCGGCCGCCGTCGGGTAGTCGAGGATCCGCAGGTACTGCGACTGGATGACGTTGCCGATCATCCGGGTGTCCGTGGAGCCGAGCAGTTCGGCGTTCACGTAGTCGCCGCTGGCCGGGATGAAGGTGAGCAGGGTCCCGGAGACCACGCCCGGCATCGACAGCGGGAAGGTCACCTTCCGGAAGACCGTGGCGGGGCGGGCGTACAGGTCCCCGGCCGCCTCGTGGAGGCGGGTGTCGATGCGTTCCAGCGAGGAGTACAGCGGCAGGATCATGAAGGGGAGGAAGTTGTACGTCAGGCCGCAGACGACCGCGAGCGGCGTGGCCAGCACCCGGTCCCCCTCGGTCATGCCAAGCCAGCTGGTGACGTCGAGGAAGCCGACGGCGTTGAGGCCGGCGACCACCGGTCCGCCGTCGGCCAGGATCGTCTTCCAGGCCAGCGTGCGGATCAGGAAGCTGGTGAAGAACGGGGCGATGACCAGGACCAGGAGCAGGCCCCGCCAGCGTCCCGCCTTGAAGGCGATCAGGTAGGCCAGCGGGTACCCGAGCAGCAGGCACAGCGCGGTGGCGGTGCCGGCGTAGAGCAGGGAGCGCAGGAACTGCGGCAGGTACTCGGTGAAGGCGTCCCAGTAGGTCCGGAAGTGCCAGGTGACCTCGAAGCCCTCCTCCAGGGAGCCGGTCTGCACCGAGGTGGAGGCTTGGTAGACCATCGGCAGCACGAAGAAGACCAGCAGCCACAGGATGCCGGGGAGCAACAGCCAGTACGGGACCAGCCGCTTGCGCACGGACGGCCTGTGGGCCGGGGGTTCGGCGGGGGCGGGCGCCTGGGGCGGCGCGGCGGTGGCGGTCACGCGCTCTCCTCGACCGTCTCGATGCCCGCGTCGCCCATCGTCCCTGCAAGCATGGACTGGGCGGCGTCGAGCCCGAAGGTGTGCTCGGGGTTCCAGTGCAGGACGACCTCGGCGCCCGGGACCAGGCGGCTGTCGCGCTCGATGTTCTGGACGTAGACCTCCAGTTCGGGGCAGACGGGGCTGTCGATGACGAACTGGGTGGAGACGCCGATGAAGGAGGAGTCCGCGACCCGGCCGGTGATCTTGTTCCGGCCTGTGGCTATGGCGTGCTCCTCCTCGGCCGGGACCAGGGAGATCTTCTCCGGGCGGACCCCGACCAGCAGCTTGCCGCCGGCGCTGGGCGTGGTCGAACATCGGGCGGCGGGCAGCCGGAGGGTGGTGCCGGAGGCCGAGACGACGACGTCGGATCCGGCGGACTCCACGGAGGCCTCGATGAGGTTGGAGGTGCCGAGGAAGTTGGCGACGAAGGTGGTCCGCGGGTTCTCGTAGAGCTCGGCGGGGGCGCCCAGCTGCTCGACGCGGCCGCCGTTCATCACGGCGACCGTGTCGGCCATGGTCATGGCCTCCTCCTGGTCGTGCGTGACGTGCACGAAGGTGATGCCGACCTCGGTCTGGATCCGCTTGAGCTCCAGCTGCATCTGGCGGCGCAGCTTGAGGTCGAGGGCGCCGAGCGGCTCGTCGAGGAGCAGCACCTGCGGGTGGTTGATCAGGGCGCGGGCGACGGCGACGCGCTGCTGCTGGCCGCCGGAGAGCTGGTGCGGCTTGCGCTGGGCGAACTGGCCGAGCTGGACCAGGTCCAGCATGTCGTCGACCTGCTTCTTGACCGACTTGATGCCGCGGCGGCGCAGGCCGAAGGCGATGTTCTCGAAGATGCTGAGGTGCGGGAAGAGCGCGTAGCTCTGGAAGACCGTGTTGACCGGGCGCTTGTGCGGCGGCAGGTGGGTGACCTCCCGGTCGCCGAGGTGGACCGTGCCGGTGGAGGGCTCCTCCAGCCCGGCGATCATGCGCAGGGTGGTGGTCTTGCCGCAGCCGGAGGCGCCGAGCAGGGCGAAGAAGGAGCCCTGGGGGATGGTCAGGTCCAGCGGGTGCACGGCGGTGAAGGTGCCGTAGTGCTTGCTGATCCCGGAGAGGCGGACGTCGCCGCCCGCGGTCTTGTCAGTCATGGATGGTCCCGGGGGTGGGTGGGCGAAGAGGTCAGGGGGAGGAGCGGGCGCGGTGCGGCGCCGGCGGTCACGCGCCGATGAGCTTGGCGAACTTCTCCTCGTACGCCGTCTCTTCCTCGCTGGTGAGGGAGCGGAAGGCGCGGGACTTGGCGGTCATCGCCTTGTCCGGGACGATCAGGGTGTTCTCGGCGAGCTCGGCGTCGATCTTCGCGAGCTCGTCGCCCACGCCCTCGACGGGGCAGACGTAGCTGATGTAGGCGGCGAGCTGCGCGGCGACCGGGAGCTCGTAGTAGTAGTCGATGAGCCGCTCCGCGTTGGCCTTGTGCCGGGCCTTGACGGGGACCAGCAGGTTGTCGCTGGAGGTGATGTAACCGGCGGCGGGGATGGCGAACTTGATGTCGGGGTTGCCGGCCTGGAGCTGGATGACGTCGCCCGCCCAGGCCAGACAGGCGGCGAGATCGCCCTTGTCCAG
Source organism: Streptomyces sp. NPDC060232 (assembly GCF_042726555.1). Classification (NCBI taxonomy): domain Bacteria; kingdom Bacillati; phylum Actinomycetota; class Actinomycetes; order Kitasatosporales; family Streptomycetaceae; genus Streptomyces; species Streptomyces sp. NPDC060232. The sequence goes on along the minus strand of NZ_JBHXAG010000002.1, from coordinate 453,029 downwards.
GTCGGAGGTGTAGTCGTTGCCCGTGAAGCGCCGGATCTGGTTCTTGTCCACGCCCTTCTGGAGCCGGCCTATCGCCTCGTCGAAGTCCGCGTCCGTGAAGGAGGCGGGGTTCTTGCCCTGGTCGAGCATGGTCATGCCGACGCTGTCGCGCATCTCCGTCAGGAAGCCGACGCGGCCCCTGAGGGAGGGGTCGTCGAGCATCTGCGTGACGGAGTCCACCTTCTTGCCGCCGGTCGCCTTCTCGTTGTAGGCGATGACGGTGGAGATGCCGGTCCAGGGGTAGCTGTACGCGCGGCCCGGGTCCCAGTCGGGGCTGCGGAACTGCGGGGACAGGTTGGCGTAGGCGTGCGGCAGGTGCGAGGGGTCGAGCTTCTGGGCCCAGCCGAGGCGGATGATGCGCGCGGCGAGCCAGTCGGTGACGACGATCAGGTCGCGGCCGGTGTCCTGGCCCGCCGCGAGCTGCGGTTTGATCTTGCCGAAGAACTCGACGTTGTCGTTGATGTCCTCGGTGTACTTGACCTTGATCCCGGTCCGCTTGGTGAACTCCTCCAGCGTGGGACGGGACTTCTCGTCCTCGCTGGTGTCCATGTACTCGGTCCAGTTGGAGAAGGCGATCTCCTTCTCCCGGTCCGAGTGGTCGTCGGAGGCGGCGGCCGCGTCGCCCTCCCGCTTGGCGGGCGGGATGCCGCACCCGGCGAGGGTGGACAGGCCGCCGAGGGTGAGCGCTCCGACTCCGGAGGCGCGAAACAGCGAGCGGCGGGTGAGGGCGCCGCGCCCGCTGCCGATGCTGCGCCGCATCGCGGCGAGTTGCGCCGCCGAGAGGCGGTCGGGCTCGTACTGCTCCATGCGCTGTGGCCTTTCGGGAGGTGGACCGCTGGTCAGGCGGTGGTCGGTTATCGGTCCCCGAAGATCGTGCGGTGCCAGTCCTTCGCGGCGACCGCCGTGTTGTCGTACATCACGTGCTTGACCTGCGTGTACTCCTCGAAGGAGTAGGCGGACATGTCCTTTCCGAAACCGCTCGCCTTGTAGCCGCCGTGGGGCATCTCGCTGATGATCGGGATGTGGTCGTTGACCCACACGCAGCCCGCCTTGATCTCGCGGGTGGCACGGTTCGCCCGGTAGAGGTCGCGGCTCCAGGCTGAGGCCGCGAGTCCGTACGGGGTGTCGTTGGCCAGCGCGATGCCCTCGTCGTCGCTGTCGAAGGGCAGCACCACGAGGACGGGGCCGAAGATCTCCGACTGGACCACCTCGCTGTCCTGGGCGGCGCCGGTGATGAGGGTGGGCCGGTAGTACGCGCCGGCGGTGAGCTCGCCGCCCGGGGCCTCGCCGCCGGTGACGACGGTGGCGTAGCCGCGGGCGCGCTCGACGAACCCGGCGACGCGGTCGCGCTGGGCGTGCGAGACCAGCGGGCCGAGGTCGGTGGCGGAGGCGAAGGGGTCGCCGAGGCGGACGGTCTCCATCAGCTCGGCGACCCGGGCGACGAAGGCGTCGTGCAGGGGGCGCTGCACGTAGGCGCGGGTCGCGGCGGTGCAGTCCTGGCCGGTGTTGATCAGGGAGGCGGCGACGGCGCCGTGCGCGGCGGCCTCCAGGTCGGCGTCGTCGAAGACGAGGAAGGGGGCCTTGCCGCCGAGCTCCAGGTGCAGGCGCTTCACGGTGGCGGTGGCGATCTCCGCGACCCGCTTGCCGACGGCGGTGGAGCCGGTGAAGGAGGTCATCACCACGTCGGGGTGGCCCACCAGGTGCTCGCCCGCGTCGCGGCCGGCACCGGTGACGATGTTGATCACGCCGTCGGGCAGGCCCGCGTCCTTGGCCGCCTGGGCGAACATCAGGGAGGTCAGCGGGGTGAGCTCGGCGGGCTTGAGCACGATGGTGTTGCCGGCCGCGATGGCCGGGAGGATCTTCCAGGCGGCCATCTGGAGCGGGTAGTTCCAGGGGGCGACGGAGCCGACGACCCCGATGGCCTCGCGGCGCACGTAGGAGGTGTGGTCTCCCGAGTACTCGGCGGCGGCCTGCCCCTGGAGGTGGCGGGCGGCGCCCGCGAAGAAGGCGGTGTTGTCGATGGTCCCCGGCACGTCGAACTCCGTGGACAGCTTGATCGGCTTGCCGCACTGGAGGGACTCGGCGTACGCGAAGTCCGCGGCCTGCTCCGCCAGTACGGCGGCCAGCCGGTGAAGGGCGTCGGAGCGCTCGCCGGGGGTGGCCCCGGACCAGGCCGGGAAGGCGCGCTTGGCGGCGGCGACGGCCTCGTCGACGTCCGCGGTGCTCGCCAGCTCGTAGGTCAGGACCTCCTCGCCGGTGGCCGGGTCGACCACGGTGTGTGACCGGCCGGAGGTCCCGGACCGGAGCTTTCCGTCGATGTACTGCGCGCCGTCTGCGAAGCGGTCCCTGACCTGGAAGCGGTTGCCCATCACGCTCTCACGCTCTCCGTAGCTACAGTTCGAGCTACAGCTCGAATTGAGTGCCGATCCTGACAGAGGTGATGCCCTTGGCCAAGTGATTCCGTTGTTTCCTTTTGATTACGCGACGGAATCGGTCGACCATGTGTCGAGGCGCGCCGGAAATCCCGTACGAAGTGTCAGTGGCGGGTGCCAGACTCGCATGCATGGAGATGATCGACGACCTGATCAAGCAGGTCAGCCGTGGTGAGCGACGGAAGTACCTGCCGTTCTGGGGGCACCGGCCGCGGCCCGACGGCAAGCTCGGTCCGAGCTGCCTGAGCCAGTGGTGGCCGTCCTCCTTCACTGTCGGTGACGTCCGTTATGCCACGGCCGAGCACTGGATGATGGCCGGCAAGGCCCGGCTGTTCGGAGACCCCGAGGCCGAGCGCGCCGCGGTGCTGGCGAAGAGCCCGGCCGAGGCGAAGAAGGTCGGGCGGCTGGTGCGCGGCTTCGACAACGCGACGTGGGAGCGGGAGCGGTTCGCTTTGGTCGTGGAGGGCAGTGTGCACAAGTTCGGCTCCGATCCGGCGCTGCGCGCCTACCTGCTGGGCACCGGGGACCGCGTGCTGGTGGAGGCGAGCCCGATGGACCGGATCTGGGGCATCGGACTGGCCGCGGACGACGAGCGCGCCCTGGATCCGGCACGCTGGCGCGGGCTGAACCTGCTGGGCTTCGCCCTGATGGAGGCCCGGAAGCGGCTGCGCGAAGGCGGCGCGGACGGCGAGGGTCCGAGCCGGGCGTAATGTGCTGGCGCAGGCGGAGGGCCCTCGCCTCACGTGTTCCGCAGGCGCCGGCTGCTTCCGGGCCCGGGAGGTCGTGGGTCGAATCCCACCCGGCCCCTCACCCGCAAGGGAACGGGCCGGTGGAGCAGTCAGGCAGCTCGTCGGGCGTCAGTCCGCCGCCGACTCCCGACCTCGGGCATCCCCACGCAACGCCTCCCCGCTTCCATCGGATTCGGGGGATTCACCTGGCCCGCTTCAACCTGCGCGCGCTCAAACCGGCGCCCGCCTCGCCCACTTCACCGGTGCGCTCCACCGGACACGCCCGCACCGCCCAGGGCGGACCGGGCCGTCTGCGCGATCCGCGCTCCGAACTCTTCCTGCTCGCCGTCGCCAACTTCGTGACGCAGCGCACCGCGTACGCGAGCGGCGAGGCGCGTGACGACCGGTTCGCCGCGCTCGTGCGCACCCTCGCCGTCGAGGATCCCGCCTGGACGGCCGGCCTGCTGGGCTGGCTGCGCGGGGATGCGAACCTGCGCACCGCCCCGCTCGTCGGCGCCGCGGAGTGCGTGAAGGCTGAAGGCCAGGGGGCGATGGCGCTGCTGCGCAACCTGCGCAACTTCGACGAGGCGGGGGGCTCGGACGCGGTGGCCGCGCAGGTCGCCGCGAAGATCTCCCACCCGGAGGCCGTAGCCCGGTCCCGGCAGTCCCCCTCCACTACCTGGCCGCCTACCGGCACGCGCCCTCACTGCGCTGGGCGTACCCGCTGGAGCAGGCGCTGGGCCACTCGCTGGCCAACGTGCCGGCGCTGCCCGGCCGCACGCTGGTCCTCGCCGACCGCTCCGGCTTGATGTGGTCTCCGCTGTCGGACCGCTCCCGGCTCAACCGGGCCGACGCCGCGGCCGTGGACGCGGCACGTGCCGTCCGACGTGCCCGTCCACACCTGGAACCTGGCCGGCTACCGGGTGGGCCACGCGCCCTCGGGCAGCGGGAACCGGCACACCTTCGGCGGGCTCACGGACGCGGCCTTCCGGATGCTCACCCTGATCGAGGGCGGCCGGAACGCCGACTGGCCGTGGCTTCAGACCCGTTCGTGAAGCCGCGAGTCCGAATACGGGCTCTCGTAGCGCGGGCCGTCGTCCCGGCTGCGGTCGAGGAACGGGGCGAACAGGGCGAGCAGCATCAGGAGGCCCAGCGCGATGCCGACCGCGCCCAGGATGATGCCGGCCAGGGCCATCCCGCCGTTGTCGGCCTCGCCGCGGTTGGCCTTGCCCTTGCCCAGGGCTCCGAAGACGACGGCCCCGATCCCGAGCGCCACGGCTATGAAGCTGGTGATGCAGCCCATGACCGCGAGGATGCCGAGGACGAGCGAGGTGATGCCGAAGCCGTTGCTGGGCTGGCGTCCGTACGGCGGGTACGCGCCGGGGAACGGGTACCCCTGCTGGGCGGGGTACCCGGGATGCCCCGGGAAGCCAGGGCCGGGATATCCCGCGTCGCCGGGGTAGCCGTAGCCGGGCTGGGCCGCCGGGTAGCCGTACGCCGCCGAGGCGGGCCCGGCCGCCGGCGGCGGGCTCGCGGCGGGGCCGGGCGCGGCGGGGGCCGTCAGGCCGCCGGGCATCCCGGCGAGCGTCGGCTGGTCGTGCACGGACGGCGGGCCCGACCCCACCGGCATGCCCTGCGCAGCCTGCGATTTACCCAGGTCCACCACGGGCCGCTCCGGCGGCGCCCACGGGTCCCGCGGCTCGGGACTGCTGTCGTTCATACGGAGCCCCCCTCTCTCGTACGGCCATGCTAAGCGCTGCCACCCACAGTCACGGCCGTGCCTACGATGAGGGCGTCCTGCCCGCACCCCCGCCCATCCGGAGGCACCGCCCCATGACCGACCTGCACCCCTTCATCGCGGGGCTGCCCAAGGCCGAACTCCACGTCCACCACGTCGGCTCGGCCTCCCCCCGCATCGTGGCCGAGCTCGCCGCCCGGCACCCCGACTCGGAGGTGCCCACCGACCCCGAAGCCCTCGCCGACTACTTCACCTTCACCGACTTCGCCCACTTCATCGACGTCTACCTGTCGGTCGTCGACCTCGTCCGCACCCCCGAGGACGTACGGCTGCTGACCTTCGAGGTCGCCCGTGACATGGCCCGGCAGAACATCCGCTACGCCGAGCTCACCATCACCCCGTACTCCTCCACCCGCCGCGGCATCGACGAGAAGGCCTTCATGGAGGCCATCGAGGACGCCCGCAAGGCCGCCGAGAAGGAACTGGGCGTCATCCTGCGCTGGTGCTTCGACATCCCCGGCGAGGCCGGCCTCGAAGCCGCCGCCGAAACCGCGCGGCTCGCCGTCGACCTGCGCCCCGAGGGCCTGGTCTCCTTCGGCCTCGGCGGACCCGAGATCGGCGTTCCGCGCCCGCAGTTCAAGCCGTACTTCGACCAGGCCCGCGCCGCCGGCCTGCACAGCGTGCCGCACGCCGGCGAGACCACCGGCCCGGAGACCGTCTGGGACGCCATCCGCGACCTGGGCGCCGAGCGCATCGGCCACGGCACCAGCTCGGTCCAGGACCCGGAGCTGCTCGCCCACCTCGCGGAGCACCGCATCGCGTTGGAGGTCTGCCCGACCTCGAACATCGCCACGCGCGCGGTGACCGACCTCGACCTGCACCCGGTCAGGGAGATGGTCGCGGCGGGCGTACTCGTCACGATCAACAGCGACGACCCGCCGATGTTCGGCTCCGACCTCAACAACGAGTACGCGGTGGCCGCGCGCCTCCTCGACCTCGACGAGCGCGGGCTCGCGCAGCTCGCGAAGAACGCCGTCGAGGCCTCCTTCCTGGACCCGGCCGGCAAGGAGAAGCTCAACGCGGAGATCGACACGTACACCGAGCAATGGCTCGCGCGCTGAAGTCCCCCGAGAATGGGGCCATGCGCACCCTGACTGCGATCGGCCACCGCGGCGATCCCTACCGCGTCCGTGAGAACACCCTGCCCTCCATCCGCTCCGCCTTCGCCCGCGGGGCGGACGCGGTCGAGGTCGACGTACGGCTGACCCGTGACGGGGTGCCGGTCCTGCTCCACGACGAGTCGCTCCAGCGGCTGTGGAACCACGACGTGCGGCTCGACGAGATCTCGGCCGCACAGCTCAAGGAGATGACCGGGGGCGCCGTTCCGACGCTGCGCGACGCGCTGGTGGCGGCCGGGGCGGGCCGACTGATGCTCGACCTCCCGGGTGCCACGCCCGAGGCGGTGCGCACCGTCGTGGGCCTGGTCCGGGAGTGCGATGCGCGCGAGCGTACGTTCTACTGCGCGGGACCCGGGTCGATGCTGGCGCTCCGCGCGGCCGATCCCGGCGCGGAGATCGCTCTGACCTGGACCACGCTCTCGCCGCCCCGGCGCGTCCTGATCGACGCGGTGGCGCCGCGCTGGCTCAACTACCGCTTCGGGCTGGTGAGCCGGGAGCTGGCGGACGCGCTGCACCGGGACGGCCTGCTGGTGTCTGCCTGGACCGCCGACACCAGGCGGACGATGAAGGGGCTCATCGCGGCGGGGGTCGACGCGATCACCACGAACCGGGTGGACGCGCTGACGGCAGTGCGGGCCCAGTTCGGCCGGTGATACCCGCGCCGGGCCGACGGGGCCGGCGGCTGCGCGGGGCCCGGCCGTGGGTTGAACGCAAGGATGCGCACATTGATCGCCGCGGCGCTGGTCGTCGGGATCGCGTCGGGGCCGGCCGTCGCCCACGCCGCGTCGGCGCCGGTGCCGGCACCGGCGCCGGCACCGGCGTCCGCCGTCTCGGTGCCGATCGCGCCGGTGGTGTCGACACCGCCGAACGCGGCCGCGCTGGAGGCGGCGATCGCCGGGCTCGGTCCGCGGCACGGGGACGCGACGGCCGCGCTGGTGCGCGTGGGCGGCACGGCCGGCTGCTGGCAGGGCAGTTCGGGCGTGGCGGACATCCGCACGGGGCGCGAGGCCGTCGAGCGGGGCCGGTTCCGGGCGGGGTCGGTGACCAAGGCGTTCACGGCGGCGGTCGTCCTCCAGCTGGCGTCGGAGGGGCGGGTGGACCTCGACGGGCCGGTCCGGCGCTATCTGCCCGGGACCGTGCCCGACCGCTACGGGGCCGTGACGGTGCGGCAGTTGCTGAACCACACCAGCGGCATCCCGGCGGCCGACGGCCCCGGGGACTCCTTCGAGGCACAGTGGGAGCACCGGTTCGACGTGACCGACCGGCGCGCACAGATCGCCGACGCGGTCGCCAAGGAGCGGGAGTTCGCGCCCGGCACAGCCCAGCACTACCTGAACATCAACTACACGGTGCTCGGTGCGCTGATCGAGAAGGTGACGGGCATGCGGTACGAGGACGTTGTCGGCGTCCGGATCCTGAAGCCGCTGGCGCTGCACGGGACGTCGTTCCCGGGGCGGACCGGGACGAGGATCCACGGCCCGCACAACCGGGGCTACCAGGCCATACCAAAGGCGGACGGCTCGCGCGAGCTGCGTGACGTGACCGAGTGGAACTCCTCGGACCGGTGGGCGGCGGGTGACATCATCTCGACGACGGCGGACCTGGAGCGCTTCACCGTGGCCCTCTTCAGCGGCCGTGTGGTGCCGAAGGACCGGCTGGAGGAGATGTTCACGGTGCCGGACGTGCGGGACTCCGTGAGCGGCAAGCCGGCGGTGATGACGGCGGGCCTGTCCAGGATCGTCCTGCCGGACGGCACGGTGGCCTGGGGCAAGACGGGTGGCCGGCACGGCTACAACACCGCGATCGGCGCGACCCGGGACCTCTCCCGCACCCTGGTCTACTCGGTGAACGCCACGGACGCCAAGGGCCAGGACACGAACCGGGTGGCCCTCGGCATCGCCATGGCGGCCTTCACGAAGTAGCGGCGGCCTCGGTCTCCAGCCGCTTGATCATGCGGCGCAGGATCAGCAGGGGGATCACCCCGAAGATGCCGAACGCCATGTCGATGACGCTCCACCAGAAGGGGATGCCGCGGATCGGGCCGCAGATCAGGGCCAGCGGGATCACCCCGGCGCAGGCGATCATGCCGGCCTCGATGATCCAGATGTTGCGGACGGGGTCGCGGTACACGCCGTAGAAGAAGACGGCGATCACGAGGTGGGCGAAGGCGAGCCAGTCGGTCCCGTACAGGAGGAAGGGGTAGTCGGCATCGGCCCGCTCCAGCCCTTCGCCCACCCGGCGCAGCCATATGTTGTCGACCAGGGCGTTGCCCCAGCGGACCTCGCTGACCAGGGGGAAGGCCGTGAGGCCGCTGAGCACCAGGCAGACGACGAAGACGGTCAGCCAGGCACGGATCCGCCGCTCAAGGGCGCTTCTCTCGCTCATGGAGGGGAGCCTACGCGGCTTTCTGAACGCGTTCAGTCAAATGACTGAACATGTTCAGTTCTGTGTCCGGACCGTGATCAGAGCCCGACGATCGCGTTCCACCGCCTGGCCAGGGAGCGTCGCTCGGCCGAGGAGACGTCCCGGGCGACCGCGAGCCGCCCCCGCATGTCGTCGTCGGGGAAGACCAGCGGGTTCTCGGCGAGTTCGGCGGTCTCCTTGTCGTCCGAGCCCGCCAGCACCTCCCGGGCCGCCGGGACGGGGCAGACGTAGTTCACGGAGGCGGCGAGCCGTGCGGCCACCTGGGGGTCGTAGTAGTGGTCGACGAGTGCCTCGGCATTGGCCTTGTGCCGGGCCAGGTTGGGGACGAGCAGGCTCTCGGCCCAGAGTTCGCCGCCTTCTTCGGGGACGACGAACTCGATGTCGGGGTTGTCGGCCTGGAGCTGGATGGCGTCGCCGGAGTAGGCCTGACAGGCGAGGATGTCGCCCTTGCCGAGATCGGAGGTGTAGTCGTTGCCGGTGAAGCGGCGGATGTGCCTCTTCTTCACCAGGTTCTCGACCTGGTCGCACATCCGGTGGAAGTCCGATTCGCTCCAGCGCGTGACGTCGACCCCGTTGCCCTGCATCAGCAGGGCGAAGGATTCGTCGAGCCCGGAGAAGAGGGTCACCCTGCCCGCCAGGTCGGGGTGCCACAGGTCCTGGAGGGACCTGATCTCCCGGCCCAGGGCCTTGCGGTTGTAGGCGATGCCGGTGATCCCTGACTGCCACGGGACGGTGTGAAGCCGGCCCTCGTCGAACGCGGGGGAGCGCAGCTGCGGGTCGAGGTGGCGGGTGACGTTGGGCTGCGCCGACCGGTCCATCTTCTGGGCCCAGCCCAGGTGCACGAAGCGGGCGGCCATCCAGTCGCTGACCACGACCAGGTCGTGGCCGGTCTCCTGGCGGTTCATCAGGGCCGGGCTGACCTTGCCGAAGAACTCGTCGTTGTCGTTGATCTCCTCGGTGTAGCGGACCTCGATGCCCGTGCGCTCGGAGAAGGCCTCCAGGGTCGGGCGGCTCTCCTCGTCCTCCTCGTCGGTGTCGATGTAGAGCGGCCAGTTGGAGAAGGCGACGCTGCGGTCCCGCTCCGAGCGGTCCGGACGCACGCGCCCCTCCTCGGGAACGTAGGCGGGTCGGACACCGCATCCGGCGAGGGCGGCCGACAGGCCCGCGGCTCCGATTCCGGCGAGCGCGGCGCGGCGGGAGAAGGCGAGTTGAGGCATGGCCACAGCCTCGGCGAACGCGAAAGGGCGGGCAATAGACATGATGTCTACTGCCCGCCCCCTCAGGGCCCTGCTGTGATCGATGCGGCCGATCAGCCGTCGAGCGAGGTCATCACGTGCTTGATGCGCGTGTAGTCCTCGAAGCCGTAGGCGGAGAGGTCCTTGCCATAGCCGGACTTCTTGAAGCCGCCGTGCGGCATCTCGGCGACGAGCGGGATGTGGGTGTTGATCCACACGCAGCCGAAGTCGAGGTTCTTGGACATGCGCATCGCCCGGCCGTGGTCCTTGGTCCACACGGAGGAGGCGAGGGCGAACTCGACGCCGTTCGCGTACTCCAGGGCCTGGGACTCGTCCGTGAAGGACTGGACGGTGATGACGGGGCCGAAGACCTCGTTCTGGATGATCTCGTCGTCCTGCTTGAGGCCGGAGACCACGGTCGGGGCGTAGAAGTAGCCCTTCTCGCCGACCTGGTGGCCGCCCGCCTCGACCTTGGCGTGGGCGGGGAGCCGCTCGATGAAGCCCGCCACCTGCCTCAGCTGGTTCGGGTTGTTCAGCGGGCCGTACAGCACGTCCTCGTCGTCCGGCGCGCCGGTCCTGGTGTCGGCGGCGGCCTTGGCGAGCGCGGCCACGAACTCGTCGTGGATCGACTCGTGCACGAGCACGCGGGTGGCGGCGGTGCAGTCCTGGCCGGCGTTGAAGTAACCGGCGACCGCGATGTCCTCGACGGCCTTCGGGATGTCGGCGTCCTCGAAGACGACGACCGGGGCTTTGCCGCCGAGCTCCAGGTGGACGCGCTTGACGTCCTTGGAGGCGCTCTCGGCGACCTGCATGCCCGCGCGCACCGAGCCGGTGATGGAGGCCATCGCCGGGGTCGGGTGCTCGACCATCGCCCGGCCGGTCTCACGGTCGCCGCAGATGACGTTGAAGACACCCTTGGGCAGGACCGAGTCGATGATCTCCGCCATCAGGACGGTGGAGGCCGGGGTGGTGTCGGAGGGCTTGAGCACGACCGTGTTGCCCGCCGCGATGGCCGGGGCGAACTTCCACACGGCCATCATCATCGGGTAGTTCCACGGCGCGACCTGGGCGCATACGCCGACCGGCTCGCGGCGGACGATCGAGGTCATCCCGTCCATGTACTCGCCGGCCGACCGGCCTTCGAGCAGGCGGGCCGCACCCGCGAAGAAGCGGATCTGGTCCACCATCGGCGGCAGCTCCTCGCTGGCCGTGAGGCCCAGCGGCTTGCCGGTGTTCTCCGACTCCGCGGCGACGAGCTCGTCCGCGCGCGCCTCGAAGGCGTCCGCGATCTTCAGCAGCGCCCTCTGGCGCTCGGCGGGGGTGGTGTCGCGCCAGCCCGGGAAGGCGGCCGCGGCGGCGGCCATGGCGGCGTCGACATCGGCCTGGCCCGAGAGCGGGGCGGTCGCGTACACCTCTCCGGTGGCCGGGTTGACCACCTCGGTGGTGCGCCCGTCGGCGGCGTCCTTGAACTCCCCGCCGATGTAGTTGCGCAGACGACGCAGTTCGGTGGTCACTACAGCCACACTCCTGATCACATGTCCAACGATTGAGACGAATACCAAGCCTAGCCCCTGCGCGGAGGCTTTCGACAGACCCGAAGGCCACCACCTACGAAATCGGTGAGATCCGAGTCGCCAAACAACGGATTTCATTGATTCCGTCTTGCGGAACAGACGACTCCTCGTGCACAGTGGGCTCGTGGTCAGTCGAAGCGCAGATTCCAGGAACAGACAACCGTCCCCTTCGGTCGATGCTGTGTCCCTGGCGATCATCGAGCAACTGCAGGAGGACGGCCGCCGTCCTTATGCCTCGATCGGCAAGGCCGTCGGCCTGTCGGAGGCGGCTGTGCGCCAACGCGTGCAGAAGCTGCTCGACCAGGGCGTCATGCAGATCGTCGCCGTCACCGACCCGCTGACCGTGGGCCTGCGGCGTCAGGCCATGGTCGGCATCAACGTCGAGGGCGACCTCGACCCGGTGGCCGACGCGCTGACCGCGATGGCCGAGTGCGAGTACGTGGTGATGACCGCCGGGTCGTTCGACCTGATGGTGGAGATCGTCTGCGAGGACGACGACCACCTGCTCGAAACGATCAACAAGAAGATCCGCACGCTCCCCGGCGTGCGATCAACCGAAAGCTTCGTTTATCTGAAGCTGAAGAAGCAGACCTACATGTGGGGAACTCGATAGCCCGTGAGCCAGGACCTCTCCAAGACCGCATACGACCACCTGTGGATGCACTTCACCCGCATGTCGTCATATGAGAACGCACCCGTCCCCACCATCGTGCGTGGTGAGGGCACCTACATCTTCGACGACAAGGGCAAGCGCTACCTGGACGGTCTCGCCGGACTGTTCGTGGTCAACGCCGGTCACGGCCGCAAGGAGCTGGCCGAGGTCGCCTTCAACCAGGCGCAGCAGCTGGCCTTCTTCCCCGTGTGGTCCTACGCCCACCCCAAGGCCGTCGAGCTCGCCGAGCGCCTGGCGGACTACGCGCCGGGCGACCTGAACAAGGTCTTCTTCACCACCGGCGGCGGCGAGGCCGTCGAGACCGCCTGGAAGCTGGCCAAGCAGTACTTCAAGCTGCAGGGCAAGCCCACCAAGTACAAGGTCATCTCGCGTGCGGTCGCCTACCACGGCACCCCGCAGGGCGCCCTGTCGATCACGGGTCTGCCGGCCCTCAAGGCTCCCTTCGAGCCGCTGGTGCCCGGTGCGCACAAGGTCCCGAACACCAACATCTACCGCGCCCCGATCTACGGCGACGACCCCGAGGCCTTCGGCCGCTGGTGCGCCGACCAGATCGAGCAGCAGATCCTCTTCGAGGGCGCCGACACCGTCGCCGCCGTCTTCCTGGAGCCCGTGCAGAACGCCGGCGGCTGCTTCCCGCCGCCGCCCGGCTACTTCCAGCGGGTCCGTGAGATCTGCGACGAGTACGACGTGCTCCTCGTCTCCGACGAGACGATCTGCGCCTTCGGCCGCCTCGGCACGATGTTCGCCTGTGACAAGTTCGGCTACGTGCCGGACATGATCACCTGCGCCAAGGGCATGACCTCGGGCTACTCCCCGATCGGCGCGTGCATCGTCTCGGACCGCATCGCGGAGCCGTTCTACAAGGGCGACAACACCTTCCTGCACGGCTACACCTTCGGCGGGCACCCGGTGTCCTCCGCGGTGGCCATCGCCAACCTCGACATCTTCGACAAGGAAGGCCTCAACCAGCACGTGCTGGACAACGAGGGCGCCTTCCTCAAGACGCTGCAGAAGCTGCACGACCTGCCGATCGTCGGCGACGTCCGCGGCAACGGCTACTTCTACGGCATCGAGCTCGTCAAGGACAAGGTCACCAAGGAGTCCTTCACGGACGAGGAGACCGAGCGCGTGCTCTACGGCTTCCTGTCCAAGGCGCTCTTCGAGAACGGCCTGTACTGCCGGGCCGACGACCGCGGCGACCCGGTCATCCAGCTGGCGCCGCCGCTGACCGCCGACCAGGGGACCTTCGACGAGATCGAAGGCATCCTGCGCTCGGTGCTCACCGAGGCGTGGACCAAGCTCTGACCAGGCGGCAGACAGTCTGACGGTGCAATAGTCCGATCACACGGCCCGGATCCTTCGTTCGAGTGAGAACGCGGGGGTCCGGGCCGTGTGATGTCACCATCCAACCGTTTCATCTCTTTACATCTGAGTACGGCGCCAGTGACTGAAAGGGCTCCGTTTCGTTCCCTCGGACGGAGGTGTACGCCATGGTGGCCCCACCGGACAATGCCCCGCCGGACAATGACGTTCTGTGGGCGCGGTCCCTGCACTACGCGCACGACGGTGCCCCCGCCCTCGTGGGTGTCTCCCTCGGAGTCCGCCAGGGCGAGATCGTGGCCCTGATCGGAGCCCGCGGCAGCGGCAAGACCACGCTGCTGCGGTGCCTGTCCGGGCAGCTGCTGCCCTCCGAGGGCGAGGTCTGGTTCAACAGCGTCCCCGTGCACACCATGGGAGACCTGTCCCGCGAACGGCTGCGCCGCGACCGCTTCGGCTGGCTCGGTCCCGAACCCCAGCTGCTGCCCGAGCTGAAGGTCTGGGAGAACGCCGCCCTGCCGCTGCTGCTCGCCGGGGCCTCCCACCGCAGCGCCAAGCACGCCGCCTGCGAATGGCTCGACCGCCTCGACATCGCCGCCTTCGCCCGCAAGCGGCCCGCCGCGCTCAGCCGCGCCGAGTGCCAGCGGGTGGCCCTGGCCCGGGCCCTGGTCACCGTGCCCTCGGTGATCTACGCCGACGAGCCCACGGCCCCGCTGCACCGGGCCGACCGGGCCCTGCTGCTGCGGACGCTGACCACCGCGGCCCGCTCCCACGAGATCACCGTGCTGCTGGCCACCGCAGACGAGGCCACCGCCGCCGTCGCGGACCGCCGCCTGACTCTGGTCGACGGCCGTCTCTCGGTGACCGCCGACACCTCCCCTCTCCCCGACACCCCGGAGGGCCAGGCCGCGTGCTCGCTCTCCGCCTAGCCCGCGGCTCCCGGCCCGTCGTCCAGTTGCGCCGGCTGCTCGTCGCCGCCGCCTCCGCCGGGACCGGCTTCCTGCTGCTGTACGTACTCGCCACAGCCGTCGACCGGCCTGCCGGATCGTTCCCTCGCCTGCTGTGGGCGCTGGTCCCGCTGGCCGCGACGGTCCACTTCGCCGTCGCCGTCGCCCGGGCCGACCCCACGACCCGGCCCCGCGAGGGGCTGGACGCCGCCGGGCTGGGACCCGTACGGCTGTCCCTGGCCGCCGCGATCTCCACGGCCGTCGCCTGCACCCTGGGCAGCGCCCTGGCCCTGGCTGTCTTCCTCCACCTGCGCGGGGACCTCGCCGGGCTGCCGTTCGACGGCTCCGGCGCCAGGCTGCTCCACGCCGAGCAGCCGCTGCCCCTGGCGGCCGCCCTGACCCTGCTGGGCCTCGTACCGGTGACCGCGTCGGCCGCCACCGTGCTCGCGCTGCGCCCGCACCGGCCGCTGGCTCCGCAGACCGCCCTGCCCTGGGGCATCGCCCTGACCGCCTGCGGGCTCGCTGTCGAGGCCTACGCCGGCCGGGACGGCGGCGGGGTCCTCGCCGGCTGGGTGCTGACCGCCGTCGGACTGGCCCTGGCCGGACCGGGTCTGGCCTACGCCTGCGGCAGCCTGGTCCAGGCCGTGCGCCCGGGTGCGCTCCGGCTGCTGGCCGGGCGGTCCCTGCAGGAGCAGGCCTCCCGGATCGGGCCGCCGCTGGGCGTGCTGTGCTCCGTGGCCGCCGGGGCCCTGACCGCCCTCGCCCTGCGGGACCGGGGCGGGCTGCACGTTCCGCTGGGTCCGCTGGCCTGGCCGGCCGCCGCCCTGGTGGCGCTGTGCGCCGCCGCGACCCTTCTCACATCCGCCGCGGAGGACCGCCGGACGGGGGCCGACGGGCGTGAGGCCATGCTCGATCTGGCAGCTCCCGCACGGGTCCTGCGCACGGCGGCGGGTCTGCGGGCCACCGCGCTCGTGGCCGTGTGCGTACCGCTCAGCTGGGGTGTGGCACAGCTGACGTCGCTGGCGCTGACCCGCTGAGGCATCCAGCCTCTAGGGTGGGCCGAATGGTCAACGCAGACATCGAGATCGAGACGCTCGCCGAATTCGACCAGGTCGTGGCACGCGGCTCGCTCAGCGGCTACCGGATCCAGTCGGTCAACCTGCTGGAGCGGACCTTCGCGCTGCTGGCCGCCGACACCTCGGCGGCCGTCTTCCTGGGCTGCGCGATGGAGCCCGACGCCTCGGCGAAGGTCCGCGCGGACGGCGCGCTGGTCTTCCCGCCCGTTCCGGACCTGCCGTTCAACCCGTACCGGGGCCTGCTCTACACCCCGGAGGAGCTCTTCGACGGGCTGCCCGACGGCTACGAGGCCACCCCGGACGCCGAGGCGTACGCCTGGTTGCGGGAGACCGCGGCCGACGGCGACGTCTTCTCCTCGATGCTGCGCACCGTGCACGACGACGCCATCTCCGGCGCCCTCGACGAACATCTCGCCGCCGCCCGCGTGGTGGGCGTGATGGGCGGCCACGCCATGGCCCGGGACAGTGCCGACTACCGCGGTGCGGCGGAGCTCGGCCGGGCGCTGACCCGGTCCGGGCTGACCGTGGCCACGGGCGGCGGCCCCGGTGCGATGGAGGCCGCCAACCTCGGCGCCTACCTGGCACCGGCCCCGGACGAGGCCCTCGTGGAGGCCCTGGAGCTGCTGGCCAAGGCCCCGTCCTTCGAGCCGTCGGTGTCCGACTGGGCGCACGCGGCCTTCGCCGTACGGGACCGCTGGCCCGGCGGCGGCGACTCGGTGGGCATCCCCACCTGGTTCTACGGCCACGAGCCGCCCAACGCCTTCGCCGCGCACATAGCGAAGTACTTCGCGAACGCCACGCGCGAGGACGGGCTCCTGGCCCGGTCCACCGCGGGCGTGGTGTTCCTGCCGGGCGCGGCAGGCACCGTCCAGGAGATCTTCGACGCCGCGACACCGAACCACTACGGGTCCCGGGGCGAGCCGGCACCGATGGTCCTGGTCGGCCGCACCCACTGGACCGAGCGCCTCCCAGCCTGGCCGCTGCTCCGGGCGCTGGCCCGGGGCCGGGCGATGGAGTCGCGGATCGCGCTCGTCGACTCGGTGGACGAGGTCCCCGGCGTGCTCGCCTCGATGCGCTGAGCCGGGCATTTCGACGAGCTGGGCTGCGCAGGCAACTTCCGGGCCGATTCCCACGTCTGGCAGAGGTACCGCAAAACCTGCCAGACGTGAACGGAGCCATCGGTGCTCATAGGCCTGCTGACCGCTGTCGCGGCATCCATCTGCTACGGCACGGGATCCGTGCTGCAAGCCGTCGGATCGCGCCGCGCCGCCCGGATGTCCCCGACGGCGGCCGGGGTGACCGCCCACGGCGGCCCCAACCTCTCGTCCACCGCGAAGGCGGCGATGACGTGGGAGTTCATCGTCGGCACGATCCTGGACTTCGTCGGCTTCGGGCTCGGCGCGCTCGCCGCCCGCCTCCTCCCGCTCTTCCTGTCCCAGACGGTGATCAGCGCCAACCTGGTGATCACGGCCGTGCTGAGCGTGAAGATGCTGGGCATCCGGCTGAGCCGCAAGGAATGGGCGTCGATCGGGGTCGTCTGCACCGCGCTGGTGCTGCTGGCGACGGCGGCGGGCCACGAGGGCGGCCACCACGCGCCGATGTCCACGCACTGGTGGCTGCTGGGAATCACCACGCTGCTGATGGTCGGCGGCACGGTGGCCGTCCGCCTCCTCGGCGGCGGAGCCGCGATCCTGGCGGGCCTGCTGTCGGGTCTGGGCTTCGGCGCGCTCGGCGTCGGCGTGCGGATCCTGGACGGCGTCGACCCGTTCGACCTCGGCACCCTGCTCACCGACCCGGCGCTCTACGCCATCCTGCTGGCCGGCATCGGCGGCATGTACCTGCACACCGTCGCCCTGCAGATCGGCTCGGTCAACGGAGCCACCGCGGCCCTCGTCGTCGGCGAGACCGTGCTGCCCGGCGCGATCGGGGTGCTCTTGCTCGGTGACGCGTCCCGCCCCGGCCTCGCCTGGCTGGCGGTCGCCGGTTTCGTCATGGCGGTGGCCGGCGCCGTGGCGGTCGCCTGGTACGGCAAGCACGAGGGCGCCGAGGAGGAGACGGCGGCCCCGGTACCGCAGCCGGTCGGCTGACCCCGGCCGGCCGGCTGGCGCCGGCTCCGCTCCCTCACCCGGTCGGCCGCCCCAGGTGGTGACGCGGCGACGGCTGGCGCTTGCTGGACCGGGGGAGAGAGCGAGGGGTCCGTGGAGCCCACGACCGATCGGCTGAAGACGCCGCGCGCGGCCGGAATGGCCGGTGTCGCCTTCGCCGTGCTGCTCGGTGCGGCGATCGTCCTGATGCGGATCTCCGTTCCGGCCGGCGGCGCCGCCGACGCGGCCATCGACCCGGACCGCCGCTGGGCGGTCCAGCTGGCGCTGCAGATCGTGCCGTTCGCCGGCATCTTCTTCCTCTGGTTCATGGGCGCCCTCCGCGCGCACACCGGTGAGGCCGAGGACCGGTTCGTCGCGACCGTGTTCCTCGGCAGCGGCTTCGTCTGCGTGGCCACCCTCTTCGCCGCCGCGGCGGCGGCCGGCACCGTGCTGAACGAGGAGAACCCCTCCGTGTTCGGCCGCCACTACGCCTACGCCCTCCTCGCGACGTACGCGATGCGCATGGCTGCCGTCTTCGTCCTCGCGACCTCGACGATCGGGCGGATGCTCGGGGTCTTCCCCCGGCCGCTGTCCGTGCTGGGCACCCTCGTCGGCCTGATCCTGATCGTGGCGGGCTCCGGCGTCCCCTGGTCCGAGCTCCTGTTCCCGGGCTGGGCTCTGGTCGTCAGCCTCCACATCCTGCGCACCCGTCGCACGGCCTCGCCACCGGACCGCTCCGGCCCGCCGTGAACCCCTCCCGACCTGGCGGTCCGTGCTCCGGCAGGCGGCCTGCGGGTACCGCGTGCATGCTGGTGGACAGGGGAGGAACCGGGGGTAGCCGGGGGCGACGGGGATCAACAGCCGAGGGAAGGGCCGATCCGTCATGAGGCTTGTCGTCGACCTCAACCGCTGCCAGGGATACGCCCAGTGCGCCTTCCTCGCTCCCGACGTCTTCGCCATGCACGGCGACGAGTCGCTCCTCTACGACCCCGAGCCGGCCGCCGAGCAGCGCGAGAGCGTCCTGCGCGCCGTGGCCGCCTGCCCCGTCGGCGCGATCCTCCTGGAACTCACGGACGAGGACGTGGCGGACAGTGTGTCCCAGGAGGCGGCCGTGGCCGGGGCCGGCGCCGGTTCCGGAGGTTCACGGTGAGCGGTGAACGCACACGCGACGGGTCCTTGGAGCACCTCAAGCGCGAGGGCCGCATTGTCGTCGTCGGCGCTTCGCTCGCGGGTCTGCGGGCCGCCGAGACCATGCGCGACAAGGGGTTCACCGGATCGCTCACGATGGTCGGCGACGAGCCCCATGAGCCGTACGACCGGCCCCCGCTGTCCAAGCAGGTCCTGCTGGGCAACGCGATGGCGGACCACACGGCGCTCCCCCGCCGCCGGGCGATCGACGCCGACTGGCGTCTCGGAGTCCCCGCGACGGGCCTGGACATGGCCGCCCGCCGGGTCCGGCTCGGCGACGGCGACGAGGTCGAGTACGACCGGCTGCTGATCGCCACGGGCGTCCGTGCCCGGCCCTGGCCCAACCCGGAGGAGGGCGAACTCGAAGGGGTCTTCGTCCTGCGCACCCGCGACGACGGCGAAGGACTGCAGCGCGCCCTCGCCGCCCGTCCCCGCCGGGTGCTCGTCATCGGAGCCGGGTTCACCGGGTCCGAGATCGCCTCCGCCTGCCGGGAACGCGGCCTGAAGGTGACCGTCGCCGAACGCGGCTCGGCCCCGCTGGTGGGCGCCCTCGGCGCAGTGATCGGCGAGGTGGCGGCCGAGATGCACCGGGAGCACGAGGTCGACCTGCGCACCGGCGTCATGGTCACCGCGCTGGAGGGCGATCCCGCCGGCCGGGTCCGCGCCGCCCACCTCTCCGACGGCTCCACCGTGGAGGCCGACGTGGTGGTCGTCTCCCTCGGCGCGCAGCGCAACACCGAGTGGCTCGCCGGGTCCGGACTGGGCGCCGGCCCCCGCGGCATCGCCTGCGACGCGGGCTGCCGGGCCTTCGACGTCCGGGGCATCGTCACCGACGACATCTACGTGGCGGGTGACGTGGCACGTTCGCCGCATGCCCTGTTCGGCTACCAGTTCCTGTCCCTGGAGCACTGGGGCAACGCCGTCGCGCAGGCCGAAACCGCCGCGCACAACATGCTCAGCGAGAGCACGGACCGCCGCCCCCACCTGTGGGTGCCGGCCTTCTGGTCCTCGCAGTTCGGCGTAAACATCAAGTCGGTCGGAGTGCCGCCGATGGGGACCGAGATCCTCATCACCCAGGGCTCGCCGGCCGAGCGCCGGTTCGCGGCCGTCTACGGGTACCAGGGGCGGGTGATCGCCGCCGTGACCTTCGACAACTGCCGCTGGCTGCCGTTCTACGAGCAGCAGATCGAGAGCACGGCGCCGTTCCCGCCGGCGTACACGACGGTGGACCGCAGGCCGGAGGGGAGCAAGCCGGTACCGGCGGACTTCCCCGACCCCTCGGTGCCGACCCACGGCCCGACCATCACCCTCAGCGGCTACTCGCCGGCCGACCGGAAGATGACCTTCACCCCCGGGCACTGACCCCGTCGCGACCGCCCCCGAGGATCACGAGGACCCGCCATGACACAAGCCCTCCTGCGGGAGATCATCGACTACGCGAACCGGGCCAATCCGTACCCGCTGTACGAGGAGCTCCGCAAGACCCCGGTGTCCCACGGGGAGCACGGCCCGTACGTGGTCAGCACGTACTACGAGATCCAGAGCCTGCTGCACGACCCGCGGATCAGCTCCGACTCGCGCAACCTGAAGGCGACCGGTGACGATCCGCTGGGGCAGTCCGCCGGCGACGAGGGGGCGGCCCTGCCGCCCTCCTTCCTCAAGCTCGATCCGCCGGACCACGACCGCCTGCGGCGCATGACGAACCGGCCGTTCGGGCCGCCCCACTCCCCGCGCCGGGTGCACGACATGCGAGGCGAGCTCGACGGCCTCGTCACCGGGCTCATCGACGGCATCGCCACCTCCGGCGACCTGGACCGGGTCGACCTGGTCGACCAGTTCGCGTACCCCTTCCCGGTCACTGTGATCTGCCGGCTGCTCGGGGTGCCCCACGAGGACGAACCGCGCTTCCACGTCTGGGCGGAGACCCTCGCCGCCAGCCTGGACCCCGACCCGGACGCGGACCCCACCCAGCGGGGCCAGGGCACCGTGGACGCCCGGATGGAGCTGGGCATGTACCTGGCCGGGCTGATCGAGGAGCGTCGCAAGAACCCCGGCGACGACATGCTGTCCCAGCTGGCGACCGCGGACGGCCCGGACGGCGCGATGACCACCATGGAGGCGCTCAGCACCTCCGCGCTGCTGCTGATCGCGGGCCACGAGACCACGGTCAACCTGATCACCAACGGCATGCTGACCCTGCTGCGCCACCCCGACGTCCTCAAGCGGCTGCGCGAGGACCCCGGTCTGTCGGTACCGATCGTGGAAGAACTGCTGCGGTACGAGCCGCCGGTGCAGCTGCTGCCGCAGCGCACCACGCTCTGCGACATCGAGGTCGCCGGGGTCGCCATCCCCAAGGGCGCGTCCCTGTGGCTGATGCTGGCCTCCGGCAACCGCGACCCGAAGCGGTTCGAGAACCCGGACCGCTTCGACCCGGACCGGGGGGACATCCAGCACCTCGGGCTCGGCAGCGGCATCCACAGCTGCTTCGGGGCGCCGCTGGCCCGACAGGAGGCGCAGCTGGCGCTGAGCGAGCTGGCCCGCCGACTGGTGAACCCGCGTCTGCTGGAGGACCCGCCGCCGTACCGCCAGAACGCGGTGCTGCGCGGCCCCCGGCACCTGCCGATCGCCTGCGACGGCGTCCTGCCGAAGGCAGGCTGACTCCCGTCACCGAGGGAGGACGACGACCTCGGCGGGGCTGAAGGCCGCGGCGACCCGGTCGCCGACGGCCGGAGCCCCCGCCAGGCCGCACTCGGCCTCCAGCACCGGGCCGCCCTCCGGCCTCAGCAGCAGGGCGACGTGGGTGCCGCGGAAGGTCCGGGACACCACCTCGCACCGCAGGCCCGCGTCGCGGAGCACCACCCCCGCCGGGCGGATCATCAGCCGCTGCTCCCCCTCCGGGGAGCCGGCCGGGACCGGGACCCTGCCCCAGGCGGTCGCCGCGACCGCTCCCGTCACCGTCGCCGGGACGACGTTCTCGAAGCCGAGGAAGCGCGCCACGAACTCCGAGGCGGGCCGCTGCCACACCTCCAGCGGGGTCCCGGCCTGCGCGATCCGGCCGTCCCGCATCACCACGACCCGGTCGGCCAGGGCGAAGGCCTCCCCCTGGTCGTGCGTGACGGCCAGGACCGTCGTCCCCAGCCGCGAGAACAGCCCCCGCAGCTCGACCACGAGCCGCTCGCGCAGCCCCCGGTCCAGCTGTCCGAGCGGTTCGTCGAGCATCAGCAGCCGCGGCGACGGCGCCAGCGCCCGGGCCAGCGCCACCCGCTGCTGCTCGCCGCCGGACAGGGAGGCCACCGCCCGGCCCTGGGCCCCGGGGAGCCCGACCAGTTCCAGCAGCTCCGCGACCTGGGCGGCGTACGAGGCGCGGCCGCGGCCGCGCATCCGCAGGCCGAAGGAGACGTTCGCGCCGACGTCGCGGTGCGGGAAGAGCTGGTGGTCCTGGAACATCAGGCCCACGCCCCGCCGGTGCACGGGGACACCGGCCTGGTCGGCCCCGCCCAGCAGCACCCGCCCCCCGGACACCTGCTGGAGCCCGGCGACGACCCGCAGCAGCGTGGACTTCCCGCTGCCGCTCGGGCCCAGGACGCACACGGTCTCGTGCTCGGCGACCTCCAGGTCCACGGAGTCGACGACCGCGCGCTCACCGAGCCGGACCGACACCCCTTCCAGCTGAAGCAGTGTCATCAGAACTCTCCGGAGGTCTTGTCGGGTCGCAGTCGCTCCAGCACCAGCAGGGACACCGCGCACACCAGCATCAGGATCGTGCTCAGGGCCATCGCCTGCCCGTAGTTCAGCTCGCCGGCCCGCCCCAGCAGCCGCGCCACGGCCACCGGCAGCGTCGGCTGGTCCGGCCGGGCGATGAAGACGGTCGCGCCGAACTCCCCCAGCGACACGGCGAAGGCGAACCCGGCCGCGATCAGCAGCGCCCTGCGCACCAGCGGCAGGTCCACCTCCCGCCAGGCGCGCAGCGGTGACGCGCCGAGCACCGCGGCGGCCTCCCGGAGCCGCCCGTCCACCGCGCGCAGAACCGGCAGCATGGTCCGTACGACGAAGGGCACGCCCACCAGCGCCTGCGCCAGCGGCACCAGGATCCACGAGGTCCGCAGGTCCAGCGGCGGCTCGTCCAGGGTGATCAGGAAGCCGAAGCCGACCGTCACGGCGGACACCCCGAGCGGGAGCATCAGCATCGCGTCGAAGCCCCGTACGAAGCGGCCCCCGCGCCGGGTCAGGGCGGCGGCCGCGAGGCCCCCGACGACCAGGGCGATCGCGGTGGCGGCGAGCGCGTACTGCAGGGAGTTCCAGACCGCCTCCAGCGGCGGCACCAGGAAGGTTCCGCCACCGGCGCCGGCGTCCTGCAGGGCCCGGTAGAAGCTGAGGCCGTAGCCGCCGGGGGCGTCGAAGGACCGCTCGACGAGCACGGCCAGCGGCGCCACGATCAGCAGCCCGATGGTCAGCAGGACGCCGCCCAGGAGGGTGCGCTGCGCCCAGCCGCGCGGACGGTGCGTGGTGCGGCCCGGATCGACCAGGCTCAGCGCGGTCTCGCGCCGGCGCACGGTCCATGCGTGCAGGGCGAGGATCGCGCCGATCGCGGCGAACTGCACCATCGTCAGGACGGCGGCCGTCGACAGGTCCAGGAGCTGCGCGGTCTGCCGGTAGACCTCCACCTCCAGGGTGGAGTAGGCGGGTCCGCCCAGGATCAGGACGACGCCGAAGGAGCTGAAGGTGAAGAGGAACACCATCAGGGACGCCGCGGCCACGGCCGGGGCCAACGCGGGCAGCGTCACCCTGCGCCAGGCGGCGAACCGGCCGGCGCCCAGCACCCGCGCGGCCTCTTCCTGGCGCGGGTCGAGCTGGGCCCACAGTCCGCCGACCGTGCGGACGATGACGGCGTAGTTGAAGAAGACGTGCGCGAGCAGGATCGCCCAGACGGTGGTGTCGAGGCGGACGCCCGCCAGTTCGTCCAGCAGTCCGCCGCGTCCGAGCAGCGCCAGGAAGGCCGTGCCGACGACCACGGTCGGGAGCACGAAGGGAACGGTCACCACCGCCCGCAGCAGCTGCTTGCCGGGGAACTCGAAACGCGCGAAGACGTACGCGCCGGGGAGTGCGATCAGCAGGGTGAGCACGGTGGAGGCGAGCGCCTGCCAGGTGGTGAACCACAGCACGTCGGCGATGTCGGGCCGGGCCAGCACCTCGCCGAGCCGGCCGAACTGCCATCCGGTGTCGGCCTTGAGGCCGCGGCCGACGATCGCGGCGACGGGGTAGGCGAAGAACAGCCCGAAGAAGGCGAGGGGGACGGCCATCAGGGCGAGGCGGACGGCGGTGGCCCGCCCGCTCTCGCCCTGTCCGGGTACCCGCCCCGGTCCGGGGACCGGGGCGGCGTCCGCCGACGCCGCGCCCGGCTCCTTCGTACCGCTTACTTCACGACGAGCGCGGTCCATGCCTTGACCCACTGCTCACGGTTCTCGGCGATGGTCTCCGGAGTGACGCTCGTAGGCTTCTCGACCACCACACCGTGCTTGGTGAACAGCTCCGGCAGCGCGGCGTCCTTGACCACGGGGTTCACGAACATCTGGAGCGGCATGTCCTCCTGGAACTTCTTGCTGATCAGGAAGTCCACGAGAGCCTTGCCGCCCTCCTCGTTCTTCGCGCCCTTGAGCAGGCCCGCGAACTCGATCTGGCGGAAGCAGGTGCCGGTGGCGACGCCCGTCGGGGCCTCGGCCGGCTGCGGCTCGCCGTACAGCACCTCGACCGGCGGGCTGGAGGCGTAGGAGACGACCAGCGGGCGGTCGCCCTTGGCCTTCTTGCCGCCCGCCGAGCCGGAGAAGCGCTCGTTGTAGGCCTGCTCCCAGCCGTCGACGACCTCGACGCCGTTGGCCTTCAGCTTGCTCCAGTAGTCCTTCCATCCCTCCTCGCCGTACTTGCCGACGGAGGCAAGCATGAAGCCGAGGCCGGGCGAGGAGGTCGCGGCGTTCTCGACCACCAGCAGGTTCTTGTACTCCGGCTTGGTCAGGTCGTCCAGCGTCTGCGGCGGGGCGATCTTCTTGTCGGCGAAGTAGGCCTTGTCGTAGTTGACACAGATGTCGCCGGAGTCGATCGGGGTGACCCGGTGCTCCTTGTCGAGCACGTACTCGGGCTTCACCTCGCCCAGGCCCTTGGCCTCGTAGGGGGTGAAGATGCCGTTGTCGAGGGCGCGCGAGAGCAGGGTGTTGTCCACGCCGAAGAAGACGTCGCCGCGCGGGGAGCCCTTGGTGAGGATCTCCTGGTTGAGGGCGGCGCCCGCGTCCCCGGACTTCAGGACCTTGACGGTGTAGCCGCTCTGCTGCTCGAACTCCTTCAGGACCGACTCGGTCACGTTGAAGGAGTCGTGGGAGACCAGTGTGACGGTCTTGGACTTCGGGGCGTCGCCCGCGCCGGCGGGCTTGTCCTTGGCGTCGCCGCCGCAGGCGCTGAGCGTGGTGACGCCCAGCGCGGCCGCGAGCGCCGCGCCCGCGATCTTCCTGGTGGTGCTCATCGGTGAATTCCTCCTGGGATGTCCAGGAGAAGACGCGGCCCTGCCCGGCGCTCTGTCGGAGCGGACGCCGGGCAGGGCGCAACAGCAAGAGTGGTGACCGAACTTCCTACCCCGAATGACCGGGGCGAGGTTCAGAGGGTCTGCGGATGACGGATACCGCACTCTCAGCGCTGTGGCGCTCCCCTGTCGGAATATGCAATTGGTTCGGCCACAGGGTACCCCGTGGCCGAATGTGGCCGGCCGGAAGCGCAGGTCAGCGCTCCGAGGCGGCCAGCTGGCCGCACGCGCCGTCGATCTCCTGGCCGCGGGTGTCACGCACGGTCACGGGCACGCCGTGGCGGGCGATGGCCTCGACGAAGGCCTTCTCGTCCTCGGGGCGCGAGGCGGTCCACTTGGAACCGGGCGTCGGGTTCAGCGGGATCAGGTTGACGTGTACGCGCTTGCCCTTGAGCAGCCGGCCCAGGAGGTCGCCGCGCCAGGCCTGGTCGTTGATGTCGCGGATGAGGGCGTACTCGATCGAGATCCGGCGGCCGGACTTCTCGGCGTACTCCCACGCGGCGTCGAGGACCTCGCGGACCTTCCAGCGGGTGTTCACCGGCACCAGGGTGTCGCGCAGCTCGTCGTCCGGGGCGTGCAGCGAGACGGCGAGACGGCACTTGAAGCCCTCGTCGGCGAAGCGCAGCATGGCCGGGACCAGGCCGACGGTGGAGACGGTGATGCCGCGCTGGGACAGGCCCAGGCCGTCGGGCTCGGGGTCGGTGAGCCGACGGATCGCGCCGACGACGCGGTTGTAGTTGGCCAGCGGCTCGCCCATGCCCATGAAGACGATGTTCGACAGCCGGGCGGGGCCGCCGGGGACCTCGCCGTCGCGCAGCGCGCGCATGCCGTCGACGATCTGGTGCACG
Source organism: Streptomyces sp. NPDC060232 (assembly GCF_042726555.1). NCBI lineage: Bacteria > Bacillati > Actinomycetota > Actinomycetes > Kitasatosporales > Streptomycetaceae > Streptomyces > Streptomyces sp. NPDC060232. The sequence continues at coordinate 426,980 of NZ_JBHXAG010000002.1, read as the reverse complement.
ATCTCGGCGGTGGAGAGGTTGCGGTCCAGGCCCGCCTGGCCGGTGGCGCAGAACGGGCAGTTCATACCGCAGCCGGCCTGCGAGGAGATGCACATGGTGACCCGGTCGGGGTAGCGCATCAGCACGGACTCCACGAGCGTGCCGTCGTGCAGCTTCCACAGGGTCTTGCGGGTGGTGTCGTCGTCGCAGCTGATGTGCCGGACGACGTTCATCAGGTCCGGGAGGAGCTCCTGCTGGAGCTTGGTCCGCGAGCCCGCGGGGATGTCCGACCACTGCGCCGGGTCGTGCGCGTAGCGGGCGAAGTAGTGCTGGGAGAGCTGCTTGGCCCGGAAGGGCTTCTCGCCGATCGCGGCGACCGCCTCGCGGCGCTCGGCCGGAGTCATGTCGGCGAGGTGCCGGGGCGGCTTCTTGACCCCGCGGGGAGCGACGAAGGTGAGCTCACCCGGAGCGGGACGGGGGGCCATGCGGTACTCCTCAGTACGACGAGGTGGGGGTCACCCCGCGCGTGCAGGGCCGGTCCGCGGCTCGGCCGCTGGACGGAAAGGGCGCGCCGCGTACACGCGGCGCGCCCTCCAGGATAACCCGGCCGGGGCCCGGTCAGCCGGTGCCGACGAAGGCGGCCAGCAGCAGCCACACCACCGGGGCGGTGGGCAGCAGCGAGTCCAGCCGGTCCATGATGCCGCCGTGCCCCGGCAGCAGTGTGCCCATGTCCTTGATGCCCAGGTCCCTCTTGATCATCGATTCGCCCAGGTCGCCCAGGGTGGCGCTGACCGCGACCGCGAGGCCGAGCAGCAGGCCCTGCCACCAGGCGCCGCCGTCGATCAGGAACTCCATGCAGAGCGCGCCGGCGCCCATGGCGAAGGCCACGGCGCCGAACAGCCCCTCGCGGGTCTTGCCGGGGCTGATGCGCGGCGCGAGCTTGGTCTTCCCGAACCGCCAGCCCACCGCGTAGGCCCCGGTGTCGCTGACCACGGTCAGCAGCAGGAAGGTGATCACGCGCTGCGGCCCGTCGTCGGCGGTGAGCAGCATCGCGACGAAGGTGGCCAGGAAGGGCACGTAGAACGCCGCGAAGGCACCCGCGGTGACGTCCTTGAGGTAGTCCTCGGGCGGTTCGGTCATCCGCCACACCAGGACGGTCAGCACCGTCAGCGCCATGGCGATCCAGGCGCCCTCGGCCCCGCGGACGTATCCGGCGATGACCATGGCCGCGCCACCGACCGCGAGCGGGACCAGAGGGGCCTTGATGCCCTTCTGCTCCTGGAGCCGCGAGGTGAGCTCCCACAGGCCGACGACGACCGCGACGACGATGACGCCGACGAAGACCGCCTTGACGATCAGGAGCGAGGCGAAGATCACCGCGCCGAGACCGACGCCTACCCCTATCGCGGCGCGCAGGTCCCGCCCCGCGCGCTTCTTCTGCGGCGGGGGTGAGGAGTCCTGCGGGTGCTCGGCATGCGGGGGCGGGGGGCTGGGCATGGGCTCCTGCGGCGGCGTATCGGCGCGGAAGAGGGGGCCGCCGTCCGAGGCGGCCCCCCGATCGCGTGCTTCCCGGTCGTCGAAGTCACGGCCGGCGGCATCGGGCACGATGGGCATGGGCCGAGTGTGCGGGCCCACCTGCGCATCGTATGCGGGACCCGCCGGAACCGGCTCCGGCTGCCAGGAAGAGTCGTTCATCAGACTTCGAGGAGCTCGGCTTCCTTGTGCTTGAGGAGCTCGTCCACCTGCGCGACGTACTTCGCGGTGGTGTCGTCGAGCTCCTTCTCGGCGCGGCGGACCTCGTCCTCGCCGGCCTCCTTGTCCTTGACGAGCTTGTCGAGCGCGTCCTTGGCCTTGCGGCGCACGGAACGGATGGAGACCTTGGAGTCCTCGGCCTTGTTCTTGGCGACCTTGATGTACTCCTTGCGGCGCTCACCGGTCAGCTCAGGGAAGGTCACCCGGATGATCCGGCCGTCGTTGCTCGGGTTGACACCGAGGTCGGAGTCGCGGATGGCCTGCTCGATGTTGCGCAGCGCGGACGCGTCGAACGGCGTCACGATGGCCATGCGCGGCTCGGGAACCGCGAACGAGGCGAGCTGGTTGATGGGCGTGATGGCGCCGTAGTAGTCGGCGACGATCTTGTTGAACATCGCCGGGTGCGCTCGGCCGGTACGGATCGCGGCGAAGTCCTCCTTCGCGACGACGACGGCCTTCTCCATCTTCTCCTCGGCCTCGAGGAGGATTTCTTCGATCACCACGTGCTCCTGCATGTCTTGAATGGATGGTTCAGGCGGGCGGGCGGGCGGGCCGGGCCGCCCGGACCGGCAGCGGACTGCTCAGGCCCGGGTTTCCTGGTCGCTGACGAGCGTGCCGATCTTCTCACCCTTGACGGCGCGGGCGATATTGCCCTCGGCGAGCAGCTCGAAGACGAGGATCGGCAGCTTGTTGTCACGGCAGAGGGTGATCGCGGTGGCGTCGGCGACCTTGAGGTCGCGCGAGAGGACCTCTCCGTACTCCAGCGCGTCGAACTTCACCGCGTCCGGGTTCTTCTTCGGGTCGGAGTCGTAGACCCCGTCGACACCGTTCTTGCCCATGAGGAGGGCCTCGGCGTCGATCTCCAGGGCGCGCTGGGCGGCCGTGGTGTCGGTGGAGAAGTAGGGCATGCCCATGCCCGCGCCGAAGATGACGACGCGGCCCTTCTCCAGGTGGCGCACGGCGCGCAGCGGGATGTACGGCTCCGCGACCTGGCCCATGGTGATGGCGGTCTGCACGCGGGAGTCGATGCCCTCCTTCTCCAGGAAGTCCTGGAGCGCGAGGCAGTTCATGACCGTTCCCAGCATGCCCATGTAGTCGGACCGCGCCCGGTCCATGCCGCGCTGCTGGAGCTCGGCGCCCCGGAAGAAGTTGCCGCCGCCGATCACGATGGCGATCTCCGCGCCGTCGCGGACGACCGCGGCGATCTCACGCGCGATGGCGTGGACGACGTCGGGATCGACGCCCAGTCCTCCGCCACCGGAGAAGGCCTCGCCCGACAGCTTCAGCATGAAGCGGCGGCCCTTCTTGAACTGGTCGCTCTTGTCGTCGGAAGCGGTGTGGGGGTCCACGCCCTGATTCATGGAGATCTCCTCGTGCACATACGAAGAAGGCCATTGCCGGTGGGTCCTTGCGGTTCCCTCTACGGCAATGGCCTCCTCGTCAGATCTGCGGTCGCCTCGCGCAAGCGCGGACGACTGCTTCAGACCCTACCGGGGTCCGGTGTCCGTCGCGTACGGACGGACTCAGATGCCGACCTTGATGCGGGTGAAGCGCTTCAGGGTGACACCGGCCTCGTCCAGAACCTTCTGGACGGACTTCTTGTTGTCCAGGGCGTAGGCCTGGCCGAGCAGCGTGGCGTCCTTGAAGAAGCCGTTGACGCGACCCTCGACGATCTTGGCGATGGCAGCCTCGGGCTTGCCCTCCGCGCGGGTGACCTCTTCGGCGATGCGGCGCTCGGACTCGACCTTCTCGGCCGGGACGTCCTCGGCGGACAGCCACTGCGGGGCGAACGCGGCGATGTGCTGCGCGACGCCGCGGGCGACCTCGGCGTTCTCCTTGTCGAGCTCGACCAGGACGCCGATCTGGTACGGCAGGTCGGGCATCGTGCGGTGCATGTACGCGGTCACGTAGCCGCCGGTGAACTGCGCGAAGCGGTCCAGGACGATCTTCTCGCCGAGGTTGGCGTTGGCCTCGTCGACGAAAGCGGTGACGGTCTGACCGGGCTTGATCTCGGACGCGAGCAGCGCCTCGATGTCGGCCGGGGAGGTGGCGGCGACGTGCGCGGCCAGCTCGTTGGCGACGGCCAGGAACTTCTCGCCCTTGGCGACGAAGTCGGTCTCGCACTTCAGCTCGACGAGGACACCGGAGGTGTTGTCGTCGGCGATGAGGGAGACGACGGCGCCGTTCTCGGCAGAACGGCCCTCGCGCTTGGCGACGCCCTTCTGGCCCTTGATGCGGAGCGCTTCCTGGGCCTTGTCGACGTCACCGTCGGCGTCCACGAGCGCGTTCTTGCAGTCCAGCATGCCGGCGCCGGTGAGCTCGCGGAGCTTCTTGACGTCAGCGGCGGTGTAGTTCGCCATGAGTCTGTGATTCTCTCTCGAAGTCGTAGATCTACGGGTGAACGGCGGAGGCGCCGCGCTCGTGGCGCGGCTCCCCCGCCGTCATCGTCCGCGCTGTGAGTGCCCGGCGCGTGAACGCCGGGCGCTCTCAGTGGGTCAGGCCTGCTCGGCGTCGGCGGCCGGGGCCTCGACGGTCTCGGCGGCCGGGGCCTCGACGGCCTCGGCGGCCGGGGCGGCGGCGGCCTCGGCGTCGTCGGCCTTCTTGTCACCCTCGAGCAGGTCGCGCTCCCACTCGGCGAGCGGCTCGGCGGCGGCCTTCTCGCCCGGCTTCGAGTCGCCGGTCGCAGCGCCGGAGCGGGCGATGAGGCCCTCGGCGACGGCGTCGGCGATCACGCGGGTGAGCAGGGTGACGGAACGGATCGCGTCGTCGTTGCCCGGGATCTTGTAGTCGACCTCGTCGGGGTCGCAGTTGGTGTCGAGGATCGCGACGACCGGGATGTGGAGCTTGCGCGCCTCACCGACGGCGATGTGCTCCTTCTTGGTGTCGACGATCCAGACGGCGCTGGGAACCTTCGACATCTCGCGGATACCACCGAGGGTCTTCTCCAGCTTGGCCTTCTCGCGGGAGAGGACCAGGAGCTCCTTCTTGGTGAGACCCGAGGCGGCGACGTCCTCGAAGTCGATCGCCTCAAGCTCCTTCAGGCGCTGGAGGCGCTTGTAGACGGTGGAGAAGTTGGTGAGCATGCCACCGAGCCAGCGCTGGTTGACATACGGCATGCCGACACGCGTCGCCTGCTCGGCGATGGCCTCCTGGGCCTGCTTCTTGGTACCGACGAACATGATGGAGCCACCGTGCGCGACGGTCTCCTTCACGAACTCGTAGGCGCGGTCGATGTACGACAGCGACTGCAGCAGGTCGATGATGTAGATGCCGTTGCGCTCCGTGAAGATGAAGCGCTTCATCTTCGGGTTCCAACGGCGGGTCTGGTGACCGAAGTGGACGCCGCTTTCCAGCAGCTCCCGCATCGTGACGACGGCCATGGCCATCTCCTTGGTTTCTCGGTTTGGTTCCTGACGCCCCACCGCGCCCTGCCCCCATGAGGGGACCGAGAGACGCTGTCACCTGGCCGTTTCGGGCTGGTGCCGGGGCGTGCGAAGTCGACCCGGTGACCCGGATCGCCACAAGAAGTGTACGGGACCCGGCGGTATGCCGGGTGACGCCGTTGTCCACAGTGCCCGGGCCGTCCACAGTCCGGCCCACCGCGCCGGGGACCGCGGGACGCTGGGCCGCATGACGACACTGCTGCTCGGCCTTCTCCTGGTCCTGGCCCGGACCGCGCTGCCCGCGGCCCTGCCCACGGCATCACCCGCGCCGCCGCCGGTGGCACCGCCCGTGGTCCGGCCGCTGCCCGCGCCGCTGTCGGTGGAGCGCTGGTGGGACCCGCCCCCTACCCCGTACGCGGCCGGCCACCGCGGGGTGGACCTGGCCGCCCCGGTGGGGGCGGAGCTGCGGGCCGTCGCCGCCGGCCGGGTCCACCACGCCGGGCAGGTCGCGGGCCGCGGAGTGCTCTCGCTCGCCCTGCCGAACGGTCTGCGCACGACCTACGAGCCGGTCCGGCCGCTGGTCGCGGAGGGCGAGGAAGTGGCGGCGGGGCAGGTGGTGGCGGTGCTCACGGAGGGGTCCCACTGCCCGGTGCCGTGCCTGCACTGGGGGCTGCTGTCGGGCGAGGCGTACCTCAACCCGCTGGCGCTCCTGGCGCGGCCCACGCCGCGCCTGCTGCCGGAGCCGCGTCCGGACGGCGTGTGAAGCGGGGCGCCGACCGCTGACGGGACGGCGTTCAGCCCCGGACGCCCCGCAGGGCGATGGCGAGGGCCGTCTCCGTGATGACCTCGGGATCCTCCGCGGCGCCGAGTTCGATGCGGCGCACTGCGGCGTCCACGACCCCCTGGAGGAGCATCGCGGCGAGCCTGGGCTGCTCCTGCCCGAGGGCGGCCAGCGCCTCGACGATCATCGCGATCAGCCCGCCGTGCGCGGCCCGGATCTTCTCCCGGGCCCCCGCGTCCAGCTCGCCGGCAGAGATCGCCACGACCGCCCGGTGCCTGCGGTCCCCCACCAGTCCCAGCTGGCTGCGCACGTAGGCCTCGACCTTCGCCTCAGGCGATTCGGCCCGCTCCATCGCCGCCTCGATCTCGGCGGCCCACACGGGGAAGTCCACGGCGCACAGCTCTTCGACCACGGCCGCGCGGGAGCGGAAGTACTCGTACACGGAGGACCGGGCGAGTCCGGTCCGCTCCGCCAGGGCGGGGAAGGTCAGTGCCTCCGTACCGCCTTCGGACAGCAGGGAACGCGCGGCGTCCAAGAGGGCGCCGCGCTGCATCGACCGGTGCTCGGCCACGGAGGCCGCTCGAATCCTGGGCACACGTCCACTCTACGGAGGTACCGCAAGCTCACCGCCCCACATCCGCCAACTTCGCGCGCAGTTGCAGCACGGCCTTGGTGTGGATCTGGCTGACCCGGCTCTCGGTGACGCCCAGTACGTTGCCGATCTCGGCGAGGGTGAGGCCCTCGTAGTAGTAGAGGGTGACGACGGTCTTCTCGCGTTCCGGCAGCGTGTTGATGGCCCGTGCCAGCAGGCGCCGCAGTTCGCGGTCCTCCGCCACCTCCACCGGGTTGTCGGCGGCGGTGTCCTCCAGCGTGTCCATCAGCGAGAGGCGGTCGCCGCCGTCGCCGCCGACGTGCAGCAGCTCCTCCAGGGCGACGACGTTCGCCAGCGACAACTGGCTGAAGACGGCGTGGAGGTCCTCCACCCCGATCCCCATCTCGCCGGCGACCTCGGTCTCCGTCGGGGTGCGCCGCAGCTGGGCCTCCAGCGTGGCGTAGGCCCGCTCCACGGCGCGCGCCTTCTGCCGGACCGAGCGGGGGATCCAGTCCAGCGCCCGCAGTTCGTCGATCATCGCGCCGCGGATCCGGGTGATCGCGTAGGTCTCGAACTTGATCGAGCGGTCGATGTCGAACTTCTCGATGGCGTCGATCAGCCCGAAGACCCCGGAGGAGACGAAGTCGGCCTGCTCCACGTTGGGTGGCAGGCCCACGCTGACCCGGCCGGCCACGTACTTCACCAGCGGCGAGTAGTGCAGGATCAGCTGCTCCCGCAGCCGTTCGTCACCCGAGTCCTTGTACGAGCGCCACAGCCCCTCCAGGGACGAGGGCGCGGTGGACCGCACGCCGCCGCGGGCAGCGGGAGGCACCGCAGCGCGGTCGGACCCTGAGGTGTGTTGGGGCATGCTTCGCCTTTGCCGGAGCCGGATTCCTTGGGAGCGTAGCGTGACGAGAGTGTCGCGGTGCGCGAAGAGTACGGGATGGCGCGGGGGCCGAGGGGCGCCCCGGCTCGCGCGGGCGACCCGGGACCGGCGCCTGGCGCACGGTCCCGGCGACTGCCACCGGGAGGACCGCGTCTCTCATCGCTTTCACTCTTCCACCGGAACTCCCCAGGTCAACGACCGCCTCGCCGGGCGGCCCGGGTTTGTATGCCCCCTCCGTCCGCCCATCCGCTCAACTGCCAGCCGTCGCCCTGCCGTTCGACGAACCCCAGAGAGTGAAGTTCGTACAGTCTGCCGATGACTTCATCGGTGCCGATGCCGGAGGCAAGTGCCAGGTCGGCCGCGGTCACCGGGCGTCCGGCAGGCAGGGCTTCGAGCACGCGGGCCGTGTCGCGGTCCAGCAGGTCGCGGGCGAGCACGGGGCCGCGCCGCTCGGGGGCCAGCTCCCCCATGGAGCCGACGAGTTCGACCACTTCCGCCGCGTCGGTGACCAGCACGGCCTCGCCCCTCAGCAGTTCGTGCACGCCGCCCGAGAGCCCGCTGGTGGCGGGCCCGGGGACGCCCATCGTGAACCGTCCGAGCCGCTGGGCGCGCCGGGCGGTGACCAGGGAGCCGCTGCGGTGGGCGGCCTCCACGACGACGGTGCCGCGGGTGAGGGCGGCGATGACCCGGTTGCGCAGGACGAACCGGCTGGGCGTGGGGTGGCTGCCCGGCGGCAGCTCCCCGACGACGAGTCCCTGGCCGGCGATCCGGCCGAGCAGCCCGGCGTGACCGCGGGGATAGGCGACGTCCACCCCGCAGGCGAGCACCGCCACGGTCGCCCCGGCGGAGGCGAGGGCCCCTCTGTGTGCGGCCCCGTCAATCCCGAAGGCCGCGCCGGAGACCACGACCCAGCCCCGCTCGGCGAGCCCGGCGGCCAGCGTCTGCGCCATGTGCGCGCCGTACGGGGTGCAGGCCCGGGCCCCGACCACGGCGACCGAACGCAGCGCCCACGTACGCAGGTTGGGCCGGCCCCGCAGCCAGAGCCCGACGGGCCGTTCGTCGCCGAGGTCGTCCAGCTGCGTCGGCCACTGCGCCGACCCGGGGAAGACGAACCGGCCTCCCGAACCGGCGGCCAGTTCGAGGTCGCGCCGGGGGTCGGCCAGCGCCGCCCGTCTGCGGTAGGCGGCGAGCCGCTCCGGCCCGACCCCGGGCGGAGTCCGCCATGGCTCCTCCGGGTCGGTCAGCAGTCTCAACAGCCCCGTGGCGCCGTGCTCCCGGATCCAGCGCCCGCCGTGCGCGTCCCCGGGCTCCAGCACCCGTGTCAGCGCCGCCCGCGCCAGCATCTCCTCGTCCTGTGCGCCGGTCATGTCCCGGCCCCCGGCACCGACATGGCTCCGCGGGCGATGCCGGTCCGCAGCTCCAGCGCAACGGCCACGTCCAGCGCCTCGGGCCGGTCCCGCCCCCTCAGGTCGGCGACGGTCCAGGCGACCCGCAGGACCCGGTCCAGCCCGCGCGCGGTGAGCAGCCCCCGCTCCAGTTCACGCTCGGCCAGTGCCAGCGCCCCCGGTGCCGCCTGCCAACGGGTCCTCAGTTCCTGTCCCGGTACTTCGGAGTTGAGCCGCCAGGCCGTCCCGGCGAGCCGGGCCCCGGCGCGCTCCCGGGCCTCCCGCACCCGGTCGGCGACCACCGCGGTGGGCTCCCCCCGGCCGCCGCGGCCCAGCAGGTCGCCGCGGGTCACGGGCTCGGCCTCCACCCTCAGGTCGACCCGGTCCAGCAGCGGCCCGGACAGTCTGGCCTGGTAGCGCCGGATCACCGAGGGCGGGCATTCGCATCCCGCGCCGTGCAGGGTGTGCCGTCCGCACGGGCAGGGGTTCGCGGCGAGGACCATCAGGAACCTGGCGGGCAGCCGCACCACCCCGGCGGCGCGGGCGATGACCACGTGCCCCGATTCCAGGGGCTGGCGCAGCGCGTCCAGCGCCCGGCTGTGGAACTCCGCGGCCTCGTCCAGGAAGAGCACTCCTCGATGGGCGAGGGAGACCGCTCCGGGCCGGGGCACCCCGGTCCCGCCGCCCACCAGGGACTGCATGGTCGCCGAGTGGTGCGGGGCGCAGTACGGCGGCCGGGAGACCAGGGGTTCGCCGGGCGGAAGGATTCCCGCGACCGAGTGGACCGCGGTGACCTCCACGGAGTCCTGGCGGGTGAGCGGCGGCAGGATCCAGGGCAGCCGCTCGGCCAGCATCGTCTTGCCGGCGCCCGGCGGCCCGCTGAGGAACAGGTGGTGGCCTCCGGCGGCGGCCACTTCGAGGGCGCGGCGCGCCGTGTGCTGCCCGGCCACGTCCGCCAGGTCGGGAAAGTCGGCGCAGTCCCCGCCCGGGCGGCCCGGAGCGAGCCCTGTCCCCAGGCCCGCGCCCGGGACGAGCAGTCCGGCCAGCATCGGGTCCGGTCGGCCCGGCGGGTCCCCGGGCTCCTCCTCGGGCACCTCCCCGTCGGTCAGGACGGCGATCAGCTGGCGCAGGCTGCGCACGCCGAGCACCGAGACGTCCGGGACGAGCGCGGCCTCGGCGGCGCACTGCCGGGGCACGACCACCTGCCGGTAGCCGGCCTCGGCCGCGGCGAGGACGGCCGGCAGGATCCCCCGGACCGGACGCACCCGCCCGTCCAGCCCCAGCTCGCCGATCAGCACGAGGTCGGCGATGGCCGCCGGGTCGACCACCTCGGCCGCCCCGAGCACGGCCGCCGCGACGGCCAGGTCGAATCCGGCGCCGGACTTCGGTACGGAGGCCGGGCTCAGCCCGACCGTGAGCTTCTTCTGCGGCCAGGCCGCCCCCGAGTTGACCACGGCCGCACGCACCCGGTCCCGGCTCTCGACGAGGGTCTTGTCCGGCAGCCCCACCAGGGTGAAGGCCGCGACTCCGGGCTCCAGGTCGGCCTGGACCTCGACCACCACGCCGTCGACGCCCACCAGGGCCACGGAGCAGGCTCGCGCGAACCCCATCAGGCCACCCCCCTGACGTGTTCCACCAGGGGTGCGCCGCGCCGCGGCAGCAGGACTCCCACGAGGTCGATACGGACCCCGCCCGGCGGTGGTCCGCCGTGATCGGCGAGCCAGCGCCCGGCGAGGCGCCTCAGCCGATCTGCCTTCGCGGTCCGTACGGCCGCCATCGGGTGCTCGAAGTCACCCGTGCGACGGGTCTTGACCTCGCACACGACGAGGGCGTCCCCGTCGCGCGCGACGATGTCGATCTCTCCGCCGCGGCACCGCCAGTTCCGCGCGATCACGGTCATCCCGGCCTCGGTCAGCCGCCGTGCCGCGAGCTCCTCGCCGTACCGCCCCATCGCCTGCCGTGCCACGCTCTTCGCGTCCATCCGGCACCACCTCCGGCACCGACGGTCCCGCGTCCCGGCCCACCCTGTGGATCTTGGTGGACAACCCGGCCGCTGTGGACGGACCCGTCACCCTCCCGGGTGAGGCGATCAGCTGCCGGGCATTTCGAGGTCGCTCTTGTTGAGCTCCTCGATGTTCACGTCCTTGAAGGTCAGCACCCGGACCTGCTTGACGAAGCGGGCCGGCCGGTACATGTCCCAGACCCAGGCATCGGCCATGGAGACCTCGAAGAAGACCTCCCCCTGGACCGAGTGCACCTGCATCTCGTAGTCGTTGGTGAGGTAGAAACGGCGTTCGGTCTCGATCACGTACTTGAACAGCCCGACGACGTCGCGGTACTCCCGATAGAGCTTCAGCTCCATCTCGGTCTCGTACTTTTCGAGGTCCTCGGCACTCATGGCATGTTCCCCTTCAGCCGTGCGTCCCCCTATTGTGCGCCAGCGCCGTGCGCCCCTAAACGATTTCCGGGGCCAGGACCACCGGGGCACCCGGAGGACCATCGTCGAGCAGCGTGCGGAGCAGCTCGGCGAGTCTGGTCGGGTACACCGTCTCATGTGCCGTGAGAAGTTCCTCGGAGGTCCACCACCTGGCTCCGGTGACGCTGCGCCGCTCCAGCTCGGTCAGCCCGCCCATGCAGGTCGCGGTCCGGCTGGTCCGGGCCAGGAAGTACCACTCGTCCTGCTCCCAGCGCCGGCCGTCGAAGGGGAAGGAGCAGAAGCGGTGCCACAGCACAGGCCCCAGCTCCACCTCGGTGATCCCGGTCTCCTCGGCCAGCTCGCGCAGCGCGGCCTGCTGCCGGGTCTCCGTCCCCTCCAGTCCGCCGCCCGGTGTGAACCACCAGTCGTCCGAGGGGTCGGCCGGTTCGAAACCGTGCAGCAGCAGGATCCGGTCCGCCGGGTCGAGCAGGATCACCCGGGACACCTGGCGGGGGCGGCGCTCACCCGCCGGGTCAGGCGACACCGGCCCGCTCCCGCCGCCCCCGTCCCAGGGCCCGCGCGAGGGGCCCGTACGCGGCTCCCAGCACTACGAGGGCGGCTCCGGCGGCCACGGCCGCCACCTGGAGCCGCAGCGGCCCGTGCCCCGAGGTCCCGCCGGGCAGGGCGGCGTACGTCCGCGGCCGTTCCAGCATCGTCATGGAAGGCCAGGCCAGGGCGTCGACGCGGGCACTGACGGCGGAGCGCGGCACGGTGCCCTGACCGGCCTCCTGGAGGTGGGACCGCGAGTCAAGCGAGGCGGCACGCCGGTCGCCGAGCAGGAAGAGGTTCTCCTCGGGGACCGTCACCTCGAAGGGGGTCCCGGGCGGCGGGGCCTGCCCGGGCGGCATGTCCAGGCCCGAGTCCGGCCGACTGGTGTCGGCGTAGGGTTCGTCCAGCGGGACGCCGTTCACGGTCAGCTCGCCGCCCGCGCCGCAGCACTTGACGGTGTCGCCGCCGACGCCGACCACCCGCTTGACCATGGGCGAATCGCTCCACATGGAATCAGTAAAGACGACCACGTCCCCGCGGCGCACCTCACCGCCGTCGATGCGCTGGGCCAGCAGCCGGTCGCCGGGCCGCACCGTCGGCATCATCGAGTCCGTCGGGACCGTGTAGGGCTGGTAGACCAGCGCCCCCCACACGAAGCCGCCGAGGAAGAGCGCAAAACCGATGGCCACGACGATTCCCGACAACACGTTGCCGAGACCGCCGCGGCCATCCTTGCCACTGCGTATCGCTTCTGTTCCGCCCATTCCAGCGCCCCCACATCGGGATCGTCGACCTGGGCGGCACCCTACCCGTCGGTACGGCCGCTGGTCAGCTTCCGGCGGCGCCACATGACGAGCGGGACCGCTCCGGCGAGCCCCAGCGCGCCCGGGCCGAGCCCGACCGGTGCCAGTCCGGCGGCGCCGAGACCGAGCGCGGTGGCCGCGGCCTGGTTGCCGATGCCCGGCTGGTCGAAGGTGTCCGGGACCGGCAGCGTGGACCAGCGGTTCACCGGCCACGCGATCACGACGGCCCGCCCGACGACCTTGTCCACCGGCACGAAGCCCTGCGTGGAGTCCTCCATGTGGTAACGGGAGTCCTGGGAGTTCTGGCGGTGGTCGCCCATCACCCAGATCTTGCCCTCGGGCACCTTGAGCGGGCCGAAGGGGTGGTCGTCGCACGCGGTGTTGCCGGGGTAGACGTACGGCTCGTCGAGCGCCTTGCCGTTGACGACGACCGGTCCCCCCTTCTTGCACTCGACCGTGTCACCGCCGATGGCGATGGTCCGCTTGATCAGGTCCTTCTCCTCGGCGGACGGCATCAGGCCGATCCAGCTGAGGACCTTCTGCGCGATGTTCGGCTCCGGCGTGGGCTCGCCCGACAGCCAGTTGGCGGGGTCGTGGAAGACCACGACCTCGCCGCGCTCCGGCTCGGAGCCGAACCACGGGGTGAGCTTGTCGACCAGCACCCGGTCCCCGCGCTGCAGGGTGTCCTGCATCGAGTCCGAGGGGATCGAGAACGCCTGGACCAGGAAGGTCTTGATCAGCAGGGCCAGCAGCAGGGCAATGCCGATGAGGAGCGGGAGCTCCTTCCAGAAGGAGCGGTGCGGCTTCTCCAGAGCGCCGTCCTCCTCGGCCTCGCGCGCGACGGCGTCGTCCGGCCGCTCCTCGCCCTCGTCGCGTCCGGACCGTGCGCCTACCGCCACGTCCCCCACATCCACTCCTCACTCACGATCACCGCCCGTACCGAACCGGACACGGGTCCTCCCCTCCCTTAACGAGCGGGAGTTCCCTAAGGCTCGGGAGACCCAGGACACACTATGCGAACGGCGCGCCCGAGCGGCGCCGCCTGGGGCCGCGTCCCGCACGGCGTGCCTGATCGGGCACCATGCGGAAGGTCGCCGGCTGTTCCAGACGGGTCCAGTGTCCGAACGGCCAGGCGATCACCACGGCCTCCCCCACGACCCCGTTCTCGTCGATGGTGCCCTCGAAGGCCTCGTCGAGGTGGAAGCGGGAATCGGACGAATTCGCCCGATGGTCGCCCATCACGAACAGCCGTCCGGCCGGCACCTCCACCTCGAAGGGGATGTCGGAGGGGGTGTTTCCCGGCTTCACGTACGGCTCGTCGAGCGGCGAGCCGTTGACGGTGACCCGGCCCTTGGCATCGCAGCACTTGACGGTGTCACCGCCGACGCCGATGACGCGCTTGATCAGGTCCTGTTCGTCGGACGAGGGAAGCAGGCCGATGAAGGTCAGGGCCTGCTTGATCTGCTTGACCACGATCGGGTCCGGGGCCTGCCGGGCCGACTCGCCCCTGAGCCAGCCGCCCGGGTCCTTGAACACGACGACGTCCCCGCGCTCGACCTTGGAGCCGAACCACGGGGTCAGCTTGTCCACCAGGACCCGGTCGCCGATCCGGATGGTCTGCTCCATGGAGCCCGACGGGATGAAGAAGGCCTGCACCAGGAAGGTCTTGAGGAGCAGGGCTATGCACAGCGCCACCACCACGAGCAGGGGCAGCTCACCCGCCCGGCGCGTGCGGCGCCGCCGCCGGACCTTGCGGGCCAGGCGGCGCCGTTGGGCCCGGCCGCCCTCCGCCACGACGGGCTCCGGCTCCGGCTCCGGTTCGGGCTCGCGCCGGCCCCGCGGCCTTCCGCGCGGCTCCGGCTCGGGCTCGGGCTCCTCGTCGAGCCAGTCCCGCCGGCCGCGAGGCCTGCCCCGCGGCTCCGGCTCGCGCTCCCGCTCCCGTCGGCCCCGCGGCCGCCCGCGGCTACCCATGGCCGCCGCCGACGGCGCCCCACCGCGAAACCGGCCAGCCGATCCAGTCGGCCCGCCCGATCACTTTGTCCACCGGCACCATCCCCCCGCCCGGTTCCCCGAGGTGGTCCCGCGAGTCCCGGGACTGGGAACGATGATCACCCATCACCCACAGGGTCCCCAGGGGCACGACGATCCGGAAGGGCACCACCGAGGGGGCGTCCCCCGGGTACAGGTACGGCTCGTCCAGCGGGACGCCGTTCACCGCGACCCGGCCGCCCGCGTCGCAGCAGACCACGTCGTCACCACCCACACCCACCACCCGCTTCACGAAGTCGGTGTCGGAGGGCTCCGCGAGCCCGAGCGCCGAGGCCGCTCCGTGCACGAGGCCGCCGACCGGGTTGCCGTCCGCGCGCTCGCGTACGAAGGATCCCGTGCCGTCGAAGACCACCAGGTCCCCGCGGCGCGGCTGATCACCGAAACGGTACGCCAGCTTGTTCACCAGCACCCGGTCCCCGACCTTGAGCGTCGGCTCCATGGAGCGGCTGGGGATCAGGAAGGGCTGGACGACGAAGTTGCTGAGCAGCAGCAGGAAGACCGTGCAGAGCACGCCGAGCGCCCCCGCCCGACGCCAGGTCAGCTGCCGCCCGGGGGCCCGCCGTCCGTGCCCGGCCGCGCCGGTCCTGGAGAACGCAGAACGCGGCCACCCTTGCCCCTCGCGGAGGGAAGAGTGACCGCGCTGCGTGTGAGGTGCTTCGGTGTCCATCGGGGGCGAGCCTATCCGGCCGCCCCCGGACACCGGTGGCGACCTTACTTGTCGCGCTTCTCCTTGATCTTCGCGGCCTTGCCGCGGAGCTCACGGAGGTAGTACAGCTTCGCACGGCGCACGTCACCGCGGGTGACGAGCTCGATCTTCTCGAAGATCGGGGAGTGGACCGGGAAGGTACGCTCCACGCCGACGCTGAAGGAGACCTTGCGAACGGTGAAGGTCTCGGAGACACCGGCGCCCTGGCGGCGGATGACGACACCCTTGAACTGCTGGATACGGGAGCGGTTGCCCTCGATCACGCGGACGTGCACGTTGATCGTGTCACCCGGGCGGAAGGCCGGGACGTCCGAGCGGAGCGCGGCGGCGTTGACGCCATCGAGCAGGTGAGACATGTTCTTCGTCTGCTTTCTTCGCATGACGCCACAGGTCGCCAGTGCGGGTTTCCGTAGAAAATTCGGGAGCCGTGCCACTCGGCGGCCGACGGTCCCCCTGTGGCAGGGGCGTCCGGCGAGCACACAGCAGCCGCCTATTCTTCCACGGCCTGCGGCCTGCGCCAAAATCGGCCGTCCGGCGACGGCTGCCAGCCCAGGATGGAGAGGATCTCGCGGTCCTTCTTGTCGAAGGCGGAAGCCTCGCAGCGCTCGATCAGGTCGGGGCGGTTGCTCGCGGTCCGGCGGAAGGCCTCGTCCCGGCGCCACCGGGCGATCTTGCCGTGGTGGCCGCTGAGCAGCACCTCCGGAATGTCCCGGCCGCGCCACACCGGCGGCTTGGTGTAGACGGGCCCCTCCAGCAGGTTCGCCATCTCGCCGGGCGCGAAGGAGTCGTCCCGGTGCGACTCGGCGTTGCCCAGGACGCCGGGCAGCAGCCGCGCCACGGCCTCGGTGACGACCAGGACGGCCGCCTCGCCGCCCGCCAGGACGTAGTCGCCGATGGAGACCTCGTACACCGGCATGCGCGTGGCGTACTCGTCCATCACCCGGCGGTCGATGCCCTCGTAGCGGGCGGGCGTGAAGATCAGCCAGGGCCGCTCGGAGAGTTCGACGGCCAGTTCCTGGGTGAACGGCCGGCCGCTGGGCGTGGGGACCACCATGACGGGGCCGTGCGCGCCCGCCTCGTAGCCGTCGGCCAGCGCCTCGTCCAGCGCCTCGCCCCACGGCCCGGTCTTCATGACCATGCCGGGACCGCCGCCGTAGGGGGTGTCGTCGACCGTGTTGTGCCGGTCGTGGGTCCAGTCCCGCAGGTCGTGGACGTGGACGTCGAGCTGGCCGCGGGCGCGGGCCTTGCCGACGAGGGAGACGTTCAGCGGTTCCAGGTACTCGGGGAAGATCGTGACGACGTCGAGACGCATCAGGCGTCGCCCTCGGCCTCGGCGTCCCGGGTGGAGACGATCTCGGCGCGGTCGTCGATCAGACCGGGCGGCGGCGTGATGACGCAGCGCTGCTCCTCCAGGTCGATCTCGGCGACGATCTCCTCGACGAAGGGGATCATCACCTCGGTGCCGTCGGGGCGCTCGACGATGAAGAGGTCCTGCGAGGGAAGGTGGGAGATCTCGGTGATCCGGCCGATCTCGGTGCCGTCCGCGAGCACCACGTCCAGGTCCATCAGCTGGTGGTCGTAGTACTCGTCCTCCTCCTCGGGCAGCTCCGCCGGGTCCACGTCGGCGATGAGGAGGGTGTTGCGCAGCGACTCCGCCGCGGTGCGGTCCTTGACGCCGGCGAAGCGCAGCATCAGCCGGCCGCTGTGCACCCGGCCCGTCTCGATGGTCAGCGGGCCGACCGAAGCCGGTTCGGTGCGCAGCACGGCGCCGGGGCTGAGCCGCAGTTCCGGCTCGTCCGTGCGCACCTCGACGGTGACCTCACCCTTGATGCCGTGGGCGCGGCCGATCCGCGCGACTACCAGCTCCACTGTCTGTGCCTCTCCTGTTCAGACGACGACGGGCCGGGGCGGGCACGTATGCCCTCCCCGGCCCGTGCCGGTGATTCAACTGCTCAGCGGACCTGGTCCACGTCGACGAGGTCGACGCGGATCCCCCGGCCGCCGATGGCGCCCACGACGGTACGCAGGGCACGTGCGGTGCGGCCGTTGCGGCCGATCACCTTGCCGAGGTCGTCGGGGTGGACCCGGACCTCGAGTACCTGCCCGCGGCGCAGGTTGCGCGAGGCGACCTGCACTTCGTCGGGGTTGTCCACAATGCCCTTTACGAGGTGCTCAAGAGCCTCCTCGAGCATGCTCAGGCCTCGGTCGACTCGGCGGCGGCCTCAGCCTCGTCCGCCTTCTTGTCGGCCTTCTTCTTCTGCGTGATGGCTTCGCCCTTGCCCTCGCCGATGCCCTCGAGGGCCTTGGCGAACTCGTCGAAGGAGCGACGCTTGTCTTCCTTCGTGGCCGGCTGCAGCAGCGGCGCGGGGGCCGGGAGGCCCTTGTGCGCCTGCCAGTCACCGGTGAGCTTCAGGATGGCGAGAACGGCCTCGGTCGGCTGGGCGCCGACAGAGAGCCAGTACTGGGCGCGCTCGCCGTTGACCTCGATGCGCGACGGGTTGTAGGTCGGCTGGTAGATGCCGATCTCCTCGATCGCGCGGCCGTCCCGGCGGGTGCGGGCGTCGGCGACGACGATGCGGTAGTGGGGAGAGCGGATCTTACCGAGGCGCTTGAGCTTGATCTTGACTGCCACTGGAGTGGTGTCTCCTGAACTTGACGTGGTGGGGCACATGAGATGCCACGTGGGGTTGCGGTACTCGGGTGCCCGATGGACGCGTCAGCCGGAGGAGAGAGGGGTCCTATGCGACTGTCGAGTACAGCTAGCCATTGTGCCATACGCCTGCGGCGCACTCGGCCGGGCGGGCAGGACGGACTGCCCCCGGCGGTACGGCGCTGCGCGGTGCCCGCGCGTGCGCGGACCGGCCGCCCCGGTGGGGGCGGGGGCCCGGCGGTCGCTTCGCCGTGGGGGGCGGTGGCCCCGTCGGCGGGCGGGGGCGGTCAGGAGGCCGCCGCGATCGCCACCTCGGGGATGCGGAAGGGCTTCATGCAGCCGCCGCACACGATCGGCGCCTGGGCGAGCACGGAGGGGACGACCCGTACGTTGCGCCCGCAGTCGCAGACCGCCTTGACGCGCACGCCGCCGCCCGAGGAGCCGTGCCGGGCTGCAGGTCCGCGGAAGGTGCGCTTGGTGTCGGCGGCGGTGGCGGCGGTGTGGGCCTTGAGAGCGCGCTGCAGCCGCTCCATGGTGGGACGGTAGCGCCGCTTGGCCTCGGGATTGAGCGTGACCAGCGAGAAGCCGCTGCTCGCGTGCGGCTCGTCGGAGTGGTCCAGCCCCATCTCCTCGGCGATCGCGAGGAATCTGCGGTTGTGGTAGCGGCCTGCGCGTGAGGTGTCACGGACACCGCGGGCGGCCGCGATGCCGTGGACTGCCTCGTGCAGCAGTCGCTCGAAGGAGAGTTCGGCGCCGCAGGCGGACGAGGACTCTCCGATCAGGGACTCGGGCGCGGCAAGGTCAGGCAGCTCGGGGTGGTACCGCTGAATGTCGGCCCACGCCTGCGCCAGCTCTGCGGCGAGAACAGGTGGTGTCGTGCTCACGTCGTGACAACGAGCCGGGGTGCCCGGGTGTTCCGATTCCGGGCCATTCCAAATTTTTTGCACGTACCAGTCAGTTCAGCCTCATGCGTCCCGACGAGGACGGGTGCGCCGAACTCAGGAGGAGTCGGTACGTAACGTCGACCAAAAAAGGACCGGCCCCGGCGCGCGGCACCAGCCGCACGCCGGGGCCCGGGAGCCTCGGCGGCGTGATCAGTACGAGCGCGCCACGATCGCGAGGGTACCGGGCGCGTCGTCGGCGTCCGGCACGGACCCGTCCTCGGCCACCAGGCAGCGCACGGAGACGGCCTGCTCGGCCAGCTTCGCCTCGCCCTCCGGGCCGAGGTCGGCCCACGGGATCCGCGCCCAGCCGCCGGCGACGGCGGCCTCGGCGGCCTCCTCGATGGTCGCGACGTCGGAGGTACGGGACTCGCGGCGCTCGCGGGACTCGCGCAGCAGCTGCGCCTGGTCCTCGTCCAGCACCTTGGGCAGCAGGTCGGCGAGCGCGTCGATCTGCACCGGGGTCTTCCCGCCCGGGATCCGGCGGGCGAGCATCGCGGTGCCGGCCTCCAGGTCGCGGGGGCCGATCTCGACGCGGACCGGTACGCCCTTGAGCTCCCAGTCCACGGCGCGGCGGCCGAAGGGGGTGTCGACGCGGTCGTCGACGTGCACGCGGATCCCGGCGGCCTTCAGCCGGTCGCCCAGCTCGCGGACCTTGGCGACGGCCTCGTCACCCTTGATCGCCATGACGACGACCTGGACGTGCGCGAGGCGCGGCGGGACGCGCAGGCCGTTGTCGTCGCCGTGGGACATGATCAGGCCGCCGACCATGCGGGTCGAGACGCCCCACGAGGTCTGCCAGACGAGCTCCTGCTTGCCTTCCTTCGACAGGTACTGCGTGTTGAAGGCCTTGGCGAAGTTGGTGCCGAGCTCGTGGCTGGTGCCCATCTGCAGGGCCTTGCCGTCGCCCATCATGCCCTCGAGGGTGAGGGTGTTGATGGCGCCGGCGAAGCGCTCCTTGGCGGTCTTGCGGCCGAGCACGACGTCGATGCCGAGCACGTTCGTCATGAAGTCGCCGTAGACGTCGCGGTGGATGCGGGCGGCGTAGTCGCGGGCTTCCTCGTAGGTGGCGTGGGCCGTGTGGCCCTCCTGCCAGAGGAACTCGCTCGTGCGGAGGAAGACGCGGGGGCGCATCTCCCAGCGGACCACGTTGGCCCACTGGTTGATCAGCAGCGGCAGGTCGCGGTAGCTCTGGACCCACTTGGAGAAGTAGTCGTTGATGATCGTCTCGGACGTGGGCCGGACGACGACCGGCTCCTCCAGCTCCTTGCCGCCGCCGTGCGTGACGACCGCGAGCTCGGGGGCGAAGCCCTCGACGTGCTCCGCTTCGCGCGTGAGGTACGACTGCGGGATGAAGAGCGGGAAGTACGCGTTCTGGGCGCCAGCGTCCTTGATGCGCGCGTCCATCTCCTGCTGCATCCGCTCCCACAGGCCGTAGCCGTACGGTCGGATGACCATGGTGCCGCGGACCGGACCGTTGTCGGCCAGCTCGGCCTTGTTGATCAGATCCTGGTACCAGCGGGGGAAATCCTCCGCCTGCGGGGTGAGAACGGGTGCCTTTGCCATGCCGCGAATCGTACGGCGCCCGGCACGGGATGCGTGAATCGGGTGCCGCGCTCCTCTGGACGCGGGGGCGAATGGGGAGTTCTCTGGCAACGGGGGCTGGGGGGCGAGACGGAATCAGGAGCGATTCTTCGATGACACCGACGTCGACCGCGACGCTCGCCGCCCGGGACTGGGCGGAGATCCAGGAACGGATGCTGGTACCGCTGTACGAGGCGGTCTACGACCGGCTGGAGGTCGGGCCGGGTGACCGGCTGCTGGGCCTCGACTGCGGGGCCGGCCTGGCCCTGCTGCTGGCGGCCGCGCGGGGAGCCGCGGCCACGGGTGTGGAGGCGGATCCGGCCCGGCGGGCGCTGGCCCGCGAACGGCTGCTGGAGGTACTGCCGGCCCCGCCGGCGGCGCCCTCGCCGCTCCGCCCCTACGACGTCCTGCTGGCCCTCTCCCCCACGCCGGCGGCCCTGGCCTCGGCCCTGCCGGCGGTCAGACGCGGCGGGGCCGTGGTGCTGGCCGACTGGGGCCCCGCCGAACGCTGCACGGTGCCCTCGGTGCTGGGCGGCGGTCCGGTGCCCGTGGACCTGGACGCGGTGGTGGAGCGCGCCGGGCTGCGCCCGGACGGTTCGGGGCGGGTGTTCTGCCCCTTCGGCTACGCGGACGTGGACAGCGCGGTACGGGGGCTTGTGTCGACCGGTCTCTACGACGGCGCGTCCGATGCGGCGCTCGCGGAGAAGGAGCTCGCCGAGGCGCTTCACCCCTTCGAGCGACCCGACGGCACCGTCTGGCTGCCGAACATCTTCCGGTACGTCATCGCCCGGGTGGCGTAACGGCCCGCCGGGGGCATCGGGGCGGGGACGAGCGGCACACCGGCGAACGGAAGGGCCCCGACCGTGTGAACTACTGCTGCTCACACCCTGGCCGGGGCCCTCGTCGCGGCTGTCCGCGTCCTACTTCATGAACTTCTTGAACTCGTCCGGGAGGTCGAAGTCCTGACCGCCCTGACCGCCTGCGGGAAGGCCGAACGGGTTGGAAGCGGCCGCCGGGTCGACCGCCTGCGGGCCCTGCTCGCGGCGGGCCGCGGCTGCGGCCTCCTCTTCCTTGCGCTTCATCGGGTTGCCGCTCTTGCGCTTGCCCTTGGCCTGCTTGACCTGCTTCTTCTGCCGGCCGGGGCCGCCGCCCATCCCCGGGATGCCCGGCATGCCGGGCATCCCGCCGCCCTGGGCCATGCGGGACATCATCTTGCGGGCGTCGAAGAACCGCTCGACCAGCGACTTGACGGCGCTGACCTCGGTCCCGGAGCCCTTGGCGATACGGGCCCGGCGCGAGCCGTTGATGATCGTCGGGTCCTGGCGCTCGGCCGGGGTCATCGACTTGATGATCGCGGCGGTGCGGTCGACGTCGCGCTCGTCGATGTTGTTGATCTGGTCCTTGATCTGCCCCATGCCGGGCAGCATGCCGAGCAGCTTGGAGATGGAGCCCATCTTGCGGACCTGCTCCATCTGGGCCAGGAAGTCGTCGAGCGTGAACTCCTTGGGGCCCTTGGCGAGCTTGGCCGCCATCTTCTCGGCCTCGGCCTGCGAGAAGGTCTTCTCGGCCTGCTCGATGAGGGTGAGCATGTCACCCATGTCGAGGATCCGGCCCGCCATGCGGTCGGGGTGGAAGGCGTCGAAGTCGTCGAGCTTCTCGCCGTTCGAGGCGAACATGATCTGCTTGCCGGTGACGTGCGCGATGGAGAGCGCGGCACCGCCGCGGGCGTCGCCGTCGAGCTTGGAGAGCACCACGCCGTCGAAGCCGACGCCGTCGCGGAAGGCCTCGGCGGTGTTGACCGCGTCCTGGCCGATCATGGCATCGACGACGAAGAGGATCTCGTCCGGGCTGACGGCGTCGCGGATGTCCGCGGCCTGCTGCATCAGCTCGGCGTCGATGCCGAGGCGGCCGGCGGTGTCGACGATGACGATGTCGAACTGCTTGGTGCGCGCGTACTCGACGGAGTCCTTCGCGACCTGGACCGGGTCGCCGACGCCGTTGCCGGGCTGGGGGGCGTACACGGCCACGCCGGCGCGCTCGGCGACGACGCTCAGCTGGTTGACGGCGTTGGGACGCTGGAGGTCGCAGGCGACGAGCAGCGGGGCGTGGCCCTGCCCCTTCAGCCAGAGGCCGAGCTTTCCGGCGAGGGTGGTCTTGCCCGCACCCTGGAGACCGGCCAGCATGATCACGGTGGGGGCGGTCTTGGCGAAGCGCAGCCGCCGGGTCTCGCCACCGAGGATGGTGACGAGCTCCTCGTTGACGATCTTCAGGACCTGCTGGCCAGGGTTCAGGGCCTTGCTGACCTC
Organism: Streptomyces sp. NPDC060232; assembly: GCF_042726555.1. Classification (NCBI taxonomy): domain Bacteria; kingdom Bacillati; phylum Actinomycetota; class Actinomycetes; order Kitasatosporales; family Streptomycetaceae; genus Streptomyces; species Streptomyces sp. NPDC060232. The sequence goes on along the minus strand of NZ_JBHXAG010000002.1, from coordinate 404,218 downwards.
TTCACCGCGCGCGCGTTCCTTGACGTTCGCGATGAAGGAGCGGACGACCGGGAGGGCGACGTCGGCCTCAAGGAGCGCGATACGGATTTCCCGGGCCGCTGCGTCGATGTCAGCCTCGGACAGCCGGCCTTTGCCGCGCAGGCCCTTGAAGGTATTCGCCAAGCGGTCGGAGAGCGTATCGAACACGGTGGTCGCGATTCCTCGGGTCGGGGGCGTTGTGGTCGTCCCCCAGGGTATCGGGCGCTTCCCCCGTCCGGGGACCTGCCTGCTCCCGGTACGGTCCGCCGCCGCCCGGAGCCCCGGGCGGCGGCGTCGCACCCGGTTACGACAGGGCGGCCGCCACCGAGGCGGCGAGGGCCGCCGCGTCCGCGGGGTCCAGGGGCTTGCCCTCCGGGGTCGTCACGTACAGGGTGTCCACCGCGTTGGCGCCCAGCGTGGAGACGTGCGCGCTGCGCACACGCACCCCGCCGGTCTCCAGCGCCCGCCCGATGCGGTGCAGCAGGCCGACGGCGTCGGGCGCGCGTACCTCCAGCACCGTGGCCAGCGAGGAGACGTCCGGGACCACCGTGACCCGGGGCGGCGGCGGGACGACCCCGCGTCGGCGCGGGTAGGCCGCCTCGCGGTCCGCCAGCTTCGCCGGGACGTCGAGCGAGCCGTCCAGGGCGCGCACCAGGTCGGTGCGCAGCCGGGCGGCCTCGGGCAGCGCCCCGTACTCGGCCGCCACCCGCCACCGCAGGACCAGGACCTCTCCCAGCCGGTCCGGGAGTTCCACGGAGCGCAGGTCCGCCGCCCGTACGGTGAGCCGGTGCAGGGCCAGCACCCCGGCCGCCGCGGGGAGGACCCCCGGCTGGTCGGGCACCGCCACCACGAGCTCCACGCCGACCGCGTCCGCTTCCTCCTGGCGGGACTGGAGCGCCACGACCGGTTCGCGCGTGCGCAGCGCCTCCACCGCCAGGCGTTCCTGCTCGGCGCTCGGGATCTCCGGCTCCCGCTCGGCCGGGGCCGCGCCGCGCAGCACGGCGGCGACGCGCGTGACGAGGTCCGCGACGAGCGAGCCCCGCCAGGCGCTCCACGCGGCCGGCCCGGTGGCCAGGGCGTCCGCCTCGGTGAGGGCGTGCAGGATCTCCAGCGTGCCCACCGATCCGACGGCCTCGGCGACGGAGCGGACGGTGGCCGGGTCCTCCAGGTCGCGCCGGGTCGCGGTGTCGATCAGCAGCAGGTGGTGCCGTACGAGGGCTCCCAGTACGGCGACGTCCTGGGCGTCGAAGCCCACCCGTGCGGCGACGTCCCGTGCGATGGTCTCCCCGGCGACCGAGTGGTCGCCCGGCCAGCCCTTGCCGATGTCGTGCAGGAGTGCGGCCATCAGCAGCAGGTCGGGGCGGCCCACCCGGCGGGTGAGGGCCGCGGCGCGCACGGCCGTCTCGATCAGGTGCCGGTCGACGGTCCAGGTGTGGACGGGATTGCGCTGGGGGCGGCAGCGCACCCGCTCCCAGTCGGGCAGGAGCCGGGTGATCAGTCCTTCGGCCTCCATGGCCTCCCAGACGGCCACCGTCGGCTCACCGGCGCCCAGGAGCGTGAGCAGCTGCTCACGGGCCTCGGCCGGCCAGGGCACCGGCAGCGTCCTGCCCTGCTGCGCGAGCCGGCGTACGGCGTGCGGCGACACGGGCAGTCCCGCCTGCGCGGCGGCCGCGGCCAGCCGCAGGGCCAGTACCGCGTCGCGGTCCGGGCGGGCGGCCAGGGCCAGGACGGCCTCCCCGTCGGACTCCACCACGCCTTCGGCCAGGGGTGCCCGGGCTGCGGCGGTGGCGCCGCGGCCGCCGAGCAGTCCGCGCAGCCTGGGCCGGGCGGCGCGGGCCCGCAGCACCCGTCCGACCTCGCGCCAGGTCACGTCGCCGGCGTACGCGACCACGCGCGCGGCCTCGTAGACCTCGCGCAGCAGTGCGTCGGCGCCGAGGAGGCCGAGCCGAGCCGCGACCTGGTCCTGTTCCTGCAGGGAGAGCCGGTCGGTGGCCCGGCCGGTGACCAGGTGGAGGGCGTCGCGGGCGTCCAGGAGCCGCCGCCGGGCTTCGGCGAGGCCTTCGCGCGGGGCGTCGGCGAGCCAGGAGGCGGCGACCGCCCGCAGCGCGGTGGCGTCCCGGAGCCCGCCGCGGGCCTCCTTGAGGTCGGGTTCGAGCAGGAAGCGGAGCTCCCCGGCCCGCTCGGCCCGCTCGCGGCAGAGGGAGTGCAGCTCCGGGAGTCGTTTCGGCGCCTGGTTGCGCCAGTCGGCCAGTACGGAGGTCCGCAGGCCCGTGAGGAGTCCGGCGTCGCCGGCGACCGTCCGGGCGTCCAGCAGGCCCAGGTGCACCTTGAGGTCCTCGGCGGCGGTCCTGCGGGCTTCGGCGGGGGTGCGTACCGAGTGGTCGAGGGCGACGCCGAGGTCCCACACCGGGTACCAGAGGCGGTCGGCGAGTGCGCCGAGCGCCTGGGGATCGGCCTTGCCGTCGTGCAGCAGCAGGAGGTCGAGGTCGCTGCGCGGGGAGAGTTCGGCCCTGCCGTAGCCGCCCACGGCCACGAGGGTGGCGCCGCGGACGCCGGTCTCGCGTGCGGCGGTGGCGAAGAGGGCGTTCAGCCATGCGTCGGTCAGTCCGGCCAGGGCGGAACGCCGCGAGGGCCCGGACCGCGACTCCTCCTGGAGGAGTCGCAGCCGGGCCGCGGCGTATCCGCTGGGTCCCGAGTCGGCCGTGTGGTCCGTGGTGTCTTCCGTGCTCGTCACCCAGCAGCTCCCGTCAGCCTCAGAGCGCGTCGGCGCCGCGCTCGCCGGTGCGGACCCGGACGACCGAGTCCACGGGGACGCTCCACACCTTGCCGTCGCCGATCTTTCCGGTGGCCGCCGCGCTGACGACGACCCGGATGAGCTCCTCGGCGTCGGAGTCCTCGACCAGCACCTCGATGCGGATCTTTGGGACGAGGTCGACCTGGTACTCGGCGCCCCGGTAGACCTCGGTGTGGCCGCGCTGGCGGCCGTAGCCGCTGGCCTCGCTGACCGTGAGGCCCTGCACTCCGAAGGCCTGGAGGGCTTCCTTGATCTCGTCCAGCTTGTGCGGCTTGACGATCGCGGTGATCAGCTTCATGCGTCAACCTTCTTGCTCGCGGCGGAGGGGAGGGGGGAGGCGGTGCTCCGCGCGGCGGCTCCGCCACCGGCGCCGCTGAAGTCGTATGCGGTCTCGGCGTGTTCGCTCTGGTCGATGCCGGCGACCTCGACGTCTTCGGCGACGCGCATCCCGATCGTCTTGTCGAGGAGGAAGGCGAGCACCGCGGATGCCACCAGAGAGTAGGCGAGGACGGAGAAGACTCCGATGGCCTGCTTGCCGAGCTGCTCCAGGCCGCCGCCGTAGAAGAGGCCGGCCGCGTCGGACTGGACCCCGCCGGTGGCGAAGAGGCCGACGAGCAGGGAGCCGGCGATGCCGCCGACGAGGTGGACGCCGACGACGTCGAGGGAGTCGTCGTAGCCGAACTTGTACTTCAGGCCCACCGCCATGGCGCACAGCACACCGGCGATGGCGCCGACGGCGATCGCACCGAGCGGGCTGACCGAGCCGCCGGCGGGGGTGATGGCGACGAGGCCGGCTACCGCGCCGGAGGCGGCGCCGAGGGTGGTGAAGGAGCCGTGGCGCAGCTTCTCGTAGGCGAGCCAGGCCAGCATGGCGGCGGCGGTGGCGACCTGGGTGTTGACGAACATGACCGCGCCGACGCCGTCGTCGTTGCCGAGCCAGGAGCCCGCGTTGAATCCGAACCAGCCGAACCAGAGGAGACCGGCGCCCAGCATCACGAGGGGCAGGCTGTGCGGGCGCATCGGGTCCTTCTTGAAGCCGACGCGCTTGCCGATGACGAGGATCACGCCGAGGGCGGCGGCGCCGGCGTTGATGTGGACGGCGGTGCCGCCGGCGAAGTCGATGACGCCCATCTCGAAGAGCCAGCCGCCGGCGCCCCAGACCCAGTGGGCGACGGGGAAGTAGACGACGGTGACCCACAGCGCGGTGAAGAGGACCCAGGCGCTGAACTTCACGCGGTCGGCGAGGGCGCCGCTGATCAGGGCCGGGGTGATGACGGCGAACATCAGCTGGAAGACGGCGAAGACGTAGACCGGGATGGTGTAGCCGTCCCAGAGCTCGGTGATGCCGATGCCGCTGAGGCCCACGTAGTCGGAGTTCCAGCCGATGAGGGAACCGGAATCGGTGCCGAAGGCGAGGCTGAAGCCGTAGAGGACCCAGAGGATCGTGACGATCCCGAGGCTGATGAAGCTCATCATCAGCATGTTGAGGCTGCTCTTGACTCGGACCATGCCTCCGTAGAAGAAGGCGAGTCCCGGGGTCATCAGCATGACCAGGGCGGAGCAGATGAGCATGAACCCGGTGTTCGCGGCAGACAGCGTCGGGGCGTCTGCAGCGAGGGTCGTGATGGCTGATGCCATCGGCGTCTCCTCGTCGTCGGTACGTTCGCGTGCGGGCGATCGTGAAAACCTGAGCGGCGGCAGAAGGAACTGGCCGGTTATTGGCCATGAGATTCGCGCAGGCCGGTTTCCGGCGGCGCCGCCCGATGTTTCGCGCCCGTGACGAAGACGTCCGTGCTGTTACACGGCGATGAACACCGCGACCGTCGATTGAGCGACCACGACGGCGGGCAACCGCCTCCGCGAGAGCGGCGGCGGCTCAGCCGCACAAGGGTGCAGCCGGCCGCGGCAGCACCCGGACGTCCTGGCTGGGGGAGCCTGATCGGGCTTCTCGGGGTGACTGCCGCGGCCGGGGCCTGGGGGACGGCCTGGCGGGGCCGTCAGACGGCCTCCGCGGCTTCGGGGAGCCGGGAGGCGAGGTGGTCGGTGAGCCGGACCACCTCGGCGACGTCGCCATACTCGCGGGCGGCGCTGTCGACGGTCTTGCGCAGGCGGGTGTTCACCCGCTCGGAGCGCACCTTTCCCGCCACGTCGAGGGCCCGGTCGACGAGGGTGGCGGCCTGCTCGGGCTCGCGCTGGAGCAGGTGCACGGTGGCCATGCCGATGAGGTTGAGGGCGTAGGAGCGCTGGTGCTCCTGGTCCTTCTCGAAGAGTTCGACGGCCCGCTCCATGACGGGTTCGGCGAGGGAGGCGTACATGGGGCTGCGCCCGGCGACGTAGGCCAGGTCCCGGTAGGAGTGGGAGTTCTCGCCGTTCAGCTCGGCCTCGGAGAAGAAGCGGATCCAGTCCGGCTCCGGCTCGTCGGCGAAGCCGACGTCGGAGAAGGTGTCCTCGGCCATCCGCACGGCCCGCTTGCAGCGGCTGGGCTGGCCCATGTTCGCGTAGGCGCGGGCCTCCATCGCATACAGCATGGCCTGGGTGCGCGGGCCGGCGCAGTCTCGGCTGCCGTACTGCGCGAGGTGGACGAGTTCCAGGGCGTCCTCGGGCCGGCCGAGGTGGATCATCTGGCGGCTCATGCCGGAGAGGATGTACGAGCCGAGCGGCTTGTCCCCGGCCTCCTTGGCGGCGTGCAGCGCGAGTACGAAGTACTTCTGCGCTGTGGGGTGCAAGCCGATGTCGTAGCTCATCCAGCCGGCCAGTTCGGCCAGTTCCGCGGCGACCTTGAAGAGGCGCTTCATGACGGGGGCGGGGTGGTTCTCCTGGAGCAGGTCGGTGACCTCGTGGAGCTGGCCGACGACGGCCTTGCGGCGCAGGCCGCCCCCGCACTGGGCGTCCCACTGGCGGAACATCACGGTGGTGGCGTCGAGGAGGTCGAGTTCCGGTTCGGAGAGACGGGGCGGGCGGTGGCCGCCCAGGGCCCCCGTCGGCCCCGCCCCGCGCGGTCCCGGGTCGGCGGCCGGGGCCGGGACGAGCCAGCGCTGCATGGGCTCGATGAGGGCGGGGCCGGCGGAGAGGGCGAGCGAGGTCCCGAGGAAGCCGCGGCGGGCCAGCATCAGGTCGCTGCGGGAGAACTCGCCGAGGAGTTCGACGGTCTGCGGGCCGGCCCAGGGCAGGTCGACCCCGGAGACGGAGGGGGTCTGGTGGGCGGTGCGCAGGCCGAGCTGTTCGATGGCGACGACGGAGCCGAAACGCTCGGAGAACAGCTCGGACAGGATCCGCGGAACGGGCTCGCGGGGCTGTTCGCCGTCCAGCCAGCGGCGCACCCGGGAGGTGTCGGTGCTGATGTGGTGGGCGCCCATCTGCCGGGCCCTGCGGTTGACCTGCCGGGCGAGCTCGCCCTTCGACCATCCGCTGCGGACGAACCACGAGGTCAGCTGGTCGTTGCGCGCAGCAGCACCCTCGATCGTTCCGCTTGGCCCGTTGCCGCTCACTGGAACGCCCCCATCCGCTCAGCCTCTTCCCTACGAAACCCTGGCCGGTACGCCGAGCGTCACACGGACCTTCACAGGTCCTTCACGCATTGCCTCCGGCATACCCACGCACGGGCCCGCCCCGGGGTTCGCGTACCGAAAGTAATCCTACGATCACCCGTGCGGCGAGGTCGTTTCCAGAAACGCCACCATTCGCCACCCCTTCGAATGAACTCGCCACCGGCCAGGCGCGATTCACTTGACACCAAGGTGAAACGGACCGGTTGCACGGGAGTGCGCTCAGGGCGCGCGCGGCGAGGAGTGCGCCGGGCAGCAGCGGCGGGCGCTCCCTGGCGGCCCCGGGCGGACCGCCGTACGGCCCCGGCGGCGGGCTCCGCCGACGTCCTCACCACGGCGTCGTAACCACCGGCGCGTCCGACCCGTTGGAGGGGGCATGGGCATGGGCATGGGCTTCACGATCGGCGGCAGCCGCGGTACCAGGGAGTTCCGTTCCGGCGCCCGGCGCCGCGGCCGGACCTCGGAGTGCACGGCGGTGGCGGAGTACACCGGGCTGTGGGGCTGGGACGTGGTCCCCGGGGCCCGCGCCGCGGCCCCTTCGCAGGACTGCTCCTGCGGGGACGCCCGGTGCGCCTCGCCGGGAGCGCACCCCCTGGCCTTCGCCCCGACGGTCCCGGCCGGCGCCACCCTGGACGAGGTCACCGAGGCCTGGGGCGGCTGTCCCGGCGCCGCGGTCCTGCTCCCGGTGGGCCGCGCCTTCGACGTCATCGAGGTCTCCGAGGAGGCCGGGCGGCGCGCGCTGGTGCGACTGGAGCGGATGGGCCTGCCGCTCGGCCCGGTCATCGTCACCGCGGACGGCCGGGCGCAGTTCTTCGTGGCTCCCGGCGCGGCGGCGGAGCTGCCGCAGCTGCTGTACCGGATGGGCTGGGACGACGCCGACCTGGACCTGCGCGCCCTGGGCCCGGGGGCCTTCGTGACCGCCCCGTCCTCGGACCGGGCCGGTCTCGGCCAGGCCGGCTGGCTGCGGCCGCCCACGCTCGACTCCGCCGGGGGCCCGCCGCAGGCCCGGCTGCTGCTGGGCACTCTGGCGTACATCTGCCACCGCTTCCGCCGCTGAGCGGCGAAAAACACCGGTGCCCCCGCGCTTTCCGTCCGGAAGGCGGGGGCACCGGTGTGTGCGCCGGTCCTGCTCAGTCGCCGATCAGGGCGTCCACGAACGCCTCGGGCTCGAACGGGGCCAGGTCGTCGGCGCCCTCGCCGAGACCGATGAGCTTGACCGGGACGCCCAGCTCACGCTGGACGGCGACGACGATGCCGCCCTTGGCCGTGCCGTCGAGCTTGGTCAGCACGATGCCGGTGATGTCCACGACCTCGGCGAAGACGCGCGCCTGGGTCAGGCCGTTCTGCCCGGTGGTGGCGTCCAGGACCAGCAGGATCTCGTCCAGCGGGCCGTGCTTCTCGACGACGCGCTTGACCTTGCCGAGCTCGTCCATGAGGCCGGTCTTGGTGTGCAGGCGGCCGGCGGTGTCGATGAGCACGACGTCGGCGCCCTCGGCGATGCCCTCCTTGACCGCGTCGTAGGCGATCGAGGCCGGGTCCCCGCCCTCGGGGCCGCGCACGGTACGGGCGCCGACGCGCTCGCCCCAGGTCTGCAGCTGGTCGGCGGCGGCGGCGCGGAAGGTGTCGGCCGCGCCGAGCACCACGCTGCGGCCGTCGGCGACGAGCACCCGCGCCAGCTTGCCGGTGGTGGTGGTCTTGCCGGTGCCGTTGACGCCGACGACCATGATCACGCCGGGGGTGTCCTCGCCGCTCTCCGTCTTCACGGCGCGGTCGAAGTCGGTGCCGACCAGGGTCAGCAGCTCCTCCTTGAGCAGGGCGCGCAGGTCCGCCGGGGTGCGGGTGCCGAGGACCTTGACCCGCTCGCGGAGGCGCTCGACGAGCTCCTGTGTGGGCACGACGCCGACGTCGGCGACAAGGAGGGTCTCCTCGATCTCCTCCCAGGTGTCCTCGTCGAGGTGCTCGCGCGAGAGCAGCGTCAGCAGCCCCTTGCCGAGGGAGTTCTGCGACCGGGCGAGGCGGGCGCGCAGCCGCACCAGGCGGCCGGCGGTGGGCTCGGGCACCTCGATCTCGGGCGCGGCCGGGACCTCGGGCAGGGCGACCACGGGCGCCGCGGCGGGAGCCTCGGCCTCCGGGAGCCCGACCTCCTCGATCGTGCGGCGCGGCTCTTCCGCCGTCTCTACGGCGTCCTCCCCCACCTGCGGTTCGGCAGGCGGGGCAGTGATGGTCGGCGTGCTCGGCGGTGCCGGGGGCGGCAGCTGCTTCTTCTTGCGGCTGCTGACCACGAGCCCGCTGATCACACCGACCGCGACCAGGGCGATGACTACAGCAAGGATGAGGATGTCCATAACCCCACCAGTATCGGTTACGGGCACCTCGCAGCCGGGAACCCGGGCGTGCGGACCGGGACGTAAACGCGGTCAGCGGCGCCTACGCCGTGCTGACCGTGCTCGACCTGCTCTTCGGGGTCGAGAGCAGCATCCCCCTGATCGTGGTCACCCTGCTGTTCTTCGTGGGCTGCACCTTCGTGGTCTCGGGGCTGGGGATCAGCGCCCTGCGGGTGTGCTCGACGTGGTCGACGTACCTCTTCGGCGCCTTCAGCGTGCTCGTCCTCGGCTACCTGGTCTTCACCACGGACTGGTCGGCCGTCTTCGGCAAGCCGGCCGGTTTCCACCGCGATGATGGTCGCGGGCATCGGCACCATCGCGGCCGGCGGCATCAGCTGGGTGCCCTCGGGCCCGACTTCACCCGCTACCTGCCGCGCACCGCCTCCTCCAAGGGCATGGTCGGAGCGACGATCGGCGGCGCCGGCATCGTCGTGCTCCCGATGGTCCTGATGGGCGCGGTCATGGCCGTCGGCACCCCGGACCTGGCCACCGCCCAGGATCCGGTCTCCTTCATCGGCGAGCTCCTGCCCCCCTGGATCGCGGTTCCGTACCTGCTGATCGCGCTCGTCGGCATGCTGCTGATCAACTCGATGTCCATGTACTCGGCCGGCTTCACCGCGCAGACCCTCGGCATCAAGGTCCAGCGCGCCTGGGCGGTCAGCGTCAACGCGGCCATCAGCCTGGTCTTCGGCTTCCTGCTGATGGTGGTCGCGACCAGCTTCTTCGGTTCCTTCATCTCCTTCCTGACCCTGCTGGCCGTGGCGTTCTCGGCGTGGATCGGCGTCTTCGGTGTGGACATGCTGCGCCGCAGGTCCTACGACGGGCCCGCGCTGCTGGACACCACGCGGACCAGCGCCTACTGGTACCGGGGCGGCTTCGCCTGGCAGGCCATGACTGCGTGGGCGCTCGCCCTGGTGGTGGGCCTGCTCTTCACCTCGGTGGACTGGTTCAGCGGGCCCTCGCCACCACCTGGATCGGGCGGAACGGCCTCGGCTGGGTGGCCGGCATCGTGACCTCCGGCGTGCTGTACGCCGTCCTGCCGCGCACCGCGCCCGCCGGTCCCGCGCCGGCGCAGGAACGCGAGCCCGAGCCCGCCGGATCCCTGTCCAACTGACGCCACGTCAGCTAGCGTCCCCCTTCGCCAGCCCACCCCATCCGGCGAAGGGGGCCTTCTCCATGCCCGTCACCGTGGCCCGGTTCAATCTCGTCGACCCCGGCGGCACCCCCGAATCCCTCTCCGCCCGCTACAAGGCGGCGCTGGAGATGGCCCGCTACGCCGACGACCGCGGGATCGACACCGTCCAGACCGAGGAGCACCACGGCACGGACAACAACTGGCTGCCGTCCCCCTTCGCCTTCGCGGGCGCGGTCTTCGGCGCGACCCGCCGGATCGCCGTCACCGTCTCGGCGATCATCGGTCCGCTGTACGACCCGCTGAAGGTCGCCGAGGACATCGCCGTCCTCGACCTGCTGAGCGGCGGACGCCTGGTCACCGTCGCCGGGATCGGCTACCGGCCCGAGGAGTACGGGCAGCACGGCGTGGAGTGGGGCCGGCGCGGCCGGCTCCAGGACGAGCTGCTGGAGACCCTGCTGAAGGCGTGGACCGGCGACCCCTTCGAGTTCCGCGGGCGGACGGTACGAGTCACCCCGACCCCCTTCACCCGGCCGCACCCGCTGCTGCTGGTGGGCGGCAGCTCGGAGGCGGCCGCGCGGCGCGCCGCCCGGCTCGGGCTGCCCTTCTTCCCCAGCGCGCACCTGCCGGAGCTGGAGGCGTACTACACGGCACGGCTGGCGGAGTACGGCACGGAGGGCTTCTGCATGATGCCGGCGGCGCAGACCCCGCTGCTGCACATCGCGGAGGACCCGGACCGGGTGTGGGCCGAGTACGGGGAGCACTTCCTGCACGAGGCGGGGACGTACGCGTCGTGGCAGTCCAAGGACATCCGCAGCGCCGTGCGGTCGGCGGCGCGCTCGGTGGCGGAGCTGCGCGCGGAGGGCGTCTACCGGGTGCTGACCCCGGACGAGGCGGTCGCCCACGGCCGGGGCACGGGCGAGGCGGGGAACCTGGTGCTGCACCCGCTGTGCGGCGGGATGCCGCTGGACGAGGGCTGGCGCAGCCTGCACCTGCTGTGCGAACAGGTACTGCCCCGGCTCAAGGGCTGAGCCGGGGCAGTACCGAGGAGAAGGGGTGGTGGCGGGGATGGTTACCCCATCTCCTCCAGCGCCTTGCCCTTGGTCTCCGGCACCCACTTGAGGACGAACGGGATCGAGAGCAGTGCGAAGACGGTGTAGATCACGTAAGCACCGGACAGGCTCCAGTCCGACAGGGACGGGAACGAGACGGTGATGACCCAGTTGGCGATCCACTGGGCCGAGGCGGCGACGCCGAGCGCCGCGGCGCGGATGCGGTTGGGGAACATCTCGCCGAGCAGCACCCAGACCACCACGCCCCAGGACAGGGCGAAGAAGAGCACGAAGGAGTGCGCGGCGACCAGGGCCACCGCGGCCTGGGCGTCGGGGAGGGTGATGTCGTCGCCGGTGCCGGTCGTGAAGGAGAACCCCCACGCGCACAGGCCGAGGGAGAGGGCCATGCCCGCCGAGCCGATGAGGGCGAGCGGCTTGCGGCCGATCCGGTCGACGAAGATCATCGCGATCACGGTGCCGACGATGTTGATGATCGACGTGGTGAAGGAGTAGAGGAACGAGCTGCTCGGGTCGATGCCGACGGACTGCCACAGCGAGGAGCTGTAGTAGAAGATCACGTTGATGCCGACGAGCTGCTGGAAGAGCGAGAGGCCGATGCCGACCCATACGATGGGCAGGAAGCCGAAGCGGCCGCCGAGCAGGTCCTTGAAGGTGGACCTGGTCTCGGAGTGCATCGCGTGCTCGATCTCACGGACGCGCCCGTCCACGTCTACCTTCGAGCCCTCGACCTCGGCCAGCACCTTCTTGGCCTCGTCGGTGCGGCCGACGGAGACCAGGAAGCGCGGGGACTCCGGGATGACGAAGGACAGCATGCCGTAGAGCACGGCCGGGACGACCATGACGCCCAGCATCCACTGCCAGGCCTCCAGGCCGCCGATCTCGCCGCGCTGGTCGCCGTCGGCGAGGTTGAGGATGCCCCAGTTGACGAGCTGGGAGACGGCGATGCCGATGACGATGGCGGCCTGCTGGAAGGAGGCGAGCCGGCCGCGGTAGGCGGGCGGGGAGACCTCGGCGATGTAGGCCGGGCCGATGACGGAGGCCATGCCAATGCCGAAGCCGCCGATCACGCGCCACATGGCGAGGTCCCAGAGGGCGAAGGGGAGGGCCGAACCGATGGCGCTGGCGGTGAAGAGGACGGCCGCGATCTGCATGCAGCGGATTCGGCCGATCCGGTCGGCGAGCCGGCCCGCGGTGGCGGCGCCGATGGCGCAGCCGATCAGCGCTGCGGCGATCACCTGGGCGAGCGCCTCCGAGCCGACGTCGAAGCGCTCGCGGATCGCCACGACGGCGCCGTTGATCACGGAGCTGTCGTACCCGAAGAGGAAGCCGCCCATGGCAGCGGCCGCCGTGATGAAGATGACGTGGCCGAGGTGCTCGGGCTTGGGCGAGGCTCCGCCGCCGGGCGCCGAGGCCCGCGAGGTGCTGCTGGTCAAGGTGTGCTCCGTGGGGGTTTCGTCCGTCTTCACAGTGGCGCACAGTTCAAGATCGGGCACCACTGGAAGCCGGGAGACAGCGGAGCGAGCCTATGCGTTCAGTTTCTGAAGTCAAGACCTGGAGCTAAGTTCGCATAGCGCAGACAGTGACACCCTTGAATTCACTTCTTGAATTTATGCGGCTCAGCGGAGACGTTGGCTGATGACCTTCGATACCCCGTCGCCCTGCATGGAAACGCCATAGAGGGCGTCCGCGACCTCCATGGTCCGCTTCTGGTGCGTGATCACGATCAGCTGCGAGCTCTCCTGGAGCTCCTCCATGATCCGGATCAGCCGCTGCAGGTTGGTGTCGTCGAGCGCGGCCTCGACCTCGTCCATCACGTAGAACGGGCTGGGGCGTGCCTTGAAGATGGACACCAGCATGGCCACGGCGGTCAGCGAGCGCTCGCCGCCGGACAGCAGCGACAGCCGCTTGACCTTCTTGCCCGGCGGGCGGGCCTCCACGTCGACGCCCGTGGTCAGCATGTTGTCCGGGTCGGTCAGGATCAGCCGGCCCTCGCCGCCGGGGAACAGGCGTGAGAAGACGCCCTCGAACTCCCGGGCCGTGTCCCGGTACGCCTCGGTGAACACCTGCTCGACCCGCTCATCGACCTCCTTCACCACTTGAAGGAGGTCGGCCCGGGTCTTGCGGAGATCCTCCAGTTGCTCACTGAGGAACTTGTGTCGCTCTTCGAGGGCCGCGAACTCCTCCAGGGCGAGCGGATTGACCTTGCCGAGCTGCTGGTAGGCCCGTTCGGCCGCCTTGAACCGCTTTTCCTGCTGCGCGCGTACGAAGGGTCCGGGCCGGTTGCGCGGGTGTTCGGGGTCCTGCGGCAGCTCCTCGCCGTCGGCCGGCGGGGACGGCGGCACCGGCTGGTCCGGGCCGTACTCGGCGACGAGCGCGCGGGGCTCCATGCCGAACTCCTCCAGCGCCTTGGCCTGCAGGGCCTCGATGCGCAGCCGCTGTTCGGCGCCGAGCACCTCGCCGCGGTGGACGGAGTCGGTGAGCTTGTCGAGCTCCCCCTTCAGGTCGCGGCCGCTGTTGCGCGCGTCGGCGAGCTCGCGCTCGCGCAGGCCCTTGGCCCGCTCGGCCAGGACGCGCTCCTCGTCGGCCCGCAGGAGGGAGACCTCCACGTGCGCGAGGAGCTGGCGGGACCCGTCGGCCACCGCGCGGGCCACGTCCGCCTCGTGGCGCCGACGCGCCCGGCGGCGTTCGGCGCGAGCCCGGGCCTCGCGTTCCGCCCGAGCTGCCCGGTCGAGGGAATCCGCTCGCCCGGCCAACCCCTTGACCCGCTCCTCGTGGGTGCGCAGCTGGAGCCGGGCCTCCATCTCGGTCTGACGGGCATTGGCCCCGTCGGCCGCGAGCCGGTCGCGACGGGAGCTGTCCGGCTCCTCCTCCACCGGCACTTCCTCGGCGACGGCGAGCCGCTCCGCGCACTCCTCGACCTCGGCCAGCGCCTGCTCCAGGGCGTCCTGGGCCTTGGCCGCGGCGGCGGCGGCGCGCTCGGCCTCGCCGGCGGCCCCCTTCGCCTGCCCCGCCAGTCGGCCGAGCTGCTGGGCGACCCCCGCCCGGGCCTGCTCCGCGGCGCGCCGCCGCTCGGCGAGTTCCTCCACGAGCGCGGCCGCGTCCTGCCGTCGGGCCTGTGCGCTCCCCTGCGCCTCGGCGAGTTCCTCGCAGCGCGAACCCAGCCGGGTCAGCTCCGCCGCGGCCTCGTCGACGGCGGCCTGCACCTCGATCAGGCTGGGCGCCCCGGCGGATCCGCCGTGCGCGAGGTGTGCGCCGAGGACGTCGCCCTCGACGGTCACGGCCACCGCGTCGGGGCGCCGCGCGACGAGCGCCTCGGCCTCGTCGAGGGTGCCGACGACGACATGGTCGCGCAGCACCCACGCCAGTGCCGCCAGCACCGTGTCGTCCCCGGCGACCAGCGTGGCCACGGGTACGGCCGGACCCGCCCCGCCGGCGGCCCGCCCCCGCCCGGACCCGGGACCCTGCACCACCGGCGGGCCACCGTCGCCGCAGGGCCCTGCGGCGGGCCCCGCACCCTGCCCGGGCAGGACAGCCGGGCCGCCGGCCTGCGCGCCCCCGCCCGGAAGACCACCCTGCCGGGCGGGGCCGGGCGCGGGTCCCGCGCCCTGGCCCGGCAGGACCAGCGGACCGCCGTCCGCTCCCGGCACAGCCGCCCACGCGACCCGTACGCCCGGGCCCGGCCGGACCGCATCCGCCGCAGCGGCGCCGGGCCCCGCATCCTGACCCGGCCGCGGGGGTCCCTCCGCGTGCCCGTGCCCGGCCCGGCCCTCGACGCGGGCCTGCGGCGCAGCCGCCGACACGGGCCCCGAGCTCCGGCCCGGCTGAGCCTGGTCGGCTCCGGGCCCGGAGTCCTGACCCGGCACGCAGGCCGCGGCGCCCGCATCCCGAGCCTCGTCGGGGAGGACAGGCGGCGGGGTGATCAGGAGGGTGGCCCGGCCCGCGTCCGCTTCGCGCAGGTGGCGGATGGCTCCGGCCGCCGCCGACGGGGAGGCCACCGCCAGCGCGTCCGCCGCCGAGCCCAGTGCGGCGGCCACGGCGGCTTCGTACCCGGGGGCCACCGACAGTCGTTCCGCCGCCGGTCCGAGCACACCGGCCAGCCGTTCACGGGCCGCGAGCAGCACCCCCGTACCGTCCTTGCGGCGCAGGCCCAGGGCCAGTGCGTCCCGGCGGGCGGACACCGCCGCCCGTGCGCGCTCCGCCGCCGCCAGTGCCTCCCGCGCGGCGCCGAGGCCGGCTTCAGCCTCCTTCAGCTCCGCCCGAGCGGCCTCGTGGTGCGTCTGCGCCGACGGGTCGTCGAGCCCGCCGACCTCCTCCGCCAGCGCCTCGTACTCGACCTGCGCGGCCTCGGCCCGGGTCCGCGCCTCGTCCCGCGCCAGGGCGAGCCGGTCGATCTCCGCCTGGGCCGCACCGGCGCGGGAGCGGGCCGCGCCGAGCCGCCCCGTCAGCCGGGCCAGGCCCTCGCGCCGGTCGGCGATGGCCCGCGCGGCGTCCCGCAGCCGCCGCTCCTCCTCGGCCAGTTCCCGCTCCAACTCCGCGCGGTGCCCGGTGGTGTCCTCCAGGGCCCGGGAGGCTGCCTCCAGGGCGGCTGTCAGCTCCGCCTCCTGCTCGCGGATCCGCTCGGCCTCCCGCTCCATGTCCTCGGGGTCGCGGCCCCTGCGCTCCTCCTCGACGGGGGCCGTCGCGCTCTTGACCCTCGCCTCCGCCAGGGACGCGGTGCCCCGTACCCGCTCGGCGAGCTGCGACAGCTCGTACCAGGTCTGCTGCGCCCGCTGGAGCCGCGGCGCGAGTTCCCGCACCGCCTCCTCCAGCTCGGCCTCGCGCCGCAGAGCGCCGGCGAGCTGGGCCTCGGCGGCCTCCTTGCGTTCCTTCAGGGCGGCCTCGTCGGCGATCTCCGCGTCGAGTGCGCGCCGCAGCGCGACCAGGTCGTCGGCGAGCAGGCGCAGCCGCGCGTCGCGCAGGTCGGCCTGGATCACGGCCGCCCGCCGGGCGACCGCGGCCTGCCGGCCCAGGGGCTTGAGCTGTCGGCGCAGTTCGTCGCCGAGGTCCTGCACGCGGGCGAGGTTGGCCTGCATCGCGTCGAGCTTCCGCAGCGCTTTCTCCTTGCGCTTGCGGTGCTTCAGTACGCCGGCCGCCTCCTCGATGAAGGCGCGGCGGCCCATGGGGTCCGCGTGCAGGACGGAGTCCAGCTGGCCCTGCCCGACGATGACGTGCATCTCGCGGCCGATGCCGGAGTCGGAGAGCAGTTCCTGGATGTCGAGCAGCCGGCAGGTGTCACCGTTGATCTGGTATTCGCTGCTGCCGCCGCGGAACATGATCCGGGTGATGGTGACTTCGGCGTAGTCGATGGGCAGCGCGCCGTCGGAGTTGTCGATCGTCAGGGAGACCTCGGCGCGCCCCAGCGGCGGGCGTCCGGTGGTCCCGGCGAAGATGACGTCCTCCATCTTCCCGCCGCGCAGGGACTTGGCTCCCTGTTCGCCCATGACCCAGGACAGCGCGTCGACGACATTGGACTTGCCCGAGCCGTTCGGACCCACGACGCAGGTGATGCCGGGTTCGAAGCGCAGGGTGGTGGCGGAGGCGAAGGACTTGAAGCCACGCAGGGTCAGGGACTTGAGGTGCACGCCGCCGGACTCTACCTTTCACGTTCGGTTTCACCCATGAAGGTGCAGGGCACGATCGACGTCAAAGGCATCAGGCCCCCCACCCGGCCCTGTGGTCCCCGGTGCGGAGTCCAAAGAAAGATCCAAAGAAAGTCCAAAGAAAGAAGGGACGCCGGAGCGTCCCTTGCAGATCATGCGGGGCTGGATTCGAGCGACGAGTGAGCGCGGATCAGGTGAGCGCAGGCTCCGCCTGGGGTACGTCGATGTCGATGCTGTCCAGCAGCGAGTCTCCGTCGTGCTGAGCGGCGGCCGCGTTCAGCGCGTCATTTTCGGACTGAATCCGTACGAGCTCGGACTCAAGGTCCTGGACGCGCTGCTGAAGCCGTCGCATCTCGGCGAGGAGTCGCGGGTCGGAACCGCCGACGTAACCGAGAAGCGCCTTTGCCATGATGGATGGTCCTCCACACTGAGTGACCGACCGAAGCGGTGTGGGTCGTGAGGGAATCGCACCCGCGGATGTCCGGCAGCGACTGTCAGTCACTGCGCTTACTACTGCCAGCACTGCCAAACAGCTCAGGTGCGCGGGGCTTCCAGCGTCTCACCAAAAAGTTTGACGGTCAACACGATCACGCCCCGTATCGGCGGGCACCCCGGCCCCCGCGAGGGGCGTGGAGATCATCCTCATCTCCGAGCCTTCCACGGATCGCCCGCCGCGGCAACGCCTCGGCCACGAATGCCCAGTTCCGACCGGGTCCGGGCGATCAGAGATGTGATGAGTCCACGATCAGTCGATCGCTCAGCGCATCCCGAAACCCTCGTAGCCACCGCGCGGTGTCCCCCAGATCTCTGTCACTCCGTCCACCCTGCCGGGCGTGTCGGCGGACCGCAGCCAGTCGAGCAGCCGGTGGCAATTCTCACGTTGACCTTCGGCGACCACCTGAACTCGCCCGTCGTCGAGGTTGAGCGCGAAGCCGACCACCCCGCCGATCTCCAAGGCGTTCTCCCTGGTGAACCAGCGGAAGCCCACTCCCTGCACACGACCGCGCACCCAGGCGGTCAGACGGACGTCTTCGTTCATGCGTGAACGCTAACCGGGCGGCCACTTTCCGGTCACATCGCCCCCAGGGCCCCATGGCGTACAGTCGCGCACCGATGAACTCACCCATTTGGGTGGGTTAGGGATGATCTTGATCCGGCCAGGAAGGCACGACACCGATGGGACGTCACCGGCTCCCCGCCCCGCCGCGCCGCGGCGGCCCGCACGGCACCGCCCTGCGCACCGGCCTGCTCGGGGTCTCGGTGGCCGTCGCCCTCGGCACCGCGGCCGTCACCACCGGCACGGTGCCGGTCAGCGGCTCGTTCCCCTATGTGGGCGTCAGCGCCACGGAGACCACCGCCGCCAAGGCCGGGGCCAAGGCCACGCCCGACGCCGGCGATTCCGTACTCCAGAGGCAGGGCGGCCTCGCAAGCCTGTCCGGCCGCGGCTCCGCGACGACCGGTACGCCGAGCGCCTCCGCGACCGCGCCGGCCTCGCCCACCCCGTCGGTCACGCCGACCCCGTCGGCCTCGCCCACCCCGTCGAGCTCGCCTTCCCCGTCGGCTTCGCCGACCCCCTCCGCGCCGCCCGCCCCGCCGAAGGCGGCGCCGAGCACCGCGCTCCGGACCCCGGCCGCTCCCGCCCCCTCCACCGAGGCGCCGGCGAAGACCAGGGCCCCGGCCCCCACCACGTCCGCCCCTGCCGCACCCTCACCCACCACCGCGGCCCCCACCACCGCGGCCCCCACCGCCTCCGCGACCCGGCCGAGCCTGGACGGCCACTCCGCGCAGGAGGCGGCCGTGGTCACCCTGGTGAACCAGGAGCGCGCCCAGGCGGGCTGTGGCCCGGTCCGCGCCAACCCGCCGCTGGCCGCACTGGCCGGCGCCTTCAGCAAGGACATGGCCACCCGCGGCTTCTTCGGCCATGACGACCCCGAGGGCAACACCCCGTGGGACCGCGCCGCCAAGGCCGGCCTCTCGGGCCTCGGCGGCGAGAACATCGCCCGCGGCCAGGGCGACGCCGCCTCCGTGATGAAGGCCTGGATGGACAGCCCCGGCCACAAGGCGAACATACTCAACTGCGAGTTCCGCACCCTGGGCGTCGGCGCCCACTTCGCCGCCGGCGGCCCCTGGTGGACGCAGGACTTCGGCTTCTGACACCACCGCCCCCTGCGGGTCGCCGCCGCGCGGCGGCCGGAGGGGGCCAGACGGTCAGACCGCCGCGGCCGCCAGGGCTGCGCGGCCCGCGACGACGACACGGGTGTGCTCGGCGACGCGGCGGCCCAGGTGCTCCGCCGTCGCGATGTCGGCCTTGTGGACCGCGTCCGCGCCCTCGTCGGAGTTGGACTGGGCGGCTGCGCCGGAGAAGAAGCCCAGGCGGTTGAGGTCGTTCTCGGAGGCCGTGCTGGAGTTCCAGCCGGGCTTCAGGCCCAGGTTGACCCAGTTCATTCCGTGCTGCGCGGCCAGGATCTGGAAGAACTGCAGCGTGTGCAGCTTGTCGCCGCTCTTGGAGGCGGAGTTGGTGAAGCCGGCCGCGACCTTGTCCTGCCAGGCGTCGCCGAACCAGCGCTTCGAGGAGGCCTCGGCGAAGACGTGGAAGGCGCCCGAAGCGGTGCCCATGTACGTCGGGGAGCCGAAGACGATCGCGTCGGAGGCGTCGAGCAGCTCCCACTGGGCGTCGTCGATCTCGTCGACCTTGATCAGGTGGACGGTCGCCCCGGCGTCCA
Source organism: Streptomyces sp. NPDC060232 (assembly GCF_042726555.1). Taxonomy (NCBI): domain Bacteria; kingdom Bacillati; phylum Actinomycetota; class Actinomycetes; order Kitasatosporales; family Streptomycetaceae; genus Streptomyces; species Streptomyces sp. NPDC060232. Next base: position 384,910 of record NZ_JBHXAG010000002.1, on the reverse strand, counting down.
CGGCGCCGCTGCGGACCGCCTCGGCGACGACGGCGGTGTGGCCGTAGCCGGAGTGGTAGGCGATCGAGACGACGGGGGTGTGCGTGATACCGGACAAGGCTGATCTCTCCCTCGGGAAGGCTCCCGTCGCAGCACGGAGCGTGGTGCGACGGGAAAAGAGAATCACTAACTTTTCGAAAGCGCAAGCTCCGAGTTAGCGCTGCCCGGGAGTACGCTTGTTCTATGGAGACCCCTGCCTGTACCGATGCCAGCGAGCCCGAGCAGCCGTTCGACGTCTTCGCGCGCGCCTGCCCGTCCCGCGAGACGCTGGAGCACGTCACCGGCCGCTGGGGCAGCCTCACCGTGGGTGCCCTGCGCGAGGGGCCGTGCCGGTTCAACGAGCTGCGCCGCCGGGTGGAGGGCGTGAGCGAGAAGATGCTCTCCCAGACCCTGCACGCGCTGGAGCGCGACGGCATCGTCAACCGTGAGGCGCAGCCGACCAACCCGCCGCGCGTCGACTACGAACTGACCCCTCTCGGCATCGAGGTCGCGGACCGCCTCCTCGCGCTGATCCATCACCTGGAGGGGAACATGTCGGCGGTGCTGAGCGCCCGGGAGGCCTACGACGGCACGCGCGGCGGCCGCTGACAGCGCGGGCAGAAGTAGCTCGACCTGTTCATCCACGGCCGGCGCCGCATGGGCGTGCCGCAGCGCCGGCAGGGCTCGTCCTCGCGCCCGTAGGCGTCGAGCGAACGGTCGAAGTACCCCGACTCCCCGTTCACGTTGACGTACAGGCTGTCGAAGCTCGTGCCGCCCACGGCGAGGGCCGCGTTCATCACGTCCCGGACATGGCCGAGGAGTTCCGCACTCCGGGGGCGCGTGAGGTTGCCGGTGGGGCGCTCGTAGTGCAGCTTGGCGCGCCACAGCGCCTCGTCGGCGTAGATGTTGCCGACCCCGCTGATCAGGGACTGGTCGAGCAGCGCCCGCTTGACGGTGGTCCGCTTGGCGCGCAGGGCGAGGTGGTAGGCCGCCTCGTCGAACAGCGGGTCCAGGGGGTCGCGCGCGATGTGCGCGATGACGTCGGGCAGCGCTTCGGCGCTGTCGGCGACCGTCTCGTGGAGCGAGAGGCCGCCGAAGGTCCGCTGGTCCACGAAGCGCAGCTCCGTCCCGGCGTCGTCCCCGAAGCGCACCCGGATGCGCAGGTGCTTCTCGTCGGGGGCGTCCTCAGGCTGCACGAGCAGCTGTCCGCTCATGCCCAGGTGCCCCAGTACCGACAGGTCCCGCCCCGCCAGGGGCAGCCACAGGTACTTCCCGCGCCGCTGCGGCACCCCGAGGGTCTCCCCCCGCAGCCGTGCCGCGAAGTCGGCCCCGCCGCCCGGATGGCGCCTCACCGCACGCGGGTGCAGGACCTCGACGGCCTCGACGGTCCGTCCGGCGACCCAGCGCTCCAGCCCCCGCCGTACGACTTCGACTTCGGGCAGCTCGGGCACGGGGTACCTCCGTCGGGTGCGGAACTGGGCGCTGCCGCGAGCGTACCGGCCGCCCGGAAACGGCATCGCCCGCCCCTGCGGTGCAGGGGCGGGCGAAGGGTCAACCGAAGGAAAGGTCAGGCGTCCGGCGCCGGATCGGCGGGCGTCGGCACCCCGCCGTCCACGGCCTCGGCCGAAGCCGGGACCTCTGCCGGAGCGGCGGCCGCTGCTGCCGCCGCCGCGATCCGCTCGTCCGCCGCGGCGCGGATCCCGCGCCATGCGGACTCCGCGGCCTGCTGTTCCGCTTCCTTCTTGCTGCGGCCGGTGCCGGTGCCGTACGAGACACCACCGACGCGGGCGGCAGCGGTGAAGGTCTTCTCGTGGTCCGGACCGGTCTCGGTGACCAGGTACTCCGGTACGCCAAGACCTTCGGCCGCCGTGAGCTCCTGGAGACTGGTCTTCCAGTCCAGGCCGGCCCCGAGATTCGAGGACTTCTCGATGAGCGGGTCGAAGAGCCGGTGGACCAGCTCCGAGGCCGCGTCGAGGCCCTGGTCGAGGTAGACCGCGCCGATGACCGCTTCAAGGGTGTCGGCGAGGATGGAGGCCTTGTCCCGGCCGCCCGTGCCCTCTTCACCCCGGCCGAGCCGGATGAAGGAGCCCAGGTCGAGGCCGCGCCCGACCTCCGCCAGTGCGCGCGAGTTGACCACCGCGGCCCGAAGCTTGGCCAGCTGGCCTTCGGGGAGGTCCGGGTGGGTCGTGTACAGCGTGTCCGTGACCACCAGGCCCAGCACGGAGTCCCCGAGGAACTCCAGGCGTTCGTTGGTGGGCAGACCGCCGTTCTCGTACGCGTACGAGCGGTGGGTCAGCGCACGCACCAGAAGGGCGGACTCGAGTCGGTACCCGAGCCGCCCTTCCAGAAGCGTGTGGGACGAGGCCGCGTTGTTACTGTCTGCCTGCTTCTCAGCGTTGGACAGCTCAGACATTGCGCCTCTCACCAGCCGCTCAGACCTCGAGGACCTGGCGCTTGTTGTAGGTGCCGCAGCTCGGGCACGCGATGTGCTGGAGCTTCGGCTCCTGGCAACGCTCACACGAAACCAGGGTGGGGACCGCAGCCTTCCACTGCGACCGGCGGTGGCGCGTGTTGCTGCGCGACATCTTCCGCTTCGGAACAGCCACGGCTACTTCTCCTGCTTCTCGGCGGCGCTCTGAACTCCGTCAGACGCAGTGCCGCTCATGTTGTCCTTCTCATCGCCCTGATCGGTGACGAGTCCCTGCAATGCCGCCCAACGGATGTCGACGGCGTCATGGTGGTGGTCCGGGTCGTCGTTCAGGCTGACCCCGCAATCGGGGCACAGTCCGAGACAGTCCTCCCGGCACACCGGCTGCATCGGCAGTGCGAGCACCACCGCATCCCGCAGCACGGGTTCGAGGTCGAACAAACCGTCCTCGAGGAAGAGCGTGTCCTCGTCGTCCTCGGCGTCGTCGGCCGGCTCCGCCTTGGCGCGGCCCCGGTCGTCGGCGTCAGGGTACGAGAACATCTCCTGGAAGTCCGCCTTGAGCTCACGCTCGACGGCCTCCAGACACCTTACGCACTCCCCCGTCGCCGATGCACGGACGGTGCCTGTGACAAGCACCCCTTCCATGACCGACTCCAGGCGGAGGGTGAGCTTCACCGGGGCGCCTTCCGGCACTCCGATCACGCCGGCGAGACCGAGGTCCGCCGGTGCGTCGATCTCGCGGGACAGCCGCTGCATGGCACCAGGACGCCGACCCAGCTCGTGCGTGTCGAACACGAGGGGGTTGCGGTGGTCGAGGCGGGTGTTCAGGGCCGTTCCTGCTTTCACAGATCGCTGAAGATCGAAGAATGTGCGTGGATCCCGCACGTACGGGCAGCACGGATCGCGGTGCATACGCGCGACCGAACAGCCAGGATACCCGGCGCGTCGCTCTGAGCCCAATCCGGGCCCAGGCGCCCCCTAGCGTCCCTGTTCGTACTGGCGCAGCTGATCCAGGTTGATCATGCTCGTGTCGAAGAAGCTGGTCTCGTCGAGCGAGGGCTGCTGGGCCTGGTGGGCCTGCTGCGCCTGGTGGGCCTGCTGCGGCTGCTGGTAGACGGCGTACGGATCGGGCTGCTGCGCATCGTAGTGCGCGGCGTAGGCCGCTCCGGTGGAGCCGGTGCCCGCACCGGCGTACGGATCCGGCTGCTGCGAGTAGCCCCCGTACGGATCCTGGTAGGAGTACGCGTCCTGCTGGGCGGCGGGCTGCTGGTAGGCGTACGAGTCGTACAGGGGCTCCGGCTGGGCCGGGACCGGCGCCGGCGCGTGCGGGGGCTCCGGCTCCGCCAGGCCCGCCAGGAAGTCGGAGTCGCTCGCCGAGCGGGATCCCTGGCCCCCGGCCGCGTCCTGGGCCGCCATGTGCACGCCCAGGTCGTCCGTCGGGACCCGGCCGAGCAGCTTCTGGCGGCCGCGGCCCACGGCCTCCAGGGTCTTGGAGAGCACCGCCTCGAAGGTCGCGAGCTTGGTGTCCACGTACGCGTCGGCCTGCTGCCGCTGCGTCTCGGGGTCGTGGCTGCGCTCGGGGGCGTCCGCGTCCGGGTAGCCGTCCTCGTCCAGGCCCGGGCCGCGGCCCAGCAGCTTCTCCCGGCCCCGGTCCACCGAGCCGATCGTCTTGGTCAGCACGACCTCGAAGTTCGCGAGCTTGCTGTCGACGTAGTCGTCGGCCTCGGCCCGGATCTCCTCGGCCTCCCGGCGGGCCTCCTCCAGGATCCGGTCCGCCTCGGCCTGGGAGCGCCGCGCGATCTCGGTGTCGGCGATCAGCGAACCGCGCTGGTCGTGGGCGGCCCCGATGATCCGCTCGGCCTCCCGGCGGGCGTCCTCGACCATCTGCTCCCGGCCGCCGAGGAGCTCCTGCGCCTGCGCGAGCGAGCCGGGGAGCGCCTGGCGGACCTCTTCGAGCTGGGCGAGCAGCTCGGCGCGGTTGATCACGCAGGAGGCCGACATGGGCATGGACCGGGCGCCGCCGACGGCCGCGACGATCTCGTCGAGCTTCTTCTGCACGTCCATGGGGGCTCGCACTCTCTCGGCCTCGGGCGGTTCCTGAGACGGACGGGACGACTGTAAGGCCACCGGGCGGGCCCCCGACACCGACTGACGGCCCGTCAGGGGGTCAGCGCTCGCGCAGCCGCTCCAGCAGCGCCGAGTGCACGTGCGCGGGCAGCAGGTGGGCGACGTCGCCGCCCCACGCCGCGACCTCCTTGACCAGCGAGGAGGACAGGAAGCTGTAGGTGGGGTTGGTCGGCACGAACAGCGTCTCGACGCCCGACAGGCCGATGTTCATCTGGGCCATCTGGAGCTCGTAGTCGAAGTCGCTGACCGCGCGCAGGCCCTTGACGATGGCCGGGATGTCCCGCTGCTTGCAGAAGTCGACGAGCAGTCCGTGGAAGGACTCGACCTGGACGTTGCCGTAGTCGGCCGTGGCCTCGCGGATCAGCTCCATCCGCTCCTCGACGGTGAAGAGGCCCTTCTTCGACTGGTTGATCATCACGGCGACATGGACGACGTCGTAGAGCCTGGAGGCGCGTCCGATGATGTCGAGGTGTCCGTTGGTGATGGGGTCGAAGGACCCCGGACAGACGGCGCGGCGCAACTGAGCTCCCTCGTTCATGAGTCTTCGCGGGTGTTGGCGGCGCGGCCGTACCACAGGGTGCCCTCGCCGTACTTGCGCGACCGGAGCGGCTCGAAGCCCTCGGGCCACGGGAAGGCGCCGCTCCTGGTGCTGCGCTCCACGGTGACGAGCGCGCCGTCCGTGATCCAGCCATTGGACCGGAGTGTGAGGAGGATCTCCCGCAGGTCCGCGCTGTCCACGGCGTACGGCGGGTCCAGGAAGACGACGTCGTACGGGTCCCCGGCCGCGCGGGCGGCCACGATCTGCTCGGCCCTGCCGGCGCGGAACTCGGCTCCGGGCAGGCCCAGCGTCCTGATGTTGTCCCGGATCGCCTTGGCAGCCTTGGGATCCGACTCGACCAGGAGGGCGTGGTCCGCGCCCCGGGAGAGGGCCTCCAGGCCGACGGCGCCGGAGCCGCCGTACAGGTCGAGCACCCGGGCCCCTTCGACCCCGTGCAGGGACTCCCAGGTGGAGAAGAGGCCTTCGCGCATCCGGTCCGAGGTCGGGCGGGTGCCGGTGCCGGGGGGCACGGCCAGCCGTCGCCCGCCGGCGCTGCCGGCGATCACGCGGGTCATCTGGGTCCTTCGGTACGGCGGTAGGGGGTGCCGCGGCGGTCCGCCGCGGCACTCCAACGATAGGTCGTACCGCTCAGCCCTTCTCCAGGTACTGCTCGCGCTCGGTGTCGAGCAGGGCGTCCAGCGCGGTCCGCAGGCCCGGCAGCCGCTCCAGTGCCGGGTCCTCGGCCACGACGCGGGTGGCCTCCTCCCGGGCCTGGGCGATGACCTCCTCGTCCTCGATGACGGCGAGCATGCGCAGCGAGGAGCGCACTCCGGACTGGGCCTGGCCCAGGACGTCGCCCTCGCGGCGCTGTTCCAGGTCGATCCGGGAGAGCTCGAAGCCGTCGAGGGTGGCGGCGACGGCCGCCAGCCGAGCCCGTGCGGGGCTCGCCTCGTGCATCTCGCTGACCAGCAGGCACAGGCCGGGGGCGGAGCCGCGGCCGACGCGGCCGCGCAGCTGGTGGAGCTGCGAGACGCCGAACCGGTCCGCGTCCATGATCACCATGACGGTGGAGTTGGGGACGTTCACACCGACCTCGATGACGGTGGTGGCGACCAGCACCTTGACCTCGCCGGCCGCGAACCGGCGCATGACGTCGTCCTTGTCGGCGGGGTCCATCCGGCCGTGCAGCACCTCGACGCCGAGCCCGGCCAGCGGGCCCCGGCCGAGCTGCTCGGCGATCTCCAGGACCGCCAGCGGCGGCCTCTTGTCGGCCTCGTCCGCGGCCTGCTTCTTCTTCGGGTCGTCCTCCCCGTCGCCGATACGCGGGCAGACGACATACGCCTGGTGGCCCTTGTCCACCTCCTCGCGGACCCGCTCCCAGGCCCGGGCGAGGAAGTGCGGCTTGTCCTTGGCCGGCACCACGTGGGTGGCGATCGGCGAGCGGCCTGCGGGCAGCTGGTCGAGGACGGAGGTCTCCAGGTCGCCGAAGACGGTCATGGCGACAGTGCGCGGGATCGGGGTGGCGGTCATCACCAGCAGGTGCGGGGGCTGCTTGCCCTTGGAGCGCAGCGCGTCGCGCTGCTCCACCCCGAAGCGGTGCTGTTCGTCGACGACGACCAGGCCGAGGTCGTGGAACTGCACCTTGTCCTCGATCAGCGCGTGCGTGCCGATGACGATCCCGGCCTCCCCGGTGACCAGGTCCAGCAGGGCCTGGCGGCGCGCGGGCATCCCCATAGACCCGGTGAGCAGCACGACCTTGGTGCCCTGGTCGGACCCGCCGAGCATGCCGCCCTCGGCCAGTTCGCCCATCATCTCGACGATGGAGCGGTGGTGCTGCTGGGCGAGCACCTCGGTGGGCGCGAGCATCGCCGCCTGCCCGCCGGAGTCCACGACGGCCAGCATCGCCCGCAGGGCCACCATTGTCTTCCCGCTTCCGACCTCGCCCTGGAGGAGGCGGTGCATGGGGTGGCTGGTGGCGAGGTCGTCGAAGATCTCCTTCGAGACCTTCTGCTGGCCCTCGGTGAGGGTGAAGGGCAGCTTGGCGTCGAAGGCGTCGAGCAGCCCGCCGGGGGCGGGGCGGCGCGGGACGGCCGGGAGCTGGGCGTCGGCGTGGCGGCGGCGGGCCAGGGCGACCTGGAGGACGAAGGCCTCGTCCCATTTCAGGCGCTGCCGGGCGTCCTCGATGTCGGCCTTGGTGGCCGGCCGGTGGATCTTCAGCAGGGCCTCGGTGAGCGGGACCAGGCCGCGGCCCTCGCGCAGGGCGGCCGGCAGCGGGTCCACGGCCTCCTGGGCGCTGGGCAGTACGGCGTCCACGCACTTGGCGATCTTCCAGGACTCCAGCTTCGCGCAGGCCGGGTAGATCGGGATCAGCTGGTTGGCGAAGGCGTTGGCGGCGTCCCGGTCGGAGGCGTCGCCGCCGAGCGGCTCGTACGCCGGGTGCGCGAGCTGGAGCTTGTGGTTGAACTTGGAGACCTTGCCGGCGAACATCGCGCGGCTGCCGGGGAGCAGTTCCTTGTGCGGCTTGTGGACCCCGGCGCCGAAGAAGACCAGCTGGAGCCGGCCGCTGCCGTCGGTGATGGTCACCTCCAGCCGCTTGCCCCGGCCCCCGTTGAAGGTCAGGATGCGGGCGTCGGCGACCTGCGCGACGACGGTCACGTGCTCGTCGATCTGGTCGGCGAGCTCGGCCAGCGAGGTCAGCTCACCCCGCTCGGCGTACCGCCTGGGGTAGTGGTGGAGCAGGTCCAGGGCCGTGTGCAGGCCGAGCTGCTCGGCCAGCACCTTGGCGGTGGCGGGGCCGAGCGTCTTCTTGAGGTCTTCGTCGAGCGCGGGCACGTGTTCCATTGCACACCATGGCGCTGACAAGCCCGCTATTCCACCCCGATGAGGAGCGGCGCCGAGTACCGGCCGCCGCGGTAGGTGACGGTGTCCACGGCCAGGTGGCCGGACTGGACGTACGCCTCCAGGCGTTCGGCGACGGCGTCCGGCACCTCCGGTCCGAGGACCAGGGTGACGAGTTCGCCGCCGGAGCCCAGCATCCGGTCCAGCACGGCCTCGGCGGTCTCGGGCAGGCCCGCGCCGATCACGGCGACGTCGCCGTCGATGAGGCCGAGCACGTCGCCGGCCTGGCAGATGCCGGCCGAGGTGAAGGACTGGCGTTCGGCGACGGCCAGTTCCCCGTAGCGGGTGGCGCCGGCCGCGGAGGTCATGGCCACCACGTCCTCGTCGAAGCTGCCGTCCGGGTCGTGGACGGCGAGGGCGGCCAGGCCCTGGACCGCGGACCGGGTGGGGATCACGGCCACCCGCACGCCCTCGGCGCGGGCCTGTTCTGCCGCGGTGGCCGCGGCGGCGCGCAGCTCGGCGCCGCCCGGCAGGAGCACCACCTCGCGGGCGTGGGCGCGGCGGACGGCGTCGAGGAGTTCGGCGGTGGCCGGGACCTCGCCGGGGCGTACGAGCACGGGGGTCGCGCCGGCCTCGGCGCACAGGCCGGCCAGCCCTTCGCCGGGGACCACGGCGACCACGGCCCGCTGGGCGCGTTCGCCGCGGCCCCGGCGGCGCTCGTCGCCGAAGTGCGTGATCCGGATCCGGTACGGCCGCCCGGCGACGACCCCCGCCTCCACGGCCGCGCCGGGGTCGTCGACGTGGACGTGGACGTTCCACAGTCCGTCGCCGCCGACCACGACCAGGGAGTCGCCGAGTCCGTCGAGGTGCGCGCGCAGTTCCGCGACCGCCGCCTCGGAGGCCTCCAGCAGGTAGATCACCTCGTACGCGGGGCCGTCCTCGTGCTGCTCGCAGGGGTCGGCGGGCCGCGGCGGCGACGTCACGGCCGCGCCCGTCGGCGGTTCGGCGGGCGGCTCCTGGCCGGACAGTGCCTGCCAGAGGGCGCCGAGTACGGCGACCAGCCCGCAGCCGCCGGCGTCGACCACCCCGGCCCGGCCCAGCGCGGCGAGCTGCCCGGGGGTCTCGGCGAGTGCGGCGCGGGCACCGTCGTAGGCGGCGCGGGCCACGTCGGCGGCGCTGCCCGCGGCCGACGAGGCCGCTTCTGCGGCCCGCGCGGCGGCGGCCGCGACGGAGAGCATGGTGCCCTCCACCGGGTGCGCGACGGCCGCGTAGGCCTCCTCAGCGGCCCGGGTGAGGGCGTGCGCCAGCAGCCCGCCGGGGTTGGTCTGCCGGCCTTCGGGCCCGGCGCCGAGTACGTCGGCCACTCCGCGCAGCAGCTGCGCGAGGATCGTGCCGGAGTTGCCGCGGGCGCCGACGAGTGCGCCGTGCGCCCAGGCCCGTACGGCCTCGGACAGCGAGGCCGGGTCCGTCGCGCCGGTCCCGTCCGCGGTTGCGTCAGCGGTCCAGGCGGCGTTCCGGCAGGTCTCGGTGAGCGCGCGGTCGGCGGACTCGGCGGTGAGGTAGAGGTTGGTGCCGGTGTCCGCGTCGGCGACCGGGTACACGTTGATCGCGTCGATGTCTTCGCGGGCCCGGCCCAGCGCGGCGAGGGCGAGCGAGCTCCAGGTGCGCACGGTTTCTGCGTCGAGCTCGTCGGCGGGCTGCGGCTGGGCCTCGTGCGGCACCGGGCGTTCCTCCTTGTGCGGGCCAGGGTTCACCGCAGCGTAACGAAGGACCGCGCCCCCGGGGTCCGGACCGCGGGGCCGGGTCGCCGGGCGCCGTGGTAGTTTTCTAGGACGGGCGCAGTCGTTGTATGCTGCTCCGGTTGCCCGATGAAAGTCGGGCCTTTTCCCCGGCAAGCCACCTCAGACCTCTGAACCGGTGCGCCGGTTTCACTGTAAGTGCATCTGAAGTCTTTGGAGTGACCTGTGGCTGCCAACTGCGACGTTTGCGCCAAGGGGCCGAGCTTCGGCAACAACATCTCCCACTCGCACCGCCGCACCTCGCGTCGCTGGAACCCGAACATCCAGCGCGTCCGTGCCGTGGTCAATGGGACGCCGAAGCGCCTCAACGCCTGCACCTCGTGCATCAAGGCCGGCAAGGTCTCGCGCTGACGCCCGCCGTAGCGCAGCCCCTTCCGGTTGCCAAGAAGGCCGGTCCACCTCTGGTGGACCGGCCTTTTGCCTTGTCCGGGGCTTGTCCCGGGGGTGCGGGCCGGGCCGGCGGAGCCCGGCGCCGGCCCCGCCGCTGACGGCAGGCCCTGTCAGCGCTGACGCCAGGCGTGGTCCACGGGGCCGATGCCGCCGCCGAGCGCGAAGCCGGCGGCGATGCCGCCCGTCACGTACTCCTTGGCGGCCGTGACGGCCTCCGGGACGGCCAGTCCCCTGGCCAGGCCGGCCGCGATCGCGCTGGCGAGGGTGCAGCCGGTGCCGTGGGTGTGCCGGTTGGAGTGGCGTGGGGCGCGCAGCCACCGCTCCTCGGTGCCGTCGGTGAGCAGGTCCACGGCCTCGTCGCCGTGCGCCGCCAGGTGCCCGCCCTTGATCAGCGCCCAGCGGGGCCCGTGGCCGAGGATCGCGTCGGCGGCCCGGCGCATGTCGTCCTCGCTCTCCACGACGACGCCGGTGAGCTGTGCGACCTCGTCCAGGTTGGGTGTGGCCACGGTGGCCCGCGGCAGGAGTTCGCCGCGTACGGCGTCCAGTGCCGAGGCGGCGAGCAGCGCGTCCCCGTGCTTGGAGACGCCGACGGGGTCCACGACGGCCGGGGCCTCGGTGTCGGCCAGCAGCGCGGCGACGGTCTCCACCAGTGCGGTGGAGGACAGCATGCCGGTCTTCACGGCGTGCACGCCGATGTCGTCCACGACGGCCCGGTACTGGGCCGTGACGGCCTCGGCGGGCAGCTCCCAGGCTCCCCGTACCCCGAGGGAGTTCTGTGCGGTCACGGCGGTCACCACGCTCATGCCGTGCACGCCGAGGGCCAGCATGGTCTTGAGGTCGGCCTGGATGCCCGCGCCGCCGCCGGAGTCCGATCCGGCGACGGTCAGGCACAGCGGCGGCGCGGGGTTCACTGCACGCCGTCCTGGGCGGACGGGTCGGCCCCGAAGTGGTCCCAGCCGCCGGTGCTGGTCCACGGCGCGCCGTCCACGGTCACCTGGGGCAGCGCGGAGCGGTTCAGCACCTCGCCGATGACCTTCCAGCGGGCGGGCAGCTTCACGTCGGGCGGGAAGGTCGCCACGATCGCGTGGTCCTCTCCCCCGGTGAGCACCCACTGGAGCGGGTCCACGCCGACGGCCTGCCCGATGTCGTGCATCTGCGTCGGGATGTCGACGGCCGCCGAGCGCAGGTCGATGCGTACCTTGCTGGCCTCGGCGATGTGCCCGAGGTCGGCGATCAGGCCGTCGCTGACGTCGGTCATGGCGCTGGCGCCGAGCCCGGCCGCCGCGGGACCCGCGTGGTACGGCGGCTCGGGGCGCCGGTGGGCCTCCACGAACGCCCGCGGGGAGCGGAAGCCGCGCGAGAGCACGGCGAATCCGGCCGCGGACCAGCCGAGCCAGCCGGTGACGGCGACGACGTCGCCGGGCTGGGCGCCGGAGCGCAGTACGGGTTCGTGGTTGCGCAGGTCGCCGAGGGCGGTGATGGAGACGGTGATGGTGTCTCCGCGGACGACGTCGCCGCCGACCACGGCGGCGCCGGCGACCTGGCACTCGTCGCGGATGCCGTCCATCAGCTCGGTGGGCCAGGTGACCGGGAGTTCGGCGGGTACGACGAGGCCGAGGAGCAGCGCGGTCGGCACGGCTCCCATGGCCGCGATGTCCGCCAGGTTCTGCGCGGCGGCCTTGCGGCCGACGTCGTAGGCCGTGGACCAGTCGCGCCGGAAGTGCCGGCCCTCCAGCAGGATGTCGGTGCTCGCCACGACCCGCCGGTCGGGGGCCGATACCACCGCGGCGTCGTCGCCGGGTCCGAGCCGGACCGCCGGGGTGGTGGTGAGCCGTGAGGTGAGCTCCCTGATCAGCCCGAACTCCCCCAGCTCGCCGACAGTGCCCTTCATCGCTGTGCCCCTTCTTGCCCAGTCCGCTTGCGGTCGCGAGCCGTCACAGCTCTGGGTACCGTCAACAGATACGTCAACTTCTGCTCTCCGTACGCCCCGCTGTGCGTGGCGCCGGGCCCGCAGGTCTCCCCGTGGCGCACGGCGACGCGGTACCGTGGCGTCCCTTCTTCCCCCGGCCCTGTCCATCGTGTGGGGTCCACCCGAAGACTAGGGGAAATGACCCTCGTGGCCGCCCTGGAGGTTCCGTGGTACAGGCGTACATCCTCATCCAGACCGAAGTGGGCAAGGCGTCCTTCGTCGCCGAGTCCATCGGCCAGATCCCGGGGGTGATCCAGGCCGAGGACGTGACGGGTCCGTACGACGTGATCGTGCGCGCCCAGGCCGACACCGTGGACGACCTCGGCCGCATGGTCGTCGCCAAGGTCCAGCAGGTGGAGGGGATCACCCGCACCCTGACCTGCCCGGTGGTCCATCTGTAGCCCCCGTCTACTCTTGGCCGGTGATGTCCCTCCACCGCCGGCCCCTCCGTGTCCTGGCCGTATCCGCCGCCCTGGCCGTGTCCGCCGCCCTGGCGGCGTGCTCCCCGGGCGGCTTCGAGGCCCGGGTGGAACCGCCGCCCGCGCCGCCGACCGACGTCGCGGGGTTCTGTGCGGCACTGCACAAGGAGCTCCCGGAGACGGTGGGCGGCCTGGCACGGACCCGGACCGAACCGGAGTCCGACCTGACCGCCTCGTGGGGCGGCTCGGCGATCGTACTGCGGTGCGGTATCCCCCAGCCCGCCGCGATGCTGGATCCGAAGCAGGAGGGCGTCCATGTGAACGACGTGGCCTGGCTGCTGGAGAAGGCCGGCGACGGCGGATTCCGTTTCACCACCGGTATGCGGCTGGCTTACACGGAGGTCCTGGTCGACAAGGAGCATGCCACGGACGCGGGGATGCTCGTCGGCCTGTCCGCGGCGATCGCCGCGACCGTGCCCGAGGGCTTCTCCTCCTACTGAGCTCCGGCACACCGCCGCCCGCCGCCCGCCCCCGTGAGGGGCGGCCGGCGGGCGGCGGCTGTACGTGGTGCTAGCGCAGCCCCGTGGAGCGGCGCAGGGCGGCCTGGATCAGGCGGTCCACCAGCTCCGGGTAGGCGATGCCCGTCTTCTCCCACATCAGCGGGTACATCGAGATCGGCGTGAAACCGGGCATCGTGTTGATCTCGTTGATCACGAACTCGCCGTCCTCGGTGAGGAAGAAGTCGGCCCGCACGAGGCCCTCGCACGACGCGGCCTCGAACGCCTCGATCGCGAGCCGCCGGACCTCGGCGGTCTGCTCCGGGGTGAGCGGGGCGGGCACGATCCCGGAGGCGGAGTCGATGTACTTCGCCTCGAAGTCGTAGAAGTCGTGGCTGGAGACCGGCGGGATCTCGGCGGGCACGCTGGCCCGCGGGCCGTCCTCGAACTCCAGGACGCCGCACTCGATCTCGCGGCCGCGCAGCAGCGCCTCCACGATGATCTTCGGGTCGTGGCGCCGGGCCTCCTTGACGGCGGCCTCCAGGCCGGAGGCGTCGTCGACCTTGGTGATGCCGATCGAGGAGCCGGCCCGGGCGGGCTTCACGAAGAGGGGCCAGCCGTGCTCGGCGGCGAAGTCCAGGATCCTGGCGGTGGCGGCGTCCCGGTCGGCTTCCCACTCGCGGGGGCGGATGGTCACGTACGGGCCGACGCTGAGCCCGAAGGAGGTGAACACCCGCTTCATGTAGTCCTTGTCCTGCCCGACGGCCGAGGCGAGGACGCCCGAGCCGACGTACGGGATGCCGGAGAGCTCCAGGAGGCCCTGGAGGGTGCCGTCCTCGCCGTAGGGGCCGTGCAGCACGGGGAAGACGACGTCGACCTCGCCCAGGGCCTTCGGGACGGCGCCCGGCTCGGTGTAGACGACCTGGCGGCTGGCCGGGTCGACCGAGAGCACGACGGCGCCGTCCTCGGACTCGGCGAGCTCCTCGACGCTCGGGAGCCTGCGGTCTGCGATGGCCATCCGCGCGGGCTCGTCGGCGGTCAGCGCCCACCGGCCGTCCGTGGTGATGCCGATGGGCAGCACCTCGTACTTGGACCGGTCGATGGAGCGCAGTACGGCGCCCGCCGTGACGACCGAGATGGCGTGTTCCGAGCTGCGGCCGCCGAACACGACGGCCACGCGGGGCTTGCGGCCCTGCTGCTCAGGGGTCTGGGGGAGGTTCTCGCTGCTCATATCGGCATGAGAGTACCCGCTCATGCGTCCGGAAAGGAGTTAGCGACGTTCCGGTTTGGCGCTGCGGCCCATCAGTTCCTTCAGGGCCACGAGGGTGGGCTTGCCGTGGTGGACGATGTCCACGACGGTCTCGGTGATCGGCATGTCCACCCCGTGCCGGCTCGCGAGATCGGCCACAGACTGGCAGGACTTGACTCCCTCGGCGGTCTGCTTGGTGACCGCGATGGTCTCCTCTAGGGTCATCCCGCGGCCGAGGTTGGTGCCGAAGGTGTGGTTCCGGGAGAGCGGCGAGGAGCAGGTGGCGACGAGGTCGCCGAGGCCCGCGAGGCCGGAGAAGGTGAGGGGGTCGGCGCCCATGGCCACGCCCAGGCGGGTCGCTTCGGCGAGTCCGCGGGTGATGAGCGATCCCTTGGTGTTGTCGCCGAGGCCCATGCCGTCCGCGATGCCGACGGCGAGGCCGATGACGTTCTTGACGGCGCCGCCGAGCTCGCACCCGATGACGTCGGTGCTGGTGTACGGGCGGAAGTACGCGGTGTGGCAGGCGGCCTGGAGGCGCTGTGCCACGGCCTCGTCCACGCAGGCGACGACGGAGGCCGCGGGCTGGCGGGCGGCGATCTCGGCGGCCAGGTTGGGGCCGGTGACGACGGCGATGCGCTCGGCGGGGACCTTGGCCACCTCCTCGATGACCTCGCTCATCCGCTTGGCGGTGCCGAGTTCGATGCCCTTCATGAGGGAGACGAGCACCGTGTCGGGGGCCAGCAGCGGTGCCCATGCGGCGAGGTTGTCGCGCAGGGTCTGGGAGGGGACGGCCAGGACGGTGAAGTCGGCGCCCGCCGCGGCCTCGGCCGGATCGACGGTGGCCCGGATGTTGGCGGGGAGTTCGACGTCCGGGAAGTAGTCCGGGTTGGTCCGGCCCGTGTTGATGGCGTCGACGACCTCGCTGCGGCGGCCCCAGAGGGTCACCTCGCAGCCGGCGTCGGCGAGCACGATGGCGAAGGCCGTGCCCCAGGAGCCTGTTCCGAAGACGGTCGCCTTCATGGGACGTGTCACTTCATTCCCTCCCCTGCGGCCTTGCGCCGCTGTTCCGCCCTGGCGTTGCGATGGTCGTACGGCTGCGCGGGCGCGGTCTCCCCCCGCACCTCCTCCAGGAGGCCGGTGACGGCCGCCATGATGACCTCGGTGGCCTCCTTGAGGACCTCCGGGGTGGGTTCCCGGTCGTAGTAGGCCGAGAGGTCCACGGGCGGTCCGGCGAGCACCTGGAGGGTCTTGCGCGGGAGGAGCCGGACCTTGTTCTCCTTGGCGTACGGCGGCATCGCGAGGTTGGCGCCCCACTGGGCCACCGGGATGACGGGCGCCCTGGTGATCAGCGCGACGCGGGCGACGCCGGTCTTGCCGGCCATCGGCCACATGTCGGGATCCCGGGTCAGGGTGCCTTCCGGGTAAAAGGCGACGCATTCGCCGCGCTCGATGGCGTCGACGGCGGCCCGGAATGCGTCCAGCGCGTTGGTGCTCTCCCGGTAGACGGGGATCTGCCCGCTGCCGCGGAGGATCGCCCCGACAAACGGCACCTTGAAGAGGGCGGCCTTGGCGAGCAATCGGGGCACGCGGCCGGTGTTGTACTGGAAGTGTGCGTACGAGAGCGGGTCCAGATACGAGTTGTGATTGACGGCGGTGATGAATCCGCCCTCGGCCGGAATGTGCTCCATTCCCCGCCAGTCCCGCTTGAACAGCACTACCAGCGGCGGTTTTGCGATGACCGCCGCCAGGCGGTACCAGAAGCCGATTCTGCGGCGGGACACTCGGACACCTTCCTCTAGGACCGGTGCGCGGCTGGGGCACCTCGTCGTCGGCCGGACAAGTGTCACCCCGGGCCCGGTCTCTGTCGAGAACACCGTACGCCCCGCTCAGGCCGCCGGACTCCCGCCCCTGCCCGGGCGGGGGCGACAATGGGGCCACACATGACCCGGCCATGACCCGGCCTTGGCGCGGGGAGGGGCCGGGGCGCACCGGAGGGAAGGGGTCTGTCACGAACGCCGTCTGGAGTCTGGTGGTCCCGCTGAAACCGCTGTCGGTGGCCAAGAGCCGGCTCGCCGCTGCCGTGGGGGCCTCCCGTCCGGGGCTCGCCCTGGCCTTCGCCCAGGACACCGTCGCGGGGGCGCTGGCCTGCGCCGCGGTCGCGGATGTGGTGGTCGTCACGGACGACGCCGGAGCCGGTGCGGAACTGGCCAGGCTGGGGGCGCGGATCGTCCCGGACGCCCCTGCGGCCGGGCTCAACGCGGCGCTGGCGCACGGCGCACGGGCGGCGCGCGAGGGGCGGCCCGCCGCCGCGGTCGCGGCGATGAACGCCGACCTGCCGGCGCTGCGGCCCCCCGAATTGCTACGCGTGCTCGAAAACGCCTCGGCATTTCCACGGGCATTTCTGGCGGATGCGGCCGGAATCGGGACGACCTTGCTTTCCGCAGCACCGGACGTGGAATTGGCCCCCTCCTTCGGAGGGCCGTCGCGGGCCAGGCATTCCGCCTCGGGAGCGGTGGAAATCGCACTGGCGGACGTGGACAGCGTGCGCCGGGACGTGGACACCGCGGCCGACCTGCGGACGGCGCTCGCCCTCGGTGTGGGGCGTCACACGGCCCGATACAGTGCGGGTATGCAGGCGACCGCGTACACGTACGACTCCCAGACCCGCAGCGGCAGTGTGCTGCTGGACGACGGCACCCCGGTGTCCTTCGAGGCCCCGGCGTTCGACGCGGGCGGCCTGCGGCTGCTGCGCCCCGGACAGCGGGTCCGGATCGAGACCGACGGCAAGGGCGCGGACCTGCGGATCACCCTGGTCACTCTCCAGACCTTCTGAACCGGTCGGCCGCGGCGCCCGCGAGGCGGCCGGCGGCCCCGGAACGCACCGCGGGCCGGCTTCCCCAGAGAGGGGAAGCCGGCCCGGCGTGTGTGACTCGTGCCCTTACTTCTTGCGGGCGGTGGTCTTCTTCGCGGTGGCCTTGCGGGTCGCCGTCTTCTTGGCCGGCGCCTTCGTCGCTGCGGTGACCTTCTTGGCCGCCGGGGCGGTCTTCTTCGCGGCGGCGGTGGTCTTCTTCGCCGCGGCCGTGGCCTTCTTGGCGGTGGTGGCCTTCTTGGCGGTGGCCGTCGCCTTCTTCGCCGTGGCCGTGCTCTTCACGGCCGTCTTCTTGGCGGTCGCGGTGGTCTTCGCCGTGGTCTTCTTTGCGACCGCGGTCTTCGCCGCGGTCTTCTTGGCGGTGGTGGCCTTCTTCGCCGCGGCCTTCTTGACCGTCGCGGAGGCACCGCCGCTGAGGCTGCCCTTCGGCGCCTTCTTCACCGACACCTCGCCACCCTTGGGCAGCTTCTTGGTGCCGCTGACCAGGTCCTTGAAGCCCTGGCCGGCGCGGAAACGGGGCACGGAGGTCTTCTTGACCCGGACGCGCTCACCCGTCTGCGGGTTGCGGGCGTAACGGGCCGGACGGTCGACCTTCTCGAACGAGCCGAAGCCCGTGACCGAGACCCGGTCGCCCGCGACGGTAGCGCGGACGATCGCGTCCAGTACCGCGTCGACAGCGTCCGCGGCCTGCTGGCGGCCGCCCAGCTTGTCGGCAATCGCTTCTACGAGCTGCGCCTTGTTCACGTCTTCCCCTTCGGAGACATCGCCAGAACGAATGTGTTCAAGCTTATTTCGCACGTTAGGCGGATATATACCGCAAATCAAACACGAAACGGGCTAATCACCCTAGTGCCGCAACGCCGGAGGCGGTTACGGAGTTCCTTCGCATCAGTCGCCTTCAGGGAATCGACCCTCGTCGAGGTCCTTCATCAACCTGTCCAGGCGCCTTGCCGCATCGGCGAGATCATGCTTCGCCGCGGCCGTGACGACCAACAGCTTCCGGGACAGCGCCATCCTTACGCCCTCCGGGACTTGCAGTGAGCGCACCCGTGTGTGTGCTTTTTTCAGCCGGTCCGCGACGAGCTCGTAGAGCTCGAGTTGACTGTCGCGTTCCATGCACAGATTGTGCCATCTGGGGCGAGTTGTCGCCTCACGGGGCCTCAACAAACGGCTGTGCCCCCCGCCGGAAGGCGGGGGGCACAGTGTTGTCCATGTGATCACCCAAGGGTGAATAAGCGCTGATCAGGCTGGAATCAGGCCTGAATCGTGCGCGGCTTGAAGGCCGGGCGGGCGCTTTCGTAGGTGGCGATGTCCGCTTCGTTCTGAAGGGTGAGCGAGATGTCGTCCAGGCCTTCCAGCAGACGCCAGCGGGCGTTGTCGTCGAGTTCGAACTCGGCCACGACGCCTTCCGCGCGCACCTGGCGGTCGACCAGGTCGACCGTGATCTCGGCGGTGGGGTCGGCCTCGGTGAGCTGCCACAGCTGCTCGACGGTCTCCTGCGGGAGCACCACGGTCAGCAGGCCGTTCTTCAGCGAGTTCCCGCGGAAGATGTCGGCGAAGCGGGAGGAGATGACCGTCTTGAAGCCGAAGTTCTGCAGGGCCCATACGGCGTGCTCGCGCGAGGAGCCGGTGCCGAAGTCGGGGCCGGCGACGAGCACGGTCGCCCCGGCGCGCTCGGGGCGGTTCGTGACGAACTCCGGGTCCTTGCGCCAGGCCTCGAAGAGCCCGTCCTCGAACCCGTCGCGGGTGATCTTCTTTAGCCAGTGGGCCGGGATGATCTGGTCGGTGTCGACGTTGCTGCGGCGCAGCGGGACGGCCCGGCCGGTGTGGACGGTGAAGGCTTCCATGGTTTCAGACTCCGGCGGTCGCGTCGGCGGCGGACAGGTCGGCGGGCGAGGCCAGATGGCCCAGCACCGCGGTGGCGGCGGCCACCTGCGGGGAGACCAGGTGGGTGCGCCCGCCCTTGCCCTGCCGGCCCTCGAAGTTGCGGTTGGAGGTGGACGCGGAGCGCTCACCGGGCGCGAGTTGGTCGGGGTTCATGCCCAGGCACATCGAACAGCCCGCGTGCCGCCATTCGGCGCCGGCCTCCTTGAAGACCTTGTCCAGGCCCTCCTCCACGGCCTGGAGGGCGACACGGACCGAGCCCGGGACGACCAGCATCCGTACGCCGTCGGCGACTTTGCGGCCCTCGATGATCCCGGCGACGGCGCGCAGGTCCTCGATGCGGCCGTTGGTGCAGGAACCTACGAAGACGGTGTCGACCCTGATGTCGCGGAGCGGCTGCCCGGCGGTCAACCCCATGTACTCCAGGGCCTTTTCGGCCGCGAGCCGCTCCGAAGCGTCCTCGTACGAAGCCGGGTCGGGGACGTGCGCCGACAGCGGCGCGCCCTGGCCCGGGTTGGTGCCCCAGGTGACGAACGGCGACAGCGCGGAGCCGTCGATGACGACCTCCGCGTCGAAGACCGCGTCATCGTCGGTGCGCAGGGTCTTCCAGTACGCGACGGCCGCGTCCCAGTCCTCGCCCACGGGCGCGTGGTCACGGCCCTGGAGGTAGTCGAAGGTGGTCTGGTCGGGGGCGATCATGCCCGCCCGGGCGCCGGCCTCGATCGACATGTTGCAGATGGTCATGCGGGCTTCCATCGAGAGCCGCTCGACGGCCTCGCCGCGGTACTCCAGGATGTAGCCCTGGCCGCCGCCGGTGCCGATCTTGGCGATGATCGCCAGGATCAGGTCCTTCGCGGTGACTCCCTCGGCCAGCTCGCCGGTGACAGTGATCGCCATCGTCTTCGGGCGGGCCAGCGGCAGCGTCTGGGTGGCCAGCACGTGCTCGACCTGGCTGGTGCCGATGCCGAAGGCCAGCGCGCCGAAAGCGCCGTGGGTGGAGGTGTGCGAGTCGCCGCAGACCACGGTGGTGCCGGGCTGGGTCAGGCCCAGCTGCGGTCCCACGACGTGGACGACACCCTGCTCGACATCGCCCAGCGAGTGCAGGCGGACGCCGAACTCGGCGCAGTTCGCCCGCAGCGTCTCCAGCTGGGCGCGGGAGACCGGGTCGGCGATCGGCTTGTCGATGTCGAGGGTGGGGGTGTTGTGGTCCTCGGTCGCGATGGTGAGGTCGAGGCGTCGGACCTTGCGGCCGGCCTGGCGCAGTCCTTCGAAGGCCTGCGGGCTGGTCACCTCGTGCAGCAGGTGCAGATCGATGAAGAGGAGGTCGGGCTCGCCTTCGGCGCGCCGGACGACATGGTCGTCCCAGACCTTCTCCGCGAGTGTCCTACCCATCGCTTTCCCTCCGGCCGGCGAGGTTGTGCCGGCGCTTCATAGAGATTCGTGCGCCTGACGCCCGTACCCCACGTCCCGGACGACGGCTCGGACCCAGTGGTTCGTGGACCCGCACATACAGACTCGCTGGTTCTTGGAAAAATTGAACTTGCGTTTCACAGTGTGAGACGCGAATATCGTTTCATGGACAACTCTAGCGGCGTCGGCGTTCTCGACAAGGCAGCTCTGGTATTGAGCGCACTGGAGTCCGGTCCGGCCACCCTCGCCGGGCTGGTCGCGGCGACAGGGCTCGCACGACCCACGGCACATCGCCTTGCCGTGGCACTGGAACACCACCGGATGGTGGCGAGGGACATGCAGGGCCGGTTCATCCTCGGTCCGCGGCTGGCGGAGCTCGCCGCCGCGGCCGGCGAGGACCGCCTGCTGGCCACGGCGGGACCGGTACTCACCCACCTCCGTGACGTGACGGGCGAGAGCGCGCAGCTCTACCGCCGTCAGGGAGACATGCGCATCTGCGTGGCGGCCGCGGAGCGGCTGTCCGGCCTTCGCGACACCGTCCCGGTGGGCTCGACCCTGCCGATGAAGGCCGGTTCGGCCGCGCAGATCCTGATGGCCTGGGAGGAGCCCGAGCGGCTCCACCGCGGCCTCCAGGGCGCGCGCTTCACGGCCACGGCGCTCTCGGGCGTCCGGCGCCGCGGCTGGGCGCAGTCGATCGGCGAGCGGGAGCCCGGCGTGGCGTCCGTCTCGGCGCCGGTGCGCGGGCCGTCGAACCGCGTGGTGGCCTCCGTCTCGGTCTCCGGGCCGATCGAGCGGCTGACCCGCCACCCGGGCCGGATGCACGCCCAGGCCGTCATCGACGCGGCCGCCCGGCTCACGGAGGCGCTGCGCCGCTCCAGCTGACGCCCGACCCCACCTGCCCGCCCCGGGCCCGGGGGCGCGTTCGACGCCGCACACGTCCGAACACGCGCCTCCGGGCCCGTACTTACGTCGCTCGCGTCCGCACCGGCACAGCCGTCGGCACACAGCGAAGAGGCCCTCCGCGACGAACGCGGAGGGCCTCTTCGATGCGTACCCCCGACCGGATTCGAACCGGCGCTACCGCCTTGAGAGGGCGGCGTGCTAGGCCGCTACACAACGGGGGCTTGCTCTGTACTGCGCTGGGCTACCAGGACTCGAACCTAGAACAAAGGAACCAGAAACCTTCGTGTTGCCAATTACACCATAGCCCAATGTGGTCTATACCAGACCAGTACCCCCGACCGGATTCGAACCGGCGCTACCGCCTTGAGAGGGCGGCGTGCTAGGCCGCTACACAACGGGGGCCCTAGCGATCCTGCATCAAGACGTCCGGGAGCTACCCAATGGAGATCTTGCGGGAAGGATCTGTACCCCCGACCGGATTCGAACCGGCGCTACCGCCTTGAGAGGGCGGCGTGCTAGGCCGCTACACAACGGGGGCAAAGCACTGCGTTACTACTGCACTGCGCTGGGGTACCAGGACTCGAACCTAGAATAAGGGAACCAGAAACCCTCGTGTTGCCAATTACACTATACCCCACCGAAAGTCAAGCCTTTGGGGGCTTTTCCTTCGAGTGGCGCCTCCGTCCGGCCTTTCGGCCCGCTCCGGCGGCGCAGAAAGAACATTACCGGATGCCTGACCGTGCTCCAAAACGGGTATCCCGTGCCAGCAGCTCGGGCAGCCGGTCAAGGCCTTCGATCCGGTGCGCCCCCTCGGGGCCGGGCCCCCGGAGGCCGTCCCGGTCGATCCAGACGGCCAGCAGCCCCGCGTCGCGGGCGCCGCGCGCGTCGATCTCGGGCTGATCCCCCACGTACGCCACCTCCTCGGGCGGCAGTCCCAGCGCCTCGCACGCGGCGAGGAACGCCTCCGCCTCGGGCTTGCTGACGCCGAGCTCCACGGCGCAGACCAGCACCTCGAAGCGCTCGCGCAGCCCGAGATGGCGCAGCTTGGGGTCCTGGTTGGCGGTGGAGGAGTTGGAGAGCACCCCGTGCCGGTAGTCGGCCGCGAGGGCGTCGAGCGCCGGCACCACGTCGGGGAAGACGGTCCAGGCGGCCTTGTAGTGCTCGACGTAACTGTCGAACCAGGCGTCGGCCTCGGCCGCGGTCATGCGGGGCTCGTCGAGGAACTCCCGTACCCGCTCCTGCCGCTGCCCCTGGAAGGTGCCCACCCCCGCGGCGAAGCGCGCCCAGTGGCGGTCGGTGATCTCCCGCCAGCGCGCGAGGGCCTGCACGGGGGTGCCGTACCGCTCCGCGAGCCGGACGGCCTCCAGTTGCGCCGCGAGTCCGGCCGCGTCGGCTCCCGTGTAGTCGAAGAGGGTGTCGTCGATGTCCCACAGCACGGCGCGGATCGGCATACGCCCGAGCCTACGCCGCGGGCACCCGCTCGGTGGGCACGATGAGGAAGTCCGTCCCGAAACCCGTGGCCTGCCCCTCGGCGCGGTAGCGGCCCGGGGCGGGTTCGGTTCCGCCGGAGCTTCGGGGCCACCGCCGACAACGGCGCAGGGGGCGGCGGCCCGGAGTTCGGGCGCCGCCCCCTGCGGGACGTGCGGATGCGCGGGCCGGCTAGTGCCGCGACGGGGCGAACGTCGCCTGACGCGGCACTAGCCGGCCAGCTTCGCCAGGGCCGCGTCGATACGGGCCAGCGAGCGCTCCTTGCCCAGGATCTCCAGGGACTCGAAGAGCGGCAGGCCGACCGTGCGGCCGGTGACGGCGACGCGGACCGGGGCCTGGGCCTTGCCGAGCTTGAGGCCGTGGGCCTCGCCGGCGGTCAGGACGGCCTGCTTGAGGGACTCGGGGTCCGACCAGTCGGCACCGGCGAGCTTCTCGCGGGCGGTGGTCAGCAGGGCCGCGGGCTCGCCCTTCATCGCCTTGTCCCAGGAGGCCCGGTCCTCGACGGGCTCCTTGCGGAACAGGAAGTCGACGTTGGCGGTGATCTCCGACAGGACGCCGACGCGGGTCTGGGCGTACGGCGCGATGCGCTCCCAGGCCTCGGCGTCGAAGTCCTCGGGCTCCCAGTTGGCGTGCGGGGCCTGCAGCCACGGGGCGCAGCGGTCCGCGAAGACCTTCGGGTCGAGCAGGCGGATGTGGTCGCCGTTGATCGACTCGGCCTTCTTCAGGTCGAAGCGCGCCGGGTTGGCGTTGACGCCGTCGATGTCGAACTTCTGGACCATCTCCTCGATCGAGAAGACGTCCTGGTCCTTGGAGAAGGACCAGCCGAGGAGCGAGAGGTAGTTCAGCAGGCCCTCGGGGAGGAAGCCGCGCTCGCGGTACAGGTTGAGCGAGGCCTCGGGGTCGCGCTTGGAGAGCTTCTTGTTGCCTTCCCCCATCACGTACGGCAGGTGGCCGAAGGCGGGGGTGCTCTTGGCGACGCCCAGCTCGATCAGCGCCTTGTAGAGGGCGATCTGGCGGGGGGTCGAGGAGAGGAGGTCCTCGCCGCGGAGCACGTGCGTGATCTCCATCAGCGCGTCGTCGACCGGGTTGACCAGGGTGTAGAGCGGGGCGCCGTTGGCCCGGACGATGCCGAAGTCCGGCACGTTCTCCGGGGTGAAGGTCAGCTCGCCGCGGACCAGGTCGGTGAAGGTGATGGGCTCGTCGGGCATCCGGAAGCGGACGATCGCGGGCCGGTGCTCGCCCTGGTAGGCCTCGACCTGCACGGTGGTGAGCTCGCGGCAGTGGCCGTCGTAGCCGGAGGGCTTGCCGGCCGCGCGGGCGGCGGCACGGCGCGCGTCGAGCTCCTCGGTGGTGCAGTAGCAGTGGTAGGCGTAGCCGCCGTCGAGCAGCTTCTGCGCGACGTCCTTGTAGATGTCCATGCGCTCGGACTGGCGGTACGGGGCGTGCGGACCGCCGACCTCGGGGCCCTCGTCCCAGGTGAAGCCGAGCCACCGCAGCGAGTCGAGCAGCTGCCCGTAGGACTCCTCGGAGTCGCGGGCCGCGTCGGTGTCCTCGATGCGGAAGACGAACGTGCCGCCGTGGTGGCGCGCGAACGCCCAGTTGAAGAGGGCGGTGCGGACCAGGCCCACGTGGGGGTTGCCGGTCGGGGAGGGACAGAAACGTACGCGGACAGGTCCGTTAACCACGCTTGATCACCTTGTTGGTGAGAGTGCCGATGCCTTCGATGGTGACGGCGACCTCGTCGCCGACGTTGAGGGGGCCGACTCCGGCCGGGGTCCCCGTGAGGATGACGTCGCCGGGGAGCAGCGTCATGGCCTCGGTGATGTGGACGACCAGGTCCTCGATGGAGCGGACCATGTCACTGGTGCGGCCGAGCTGGCGCTGTCGGCCGTTGACCGTGCACTGGATGGCCAGGTCCGCCGGGTCCAGGTCGGTCTCGATCCAGGGGCCGAGGGGGCAGGAGCTGTCGAAGCCCTTGGCGCGGGCCCACTGCTTCTCCCGCTGCTGGACGTCGCGCGCCGTGACGTCGTTGGCGCAGGTGTAGCCGAAGATGACGTCCTTGACGCGCTCCCTGGGGACCTCGCGGCACATGCGGCCGATGACCACGGCGAGCTCCGCCTCGTGGTGGAGGTCCTGGGAGAAGGAGGGGTAGGTGATCGGGTCGCCCGGGCCGACCACGGAGGTGGACGGCTTGAAGAAGGTGATGGGGGCGTCCGGGACCTCGTTGCCGAGCTCCGCCGCGTGCTCCGCGTAGTTGCGGCCGATGGCCACGACCTTGTTCGGGAGCACGGGCGGCAGGAGCCGGACCTTGCTCAGCGGGACCTTCGTACCCGAGAGCTCGAAGTCCGCGAACGGGATGCCCTTGATGATGTCGAGCACGAGCGACGCTTCGTTGCCGGGGGCGGCGTCGCCCTCGACCGCGCCGAACGCGACATTGCCGTCGATCGAGAACCTGGCGATGCGCACGTGTTGCGTCTGCCCCTCTGTATTTCCGCTGGCTGGAGTCTGCGGTCCCCAGGCTAACGCGGCGGGCAGCGGCGCTTCACGTTCCGTGCCGGGCGGCTTACTGCGCGGCGGCGACCGGCGCGTCCATCAGGACCGTGCGCCGGGGGTTGGCGGTCTGCGTCGGCAGCTCGACGGCGTGCTCCGGGGTGGCCGGGGCCGCCTGCAGTTCCTCGGCGTCCTTGAGGTGCGCGAGGGTGGTGCGGCGGGGGTTGGCTATGTTGCGGAACATCGTCGTCGTCTTCATCGGAGTTCGGGGTCCTCGGTTCGGTCTGTGGATGTCGGCCGGCGCCCGCACCAGCCCTGGCGCCAACCCTTCAAGGGGCAAGGCTAAACATCTGAATCCCCCGCCGAACCGGGAAGTAATGGCCACGGCTATGTGAGTTTGCTCACCCATGACCAGACATTTTCCCCATAACGGACAGTCAACGAGATCCGCCGAAACGGACATTGCGCCACTGAATGCGTCATTCCGCTCCTGATCATCGCGACTGGGACACCTTGCCAACCATGTTGTTTGGATGGCGTAAGTCCGATTTCAACCGAATGCGGTCGCACATCGCGTAATGCATCGGTCACAAGATGTGAGCGACTCTCCGGGCCGGCACGCGCACCTTGTTGGAGATCCGCCACTGTGCTGGAATTCGCGGGACCGCCGCGGGACTCAGTCCGGCGCGCAGGTGGCGCGACTCAGCGCCGTGCGGCGGGAGGAAAGGGAGACGCGCCGGTCACCGACGACCACCATGGGGCCGAAAGTGCCCCACGACTCGACACCGTTCCGCCGGTCGCCCGGCGGGACGCCTGGTCCAGAGGTTGCGACGCTAGTGCAGGGACGATTCAAGAGGGATGGCAGCGCTGCGGCGGAGCAGGAGCCGCGCGGCGGGACCGACCGTGGCTCCTCGCCCCAGCACGCCCAGAACCGCGGGCCGGCTGTCGAAGGCGCACGCCCCGACGCCTCCGCCGCGGTGACGGCGAAGGGCCGCTCGAAGAGCCTGAAGGCCAGGTCCAAGGACAAGGCCGGGCCGGCTGAGCAGGACGTGGCGATACCGAAGGCCCCCAGTGGGCCCGGATCCCGCCTCGCCATGCAGAACTGGCGCATCAGCACGCGACTCGTGTCGCTGCTGACCCTGCCGGTCGTCGCCGCCACCACGCTCGGTGGCTTCCGTATCAACGACTCGCTCAACGACATCGCGCAGCTCGAGCACATGCAGCTGCTGACGACGATGACGCGACAGGCCACCAACCTGGCCGCCATGCTCCAGGAGGAGCGCGACCTCTCCGCGGGTCCGCTCACGATCTCCGGGGGCAAGAGCAACAGCCAGGTCGACAGTGCCCGCGCGCAGACCGATGTCGCCGCCAAGGCCTTCACCGCCGCGACCGACCGGGTCGACAGCACGGGCAAGAAGGACGACACCCTCAAGTCGATCCGCAACAACGTGCTGCAGATCGGCCGTCAGATCGCGAACATCGAGACGGTCCGCAGCAAGGCGTACTCCACCGGCGCCCAGCAGACCGTCAGCGAGTACAACGCGATGATCGTCTCGCTGCTCTCGCTCTCCCAGGACATGGCGCAGGCCACCTCCAACCCGGAGATGATCAAGCGTACCCGCGCCCTGGCCGCGTTCTCCGCCGCCAAGGAGTACGCCTCCATCCAGCGCGCGATCATCGCCGCCTCGCTTCCCGACACCAACGAGAAGCAGGGTCAGCTCAAGGAGAACGACCGGCTCTACGCCCTCTCCGCGCAGAAGGGCGAGCAGCAGGCGAAGACCACCTTCGAGCTCGTCTACCAGGGCCGCACCGAGGAACTCCTCGCCGGTCTGGGCGACAGCAACTCGGAGATCTCCAGCGCCGACCACTACGCACGCCGCGTGCTGACCAGCCAGGACGCATTCCTCCGCGAGAAGAACCGGTCCTGGCTGGACTGGTACGACGCGGACGGCACCAAGCTCCAGGCCATGAAGGTCATCGAGCTGACCCTGCTCGAGGAGATGGAGCAGAAGGCCCGCGAGCTGAAGAGCGAGGCCCAGCAGGACGCCATCATCAACGGTGCGCTGATCCTCCTCGTCCTCGGTGTCTCCCTCGTCGGCGCCTTCGTCATGGCCCGGTCCATGATCCGCTCGCTGCGCCGCCTGCAGGACACCGCGACGCGCGTCGCCCAGGACCGCCTGCCCGAGCTCGTCAAGCAGCTGTCCGAGTCCGACCCGCAGGACGTCGACACGTCCGTGGAGTCGGTCGGTGTGCACACCCGCGACGAGATCGGCCAGGTGGCCGCGGCGTTCGACGACGTGCACCGCGAGGCGGTCCGCCTCGCCGCCGAGCAGGCCCTCCTGCGAGGCAACGTCAACGCGATGTTCACCAACCTCTCGCGCCGCTCGCAGGGCCTCATCCAGCGCCAGCTCTCGCTCATCTCCGAACTGGAGTCGCGCGAGGCCGACCCGGACCAGCTCTCCTCCCTCTTCAAGCTCGACCACCTCGCGACCCGTATGCGCCGTAACGGCGAAAACCTCCTCGTCCTCGCGGGCGAGGAGCCGGGCCGCCGGTGGACCCGCCCCGTCCCGCTGGTCGACGTGCTCCGCGCCGCCGCGTCCGAGGTGGAGCAGTACGAGCGCGTCGAGCTGGCCTCGGTGCCCGGCACCGACGTCGCCGGCCGCGTCGTCAACGACCTCGTGCACGTCCTCGCCGAGCTGCTGGAGAACGCCACCTCGTTCTCCTCCCCGCAGACCAAGGTCAAGGTCACCGGTCACGCGCTGCCCGACGGCCGCGTGCTCGTCGAGATCCACGACACCGGCATCGGTCTCTCCCCGGAGGACCTCGCCGCGATCAACGAGCGGCTCGCGTCGCCGCCCACCGTGGACGTCTCCGTCTCCCGCCGCATGGGTCTGTTCGTGGTCGGCCGCCTGTCCCTGCGACACGGCATCCGCATCCAGCTGCGCCCCTCCGACTCAGGTGGTACGACGGCCCTCGTCATGCTGCCGGTGGACGTCGCCCAGGGCGGCAAGAAGCCGGGCCCGACGCCGGGTCAGGGCGGCCCGGGCGGTGCCCAGGGCGCTCCCGGCGCCCAGGCCTCGGTGCCCGGTCCGGGCGGACGTCCTTCCGTGGGCGGGGCCCCGCAGCGCGGTCAGGTCGCGGGGGGCGGCCAGCGTGCCGCCCTGCCGGGACGCGACGGCGCCCCCGGTCAGCAGCGTTCGCAGGGCGAACGGCCCCCGGGCGGCCCCGGTGCTCCCGGTGGGCGTCCGCAGCAGGGCGGTCCGACCACCGCGGGCCAGGGTCAGGGCGCCTTCGGCGCCGGCAGCCCGCTGCCGACCCGCGGTCCGGTCCCCAGCGTCGGCTTCGGCGGTGGCCCGCAGTCCCGTCCCGCGTCCGGCCAGCCCGGGTTCCCGCAGGGCAACGGCTTCGAGCGTCCGCAGCAGCCCCAGCAGCCCCAGCAGCAGGCTCAGCAGCACCAGCAGCAGCCGACCGGTCCTGCGGCTCCGGCCCAGGGCGGTCCCCGGCCGCAGCCGCGCGACGGCGCCGGTGCCCGCCCGGAGCTGCCCGGCCCGCAGACCACCAGCTGGGGCTCGGACCAGGCCCGTGGCCACGACGAGCTCTCGGGCCCCGGCTCGACTGCCGAGTTCGCGCGCCCGGACTTCAACGCGCCGATGCCCCAGGGCGACGGCATGGGCAGCACCACCGGCCAGTTCGAGCGTCCGGACGTACGGGGTCCCATCGACCCGTCCGCCACCGGCCAGTTCGAGCGCCCCGGCTACCAGCCCCAGCGGCCCGGCGGCCCCGGTGTCGGCGGGTTCGCCCGCCAGCCGCAGGTCCCGCAGCAGCCCCAGCCGCAGCACATGCAGCCGCAGGCTCCGCAGCAGGGCGGCGAGTACGCACCCGTACCGCCCGCGCGGCCCGAGGCTCCGCGGCTGCCGCAGGGCCACCGGCCCGAGGCGCTGCCGCCGGCCCAGAGCTCGGGCGACGCCCGCAGCCCGATCTTCGACACCCTGGAGTCGAACTGGTTCCGCGAGGAGGGGCAGCAGCCCCCCGCGCAGGTCCCGGCCGTACCCCAGCAGCCGCAGCAGTCCGCCCCGCAGCAGCAGCTGCCGCAGCGCGGCCAGGAGCAGGCGGCCGAGCCCGCCGCGGCGGCGACCGGCGCCATGCCGACCGTCAGCTGGAAGTCCTCGCCGAACGACGAGCTGATGCGGCAGGCCGAGCGCGTGCGCCAGCCCGCCGCCGGCGGCATCACGACGTCGGGGCTGCCCCGCCGGGTCCCGCGGGCGAACCTCGTGGCCGGCACGGCGCAGCAGCAGGCCGACGCGCAGGCGGGGCCGCAGGTCTCGCGGGCGCCGGACGACGTCCGCGGCCGTCTGACCAACCTCCGACGCGGTATCCAGCAGGGCCGTCAGGCTGGCAACAACAGCCAGACGACCGGCAGTTACCACATCGACCCCACTTACCAGCAGGAGCGATAGTTGAGTTCGATGAGCCAGGCGGCACAGAACCTGAACTGGTTGATCACCAACTTCGTGGACAACACCCCCGGGGTGTCGCACACGGTGGTGGTCTCCGCCGACGGCCTTCTTCTGGCGATGTCCGACGGATTCCCGCGCGACCGCGCCGATCAGTTGGCGGCCGTGGCCTCCGGACTGACCTCGCTGACCGCCGGTGCCTCCCGCATCTTCGAGGGCGGCGCCGTCAACCAGACCGTGGTCGAGATGGACCGGGGATTCCTCTTCCTCATGTCCGTCTCGGACGGATCCTCGCTGGCCGTGCTGGCGCACCCGGAGTGCGACATCGGCCTCGTGGGCTACGAGATGGCTCTTCTGGTGGATCGCGCGGGCAGTGTCCTGACCCCGGACCTGCGCGCCGAACTGCAGGGAAGCCTGCTCGGCTGACTTCCCAGCTCCCGGCCGGACGGTACTACCGGCCGGGAGACCGGGGCCCGAGCCCCGGAATCCAGTACCACCGCCAGGCCGTCATACCGTTCCCCCCACCGGCCGCCCCGTCAGACGGCACGCTGACCACTGCTGTCCAGCCCGGAGGATCCATGACCCCGCCCCCCGCCTACCCCGATGCGTACGGAGACTCGTACTCGGAAGGCGATCAGCCGCTGGTGCGTCCTTACGCGATGACCGGCGGCCGGACCCGGCCCCGCTACCAGCTCGCCATCGAGGCGCTGGTCAGCACCACCGCCGATCCGATGCACCTGTCCGGCCTGCTCCCGGAGCACCAGCGCATCTGCACCCTGTGCCGCGAGGTCAAGTCGGTCGCCGAGGTCTCCGCACTGCTTTCCATGCCGCTCGGCGTGGCCCGCATCCTCGTCGCCGACCTGGCGGAGGCCGGCATGGTGGCCATCCACCAGCCGGGCAATGGAGAGGCCGGCGGCACGCCGGATGTAACGCTGCTCGAAAGGGTGCTCAGTGGCCTTCGGAACATCTAGCGGAGCGGCTCCCCGCTCCACCACCTCCGCGAAGATCGTGGTGGCGGGCGGCTTCGGCGTGGGCAAGACCACGTTCGTCGGAGCCGTGTCCGAGATCAACCCGCTGCGCACCGAAGCCGTCATGACGTCCGCGAGCGCGGGCATCGACGACCTCACGCACACCGGTGACAAGACGACCACCACGGTCGCCATGGACTTCGGCCGCATCACCCTCGACCAGGACCTGATCCTGTACCTCTTCGGTACCCCGGGCCAGGACCGCTTCTGGTTCATGTGGGACGACCTGGTCCGCGGCGCGATCGGTGCGATCGTGCTCGTCGACACGCGCCGCCTCGCCGACTGCTTCCCCGCCGTCGACTACTTCGAGAACAGCGGCCTGCCCTTCGTCGTGGCGCTCAACGGCTTCGAGGGGCACCAGCCGTACACCCCGGAGGAAGTCCGCGAGGCGCTGCAGATCGGCCCGGGCGCCCCCATCATCACCACCGACGCCCGCCACCGCGCGGACGCCAAGAGCGCACTCATCACGCTCGTGGAGCACGCCCTCATGGCGCGGCTCAAGTAGCGCCGTGGCTTCAACTGCCGCACGGGAGGGGCGGGCTGTGTCGTATGACACGGCCCGCCCCTGTCGTTCATAACGTTTCGACAGAGAATTGAAGCCGGTTGACAACGGGATGCGTTCGCGCGGTACCGCTGCGCTCACATCCACCCCGGTTTTTGCAGCGGGACGCTCTTTATGTCCGATTTATGTGAGGCATAAGTCTCTAGGAACGGCGGATTTCAACTGTTTGGAACAGGGCCGTCAACCGTGCTGGAATTCAACGAACTAGCTAGTAGCACCGCCGAGAGGTTGTTGGTCGAGTGAGGCGAAGCAACGCAAGCCCCGCGGATGAACCCGCGCGCGGCAACTTCACCCCGCCGCCGCGAGCGGCCGCGTCGCCCGTCGACGTGCCCGTGGAACCGCCTGTGAAGAGTGGAAGCACCAGCCGTTTCTCTCCGCGCAACTGGCGCGTGCCGACCCGCCTGAACGCCATCCTGCTCGTGCCGGCCCTCGTGGGCCTGGTCATGGGCGGCTTCCAGGTGAAGGGCTCCGTCGACACGTGGAACGAGGCCAAGGACGCCGAGCAGATAGCCCGGGTCGTCCAGGCGGCCTCGGAATACAGCCAGGCACTGCTCAACGAGCGTGACCTCACGGCCGAGCCCCTCCTGAACGGCCTGACCAAGGACGACAAGGTCAACAAGGCCTACGCGGCGACCACCGCCGCGAAGGAGAACTTCGACAAGGTCGTCCAGGACATGCCCAAGAACCAGGGCATGGAACGGCGTCTGGAGCTCTTCCGCACGGAGGAGCCCAAGCTGACGGACGTCCGCCAGACCGCTTACCAGGCCGGGATCGAGAGCCCCAAGAAGAACCCGCCCACCTCCTTCGGCCCCATCCCGACCGAAGAGGGCTACGTAACGGTCCAGCACTACCTCATGCAGTTCGCCAACGAGCTCGGTCTCGGCACCGGAAACGTGACCTCGTACGGCCGCATGGTCTACGCGATCCAGCTCGCCAAGGCCGCGAACTCGCTCCAGCGCTCCGTCGGCACGCACCTCCTGGTGCGCCCGAGCGCCGACGAGAACACCCGCAAGGCCCAGCTCGTCGCCTTCTCCTCCTACGCCTACCTCGAGGAAATCGCCATCGGCGAGTACGTCGCGGCGGGTACCGAGGAGGACGTGACCCGTCTGAAGACGGTCATGGCGAAGAAGGGCGAAGAGGGCGCCGCCAAGCTCGCCGAGGCCAAGGCCGCCGCCGAGCAGGCCGGCACCCCCTTCAAGTCCCCGCCCGTCTCGCCGATCAACAAGTCGATCCTGACCGGCATGACCGAGGCCATCGCCAGCGGCGAGCCCAAGAAGAAGGTCATCGACGGCGGCACCACGCCGGCGGCGTGGCAGTTCGCCGCCACCTCCAAGTTCGACGGCTACGACGAGGTCGAGAAGGAACTCCTCGAGAAGGCCGTCAACGACGCCGTCGCGGTCTCCGACGACGCCCGCGCCGACGCCATCACCAACGGCGCCATCGTCGTCGTGGCCCTGCTCGCCGCCTTCATCCTGGCCGGCATGATGGCCCGCCAGATGGGCCGTGCGATGGGCCGCCTGCGGACCGCCGCCTTCGACATCGCCGAGCAGCGCCTGCCGTCGCTCGTCGACCAGCTCTCGCGTACCGACCCGGGCAAGGTCGACACCCGTGTCTCCCCGATCCCGATCGACTCCCAGGACGAGATCGGCGAGGTCGCCCGCGCGTTCGACCAGGTCCACCGGGAAGCGGTCCGGCTCGCCGCCGAGCAGGCGCTCCTGCGAGGGAACGTCAACGCGATCTTCACGAACCTCTCCATGCGCAACCAGTCGCTGATCGAGGGCCAGCTGACCCTCATCACCGACCTGGAGAACAACGAGGCCGACCCGGACCAGCTGGAGAACCTCTTCCGCCTGGACCACCTGGCCACCCGTATGCGCCGCAACGGCGAGAACCTCCTCATCCTCGCGGGTGAGGAGCCGGGCCGCCGCTGGGACCAGCCCGTGCCCCTCGTGGACGTGCTCCGGGCCGCCTCCTCCGAGGTGGAGCAGTACGAGCGCATCGAGCTCTCCGGAGTCTCCGAGGCCGAGATCCACGGCCAGGCCGTGACCGACCTCGTGCACCTGCTCGCCGAGCTGCTGGAGAACGCCACCACGTTCTCCTCCCCGCAGACCAAGGTGCGTGTCAACGCCACGCGTCTGCCCGACGGCCGCGTGATGGTCGAGATCCACGACAAGGGCATCGGCCTCACCGCCGAGGACTTCGCGGACATCAACCACAAGCTCGCCAACCCGCCGACCGTGGACGCCGCGATCTCGCAGCGCATGGGTCTGTTCGTGGTCGGCCGACTGGCGGACCGCCACAACATCCGCGTCCAGCTCCGCCCTTCGGGCGAGGCGGCCGGCACCACGTCGCTGATCATGCTCCCCGACGCGATCACGCACGGTGGCGGTGGCGAGGGCATCCCGGACGACGACTTCACGGTCTCCCAGATCATCCCGGAGCAGACGGCCCAGCAGGCCGCCCCGATGCGTACGGCGGCGGAGCTCGGCTTCGACGACTCGCGCTACGAGCAGGGCGGCGACGGACCCGGCCTGGACCCTGTCGTCCGCTCCCTCGGCCGCGAGGAGCGCCGCGCGGCGCTGGAGGCCCAGGTCGGCTTCCCGCAGGAGCAGCAGGGCTACCCCGGACAGGGCGGACAGGACTATCCGGAACCTCAGCCTGAGCACGGCTACCAGCCGTACCAGGGCTACGAGCAGCAGTCCGAGCAGGGTTACGAACCCGCGTACGACGGACAGCCCTCCGAGCAGGGATACGAGGCGTACCCGCAGCAGGACTACGCCTATACGGAAGACGGCTACCCGGACCAGCAGTCGAGCACTCAGGGCTACGACGGTGGGTACGAAGCCCGGTCGGGGCAGGCCGAGTGGCCCGAACAGAACACGTATCCGGCTGCCTACCAGCAGGATTACGGGACTGAATCGGAATCCCAGGCCGTCCCCGAACCGGCCGCGGAGCGCGTAGGCTTCGACCGTCCGGGCGCCGCTGCCGACACCGGTCACCAGATGACCGGAGCGGGCCTGCCGCGACGCGGCAGCCAGCAGCAGCGGCAGCCGGCACAGCAGGAAGCGGAGTCCTCCGGGTCCCTCTTCGAGCAGCGGCCGCAGCGTCAGCGGCAGGCCGCGGCGCCGGAGCAGGACCAGGACGGTGGCACGGCGTGGCGCTCGGGCAACGACGAGCGCTGGCAGCAGGCCGCCAAACTCCGTGAGCCGAAGGCGGGCGGGGTCACCTCGTCCGGTCTCCCTCGGCGCGTGCCCAAGGCCAACCTGGTCGAGGGCGCAGCGGAGACGACCCCGCAGGGCGGCCCCCAGGTCTCCCGCGCTCCGGAGGACGTCCGCGGCAGGTTGAGCAACCTGCGGCGAGGTGTCCAGCAGGGACGCAGCGCGGGTACTGAGCAGTCAAGTAACAGCTATGACCAGGAGCGTTAGTGTGAGCCCGATGAGCCAGGCGGCACAGAACCTGAACTGGTTGATCACCAACTTCGTGGACAACACCCCCGGGGTGTCGCACACGGTGGTGGTCTCCGCCGACGGACTCCTTCTGGCGATGTCCGACGGATTCCCGCGCGACCGCGCCGATCAGTTGGCGGCCGTGGCCTCCGGACTGACCTCGCTGACCGCCGGTGCCTCCCGCATCTTCGAGGGCGGCGCCGTCAACCAGACCGTGGTCGAGATGGACCGGGGATTCCTCTTCCTCATGTCCGTCTCGGACGGATCCTCGCTGGCCGTGCTGGCGCACCCGGAGTGCGACATCGGCCTCGTGGGCTACGAGATGGCTCTTCTGGTGGATCGCGCGGGCAGTGTCCTGACCCCGGACCTGCGCGCCGAACTGCAGGGAAGCCTTCTCAACTAGCAAACAGGCAGTGCGTTTCGCGCCATCGCACCGTAGGGTGCGGTGGCGCGGTTCCACAGGGAGTACTGCGTACTTGGAGTCGGAGGAGGAGACGTGACAACACCCGGAGGACATCCTTATGGCGGCGCGCAGCAGCCGCAGGGTGGGCACGACCAGAACCGCTTCAACTTCCCCTCCGCGCCAAGCCGGCCTGTGCCGGAGCAGAACCACTACCAGCAGTACGGACAGCCCCAGCAGCCCCAGATGCCTGCGCAGCCGCCTCCGCGCGCCGCGCGGCAGCCGGCCCCGAAGGCCCACAACCCGCTGGTGCGCCCGTACGCGATGACCGGCGGCCGTACTCGGCCGCGCTACCAGCTCGCCATCGAGGCGCTGGTCAGTACCACGGCGGATCCCGCTCGTCTGCAAGGGCAGTTGCCCGAGCACCAGCGCATCTGCCGCCTGTGCCAGGAGATCAAATCCGTCGCGGAGATCTCGGCACTCCTCTCCATTCCTCTTGGTGTCGCCCGCATCCTCGTCGCCGACCTGGCGGAGGCGGGCCTTGTCGCCATTCACCAGCCCGGCGGCGACGAGTCTGCCGGTGGCCAGCCAGACGTGACACTGCTCGAAAGGGTGCTCAGTGGACTTCGCAAGCTCTAACGGCGGAGCGGCTCCTCGCTCCACCACCTCCGCGAAGATCGTGGTGGCGGGCGGCTTCGGCGTGGGCAAGACCACGTTCGTCGGAGCCGTGTCCGAGATCAACCCGCTGCGCACCGAAGCCGTCATGACGTCCGCGAGCGCGGGCATCGACGACCTCACCCACACCGGTGACAAGACGACCACCACGGTCGCCATGGACTTCGGCCGCATCACCCTCGACCAGGACCTGATCCTGTACCTCTTCGGTACTCCCGGCCAGGACCGCTTCTGGTTCATGTGGGACGACCTGGTCCGCGGCGCCATCGGCGCCGTCGTGCTCGTCGACACGCGCCGCCTCGCCGACTGCTTCCCCGCCGTCGACTACTTCGAGAACAGCGGCCTGCCCTTCGTCATCGCTCTCAACGGCTTCGACGGGCACCAGCCCTACACCCCGGAGGAAGTCCGCGAGGCCCTGCAGATCGGCCCGGACGCCCCCATCATCACCACCGACGCCCGCCACCGCGCGGACGCCAAGAGCGCACTCATCACGCTCGTCGAGCACGCCCTCATGGCGCGCCTGCGGTAGGAACCGGCGCCGCAGCCGCATCAGACAGGCCCCTGTGTCCACGACGCGGGGGCCTTCGCCTTGGGCGGGCCGCGTCGGGCGTCGCGCGCGGCGGTACGTACGGCGGTACGCGGAAGGCCCCGCACCCTGGACGGGTGCGGGGCCTTCGGAGGCTTTCGGGAGCTCGGGGCTCATCCCTGCCAGCTGTGCGGGGCTCGGAAGCCCGGGGTGCGCTCCAGGCGGCGCCAGCCGGCCTGGCGCGGCAGGCGGACCGGGGTCTTCTCGGGCGTGGCGGCGGCGCGGGCGAGCAGGATCGCGGTGATCGCGGCCAGCTCCTCGGGCTGGGCGTTGCCCTTCTCGACGCGGAGCAGGGTGTCAGAGGCGTGGGTCATGGGGTGGCAGATCTCCTTCGCGGTTACTGCGGCGGGTTGCCGTGCTTGCGGGACGGCAGATCGGCGTGCTTGTTGCGGAGCATCGACAGGGCGCTGACAAGCACCTCGCGGGTCTCGGCGGGGTCGATGACGTCGTCGACGAGGCCGCGCTCGGCCGCGTAGTACGGGTGCATCAGCTCGGCCTTGTACTCCTTGACCATGCGCACGCGCATGGCCTCGGGGTCCTCGGCGTCCGCGATCTGCTTGCGGAAGATGACGTTGGCCGCGCCCTCGGCGCCCATCACGGCGATCTCGTTGGTGGGCCAGGCGTAGGTGAGGTCGGCGCCGATGGACTGGGAGTCCATGACGATGTACGCGCCGCCGTAGGCCTTGCGCAGGATCAGCGAGATCCGCGGGACGGTGGCGTTGCAGTACGCGTACAGCAGCTTGGCGCCGTGGCGGATGATGCCGCCGTGCTCCTGGTCGACGCCCGGCAGGAAGCCGGGGACGTCCAGCAGCGTGATGATCGGGATGTTGAAGGCGTCGCACATCTGGACGAAGCGCGCGGACTTCTCGGAGGCCTCGATGTCGAGGACGCCGGCGAGGTGGGCGGGCTGGTTGGCGACGATGCCGACGACCTGGCCGTCCATGCGCGCCAGGGCGCAGATGATGTTGCGGGCCCAGCGCTCGTGGATCTCCAGGACGTCGCCGTCGTCGACGAGCTCCTCGATGACCTTGTGCATGTCGTACGGGCGGTTGCCGTCCGCGGGGACCAGGTCCAGGAGGACCTCGCTGCGGCGGTCCGCCGGGTCGCTCGTCTCGTGGACGGGCGGGTTCTCGCGGTTGTTGGAGGGCAGCATCGAGATGAGGTAGCGCACCTCGGAGATGCAGGTCTCCTCGTCGTCGTACGCGAAGTGCGCGACGCCGGAGGTCTCGGCGTGCACGTCGGCGCCGCCGAGGCCGTTCTGGGTGATCTCCTCGCCGGTCACCGCGCGGACCACGTCCGGGCCGGTGATGAACATCTGCGAGGTGTCACGGACCATGAAGACGAAGTCCGTGAGGGCCGGGGAGTACGCGGCTCCGCCGGCGCACGGGCCGAGCATCACGGAGATCTGCGGGATGACGCCGGAGGCCTTGGTGTTGCGCTGGAAGATGCCGCCGTAGCCGGCGAGCGCCGAGACGCCCTCCTGGATACGGGCGCCGGCGCCGTCGTTGAGGGAGACCAGCGGGGCACCCGCCGCGATGGCCATGTCCATGATCTTGTGGATCTTCGTGGCGTGGGCCTCGCCCAGGGCGCCGCCGAAGATCCGGAAGTCGTGCGCGTAGACGAAGACCGTGCGGCCCTCGACCGTGCCCCAGCCGGTGATGACACCGTCGGTGTACGGCTTCTTGCTCTCCAGGCCGAAGCCGGTCGCGCGGTGGCGGCGCAGCTGCTCGACCTCCCTGAAGGAACCCTCGTCGAGGAGCAGCGCGATGCGCTCGCGCGCGGTCAGCTTGCCCTTCGCGTGCTGGGCCTCGGTCGCACGGTCACTCGGTCCACGCCGCGCCTGCTCGCGCAGGGAGTGCAGCTCGGCCACGCGCCCACGGGCGTCCGTCGGCTCGCTCGGGATCTGGTCCACAACGGTCATGTACCGACCTTACGAAGATCGTGATGAAAAACCTCCGTTCATTCCGCACAGTCTCGGGAGTCTTCCACTGTCCGGCCCGCACAGAACCACCGGTGGAAGTAAGGACTCCGCCAGATGGAGCCAACCGCGTTTGTAGGACTTACACAGAAATCACCTACACGGCCACCAGTGGTTGAAATTTGAACGGAACGGCTCTAGTGTCGGTGGTGTCGAGATTGTTGAACGTTCAACCGTTTCGACACTCCCACACCGGACCCACTACCGAGGAGTAAGTCATGGGCCTCTTCAACCGCCGCACCCTGGAGAACACCGCCGCCGTCGCCACCCTGGATGTGGACCCGGCCCTCGCCGCGCTCACGGGCGACTACGTCATCGACGCCGCCCACAGCCGCATCGGCTTCACCGTCCGCCACGCCATGGTCACCAACGTCCGCGGCGCCTTCGAGGAGTACGAGGGCACGCTGCACCTGGACGGCGGGGACCCGGCCCGCTCCACGGCGTCGATCGACGTGCAGATCGCCTCCGTGGACACCGGCATCGCCGACCGCGACGGCCACCTGCGCAGCGCCGACTTCTTCGACGCCGAGGCCTTCCCGCTGATGACCTTCCGCTCCACGGAGGCCGCGTTCCTCGGCGGGGACACCTACCGGATCACCGGCGACCTCACCATCAAGGACGTCACCCGGCCGCTCTCCATCGACCTGGAGTTCAACGGTTCCGCCACCGACCCGTACGGCAACCAGCGCGTCGGCTTCGAGGGCAGCGCCGACATCCTGCGCTCGGAGTGGGGCCTGACCTGGAACGCGGCTCTGGAGACCGGCGGCGTCGTGGTCAGCGACAAGGTGAAGCTGACCTTCGACATCTCCGCCATCAAGCAGGGCTGACCGGCTACGGCGACCCGGGGGCGGCCCGCTCCAGGTCCTGTCTGGAGTCCCCCCGGCGTTGCGGCGTCCGGCACGCCGCTGCCGGCGTTGTCGTCAGTCGCCGACGCTCCGCGTCGACTCCCTCCTCCGCCTTGGATCCGACGGCACCAGACACCGCTCCTTCTCCCACGCTGGAACTCCAGACAGGACCTAGAAGCCGCCCCCGTCGAAACCACCGCCGTCGAATCCGCCGCCGCCGAAGTCCCCGCCGCCGAAGTCGGACGGGTTGAAGTCGGCCCCGGAGACGTCCCCGCCGTCGTAGCCGCCGCCGTAGTCCGCGGCGTAGGCGGGTGTCGACATCATCGAACCGAGCATCGTGCCCATGAGGAGGCCGGGCAGGATGCCGCCGCCGAAGTAGCCGCCGGCCCAGGGACCGTACGCCGGGCCGGCGTCGTAGTACGGCCGCGGTCCGCGCTCGGTGTCGACCGTACGGACCGCCGGGTCGAGTCCGTCGCGCAGCCGCACCGCGTCCGCCGTGCAGACGGGCACGGTACGCGCCGCCGCGGCGGCCGGGGCCCACGTCGCGTCCTCGGTGCTCGGCCCGTGGCGCGGGTCGAAGAAGCACGGCGCGCGGCGCTCCGGCACCGGCTCGCCCTGTCGGCGCGCGTCCAGGCAGGCCAGGGCGTACCGG
Source organism: Streptomyces sp. NPDC060232 (assembly GCF_042726555.1). Classification (NCBI taxonomy): domain Bacteria; kingdom Bacillati; phylum Actinomycetota; class Actinomycetes; order Kitasatosporales; family Streptomycetaceae; genus Streptomyces; species Streptomyces sp. NPDC060232. The sequence goes on along the minus strand of NZ_JBHXAG010000002.1, from coordinate 344,968 downwards.
CCGTCCTCCAGGGCCTGGGTCACGCCGGTGACCTCTTCCGGGTACCGCACGGAAGTCATGATCTGCTTGGCCTTCTCGTACGAGTCGAGGCCGCGCTCGTAGTCCTCGCGCATCGCGTCGTCGGCGCCGGGCTCGCCGGGGTGGAAGTCGAGGCGCTCCAGTTCCTCACCGAAGGCCGTGATGTCCTCGTCGACGACCACGCTCAGCCGCTCGACGGCCTCGCGCCGGGCCTCTTCCTTCTTCTTGCGGTTCCGGCGGACCAGCGCATAGGCGCCGCCGCCGCCGACCGCGGCCACCGCGCCGAGGGTGACCAGCCCGCCGACCGGGACGCCGTCATCGGCGCCGGTGGTGCCCCAGGAGGCGGGGGCGCTGCCCTTGGTCTGGGTCAGCGCCTGGTCCACGAAGTTGTTGAGCTGGGTGCTCGCGTCGACCGGGGCGCCGGTCTTGACCGCCTCGGTGAGGTTGCGCACGGCGTTGGCCGGCATGACCGCCCGGTCGGCGCCCGCGTTGAACCCCTCGCCGAGCCGGATCGCATACAGCCCGGTGATGCCGGTCTCCGCGCGGACGGCGGCGAGCACCTTGTCCTGCGGGAACTCGGCGGCGGCCGGGAGCACGGCGACGAAGACCGGCTTTCCGGCGTCCTTGATCTTCTTGGCGAGCGCGTCGGCCTCCGCCTTCGGCAGCTGCGCCTCGGCCCGGGGGTCGACATACACGGGCCCCTCCTTGAGGGCCTCCCCCACGGCGGCGACTCCGGTGGCGGCCGCCGCCTGCGGAGCGACCGCCAGGGCGGTAGCGGACAGGGCCAGCAGCAGACCGGACAGCAACGATCCCCAACGCATGGATATCAGCCTGGTCCTCATATCGACGACGCTACCCGAACCGGCACTTTCCCGTGTGAGCAGGACATAAGGCCCTGTCTACTCGGCCGGTTCGACGCCCGCGTGGAGGAGGCCGTAGGTGAACGCATCTTCCAGGGCCTGCCAGGAGGCGGCGATCACGTTCGGGGCGACGCCGACCGTCGACCACTCGCGGACCCCGTCCGTCGTGGCGACGAGCACGCGGGTGGTGGACTCCGTGCCGTGGGTGCCCTCCAGGATGCGGACCTTGTAGTCGACCAGCTCGAACTTGGCGAGCTGCGGGTAGAACCGCTCCAGCGCCACCCGCAGGGCCCGGTCCAGCGCGTTGACCGGGCCGTTGCCCTCGGCCGTCGCGACGATCCGCTCGCCCTTGGCCCACAGCTTGACCGTGGCCTCGTTGGCGTGGGTGCCGTCCGGGCGGTCCTCGACGATCGCCCGCCAGGACTCGATGCGGAAGTACTTGCGCGCCCGCCCCTCCGCCTCGGCGCGCAGCAGCAGCTCGAAGGAGGCGTCGGCCGCCTCGTAGGTGTAGCCCTGGAGCTCGCGCTCCTTGACCCGCTCCACGACCCTGGAGATCAGCGCGCGGTCCCCGCCGAGCTCGACGCCGAGCTCCTTGCCCTTGAGCTCGATGGAGGCGCGGCCGGCCATGTCGGAGACCAGCATGCGCATGGTGTTGCCGACCCGCTCGGGGTCGATGTGCTGGTAGAGGTCCGGGTCGACCTTGATCGCCGAGGCGTGCAGGCCCGCCTTGTGCGCGAAGGCGGAGACGCCGACGTACGGCTGGTGGGTGGAGGGCGTGAGGTTGACGACCTCGGCGATGGCGTGCGAGATCCGGGTCATCTCGGCGAGCGCGCCGTCGGGGAGCACCTTGCGCCCGTACTTGATCTCCAGAGCGGCGACGACGGGGAACAGGTTGGCGTTGCCGACACGCTCGCCGTAGCCGTTCGCGGTGCACTGGACGTGCGTGGCGCCGGCGTCGACGGCGGCCAGGGTGTTGGCGACGGCGCAGCCGGTGTCGTCCTGGGCGTGGATGCCCAGACGGGCGCCGGTGTCGGCGAGGACGGTGGCGACGGTCGCCGACACCTGGGCGGGCAGCATGCCGCCGTTGGTGTCGCAGAGGATGACGACGTCGGCGCCGGCCTCGTGGGCGGTGCGTACGACGGACTTCGCGTACTCGGCGTTGGCACGGTAGCCGTCGAAGAAGTGCTCGCAGTCGACGAAGACCCGGCGGCCCTTGGCCACGAGGTGGGAGACGGTGTCGCGGACCATCTCCAGGTTCTCGTCCAGGGTGGTGCGAAGGGCGAGTTCGACATGGCGGTCGTGGGACTTGGCCACGAGCGTGATCACGGGGGCGCCGGACTCCAGCAGGGCCCGCACCTGCGGGTCCTGGTCGGCTGAGCCGCCGGCCCGGCGGGTGGCGCCGAAGGCGACCAGCTGGGCGTTCTTGAAGTCGATCTCCGCGCGGGCGCGGGCGAAGAACTCGGTGTCGCGGGGGTTGGCGCCGGGCCAGCCGCCCTCGATGAAGCCCACTCCGAAGTCGTCCAGATGGCGCGCGATCGTCAGCTTGTCGGCGACGGTGAGGTTGATGCCCTCACGCTGGGCGCCGTCGCGCAGGGTGGTGTCGAAGACGTGGAAGCTGTCGTCGAGGACCGCTGCTGCCGCCTCTGGTGTCGTCGTCATGCTGATCTGACTCCTGTCGGATGAGTGGTTCCGGAGATCCCCCCATGGGGAAGTCCGGCGTCACTGCCCCCATCATCGCGCGCAGTCCGGCCCCGGCAGGGATGGGCCGGGAAACGAAAAAACCCCTCGCGGGTAGCGAGAGGTCTGCACGCGGGTCCGAGGCACGGTGGCCGCGTCCGCGAAGTTCTTCCACGGTTCAGCGGCCACTGGGGACCGGCGCGCTGCTGGCGATAATCATGAGCTGAGCAGGCACGCTGGCAGTGTGCCACACCGCCCACCGCGGATGGACAGGCATCTCACCATGCGGGCAGGACGGTCCGTCCGCGGCGGCTGCCGCGCCTCAGGCGCCGTCGGGGCTGAGGGTGTCGGTGAGGAACTCGCGCACGTGGGCCAGGATGGCGCTCCGGTCGAGGGTCGGCAGGCCCACCGCCAGCTGGATGCTGAAGCCGTCGAGGAGGGCGCGGATGCGGGTCGCCACGCGTTCGGCGTCCACCGGGCGGAACTCCCCTCGGGAGATGCCTTCGGCGAGCAGCGCCACCAGGTCGCGGTGCCAGGCTCCCTCGATGGCCGCCTGCCGGTCGCGTTCCTGGGGGCCGGCGTTCTGGGAGCGGTTCCACACCTCCAGCCACAGCGTCCAGTGGGGGTCGCGGGCCTGCGTGGGCACGTACAGGTCCACGTACGCCCGCAGGCGCTCGGCCACCGGGCCGCGGCGGGCGAGCAGGGCCCGCCGCGCGCTGCCCAGTTCGGCCTCGCTCCACTCCAGGGTCTGCAGCAGGAGCTCGTCCTTGCTGCGGAAGTAGTAGAGGAGGTGGCCGCTGCTCATGCCGACCTCGCGGCCCAGGCCGGCCATGGTCAGGCCCTCCAGCCCGCGCTCGGCGATCGTGGCCATGGCGGCGACGAGTACGTCCTCGCGCGGGGGCGCGTTCTTGCGCGCCGCCCGTACCGGTACTCCACCCGCCGCCATGGGCCGCTCCTTCGTGAGGTCCGCCGTAGGTCAGGCCTTCGGCTGCTGCTGGGTGATGCAGTGGATACCGCCACCCCCCGCGAAAATCGTACGTGCGTCGACGAGGGTCACGGTCCGTTCGGGGAACAGGCCGCGGAAGATCTCGGCGGCCTCCTCGTCGCGCGGGTCGCCGAAGGAGCACAGCACGACGCCGTCGTTGCACAGGTAGTGGTTGATGTAGGAGTAGTCCACCCACTCGCCGTCCTCCTCCAGCACGGTCGGCGCCGGGATCTCCACGACCTCCAGCTGCCGGCCCCGGGCGTCGGTGGACGCGCGGAGGATAGCCGCGATGGCCTTGCAGCGCTCGTGGTCCGGGTGGGACGGGTCGGGCTGGGTGTGCACCATGACCACGCCCGGGCGGGCGAAGGCCGCGACGATGTCGACGTGGCCCTGGGTGCCGTAGGTGCCGTAGTCGCCGGCCAGGCCGTACGGCAGCCAGATCGCCTTGGTGGTGCCCAGATGGGCGTGGATCTCGGCCTCGACCTGCTCGCGGGTCCAGCCGGGGTTGCGGCCCCTGCCCAGCTGGACGGTTTCGGTGAGCAGCACGGTGCCTTCGCCGTCGACGTGGATCGCGCCGCCCTCGTTGACCAGCGGGGTGCTGAACGTGCGGGTGCCGAGCAGGTCCGAGACCTGCCGGGCGATCTTCGAGTCGTGGTCCCAGCGGGCCCACTCCTGGGCGCCCCAGCCGTTGAAGGTCCAGTCGACCGCGGCCAGCTCGCCGACATCGTTGGTGACGAAGGTCGGGCCGATGTCGCGCATCCAGGCGTCGTCGAGCTCGCGCTCGACCACGTCGAGCGCGTGGCCGTCGCCGGCTCCGGCTCCGGCGATCGCGCGGGCGTTCTGCGCGTCGCCCGGGGAGACGACGAGCGTCACGGGCTCGTACGCGCGGACCGCGCGGGCGACGGCGCCCCAGGCCTCGCGGGCCTCGGTGAGCTCCTGCTCGGTGGTGAAGGTCGGGTTCGGGCTGGGCCAGGCCATCCAGGTGCGCTCGTGGGGCGTCCACTCGGCGGGCATCCGGAATCCGTTGTGCACGGGCTTGGTGGTCATGGCAGGCAGGTCCTTACGGCTGTGCTGGCTTACAGGAAGTAGAGGCGGTTGAGGGAGACCGATGCGGCGGCTTCGGAGCGCAGGGGTTCGCCGTCGAGGGAGACGAGTCCGTTGCGCGCGTCCACGTCGACCGCGCCTACCCGGGAGTTGAGGAGCAGGTCGCCTGGTCCGATGCCGCGGGTGCCGCGGACGGCGACCCGGCGGCGGCGGGTCGGCATCTCGTCGCCGCCCAGGGCCGCCGCCGCGGCCGAGACGAAGGCGACGGAGATGTCGGCCGCGGTGGCCCCGTACGAGCCGAACTGCGGTCCGAGGACGAGGGGTTCGCAGGTGTCGGTGGCGGCGTTGGGGTCGCCGGTGACGCCGTAGGCGGGGAAACCGGACTTCAGGACGAGCTGTGGTTTGGCGCCGAAGAACTGCGGCCGCCAGAGCACGATGTCGGCGAGCTTGCCGACCTCGATGGAGCCGATCTCGTGCGCGAGGCCGTGGGCGATGGCCGGGTTGATGGTCAGCTTCGCCATGTAGCGCAGGACGCGGGCGTTGTCGTCGTTCTCGCCGTCGCCGTCCAGCGGGCCGAGTTCGCCCTTCATCTTCGCCGCCATCGCGAAGGTGCGGCGGATCGTCTCCCCGGCCCGGCCCATGCCCTGGGCGTCGGAGGAGGTGATCCCGATCGCGCCCAGGTCGTGCAGCACGTCCTCGGCGCCCATCGTCCCGGCCCGGATCCGGTCGCGTGCCATCGCGGCATCGCCCGGCAGGTCCGGCTTGAGGTCATGGACGGAAACGATCATCCCGTAGTGCTCGGCGACCGCGTCCCGCCCGAACGGCAGCGTCGGGTTGGTGGAGGAGCCGATGACGTTCGGCACGCCCGCCATCTTCAGGACGTTGGGGACGTGGCCGCCGCCGCAGCCCTCGATGTGGAAGGCATGGATCGTCCGCCCTTCCAGCACCCGCAGGGTGTCCTCCACCGACAGGCATTCGTTGAGGCCGTCCGAATGCAGGGCGACCTGTACGTCGTGGTCCTCGGCCACCCGCAGCGCCGTGTCCAGGGCTCGGGTGTGTGCGCCCATGTCCTCGTGGACCTTGAAACCGCAGGCGCCGCCCTCGGCGAGGGCCTCGACGAGGGGGGCCGCGTCGGAGGACGAGCCGCGGGCGAGGAAGCCGATGTTGACCGGCCAGGCGTCGAAGGCGTTGAAGGCGTGCTCCAGGGCCCACGGGGAGTTGACGCCGACGCCCCAGACGGGGCCGAACTCCTGGCCGATGACGGTGGTGACACCCGCGGCGAGGGAGGCCTCCATGATGCGCGGTGACAGCAGGTGGACGTGCGTGTCCACGGCGCCGGCGGTGGCGATCAGGCCCTCGCCGGAGACGATCGAGGTTCCGGTGCCGACGACGACGTCGACGCCGTCGAGGGTGTCGGGGTTGCCGGCCCGGCCGATCGCGTGGATCCGGCCCTCACGGATACCGACGGACACCTTGCGGATCCCGAGGACGGCATCGATGACCAGCACGTTGCTGATCACCACATCGCACGTCTCCCGGACCGCCGCCGCCTTCAGGTGCAGACCGTCACGGGCCGTCTTGCCGAAGCCCGCCAGGAACTCGTCCCCCGGCTTCTGCGCGTCCGATTCCACCCGCACGGTCAGCCCGGAATCACCGAGCCGGACCCGGTCGCCCGCCCGGGGGCCGAAGACGGCCGCGTACTCGTACGGATCGATGTGCCGGCTGCCCGGCGCGCAGTGGGCACTGTGATCGGTGTGCGGGGTCTGCCTGCTCATGCCGTCGTCCCTTCCGGGCGGTCGGTGGCATCGGCCTGGCCGGCCGCGGTCGGGGAAGCGCCCAGGTAGCCGCAGGCCGCCGCGCGGCGCAGGGCCTCCTCCTTGGCGCCGGGGGCGTCGAGCGGGCCGTCGACCAGTCCCGCGAAGCCGATCGCGATGCGGTCTCCCCCGAGGGGGACGAGGCCGACATCGCCCTCGCCGTGCGGGTCGAACCGTACGGACGAGCCCGCCGGAACGCACAGCCGCATCCCGTAGGCCGCGGCGCGGTCGAAGTCCAGGCGCGGGTTCGCCTCGAAGAAGTGGAAGTGCGAGGTCACGCTCACCGGGACGTCGGCGGTGTTGCGCACGTGCAGGTGGAGGACCGGCTCCGGCTGCGGGACACCGGGGCCGGGGACGACGGCGCCCGGGGCGTCGTCGCCGAGCGGCACCGCGCCCCGGACGGGGGACGAGACCACGGCGAGGCGGGATCCGTCGTCGAAGACGGCCTCCACGTGCACCTCGGTGACCACGTCGGCGACGCCCGGCAGGACGTCCTCGGGACCGAGCACGCCGCGGGCCTCCTCGATGGCCTCTGCGAGCCGTTTGCCGTCGCGCGCGGCCTCACAGACCGTGTCCGCGATCAGCGCGGTGGCCTCCGGGACATTGAGCCTCAGACCGCGGGCCCGCCGGGCCCTGGCCAGTTCCGCAGCGCTGCGGAGCAGCAGCCGGTCGCGCTCCGTAGGGGTCAGCCGCACGCCGATCCACCACCTCTTGAGTCAATGGGTTAGAGCATCACTCTAACTCTTGGTTTCCTTGCAGGGAATCATTGACCTGAGCACAGGGCTTGAGTCACATTGAGTGTCGCTCAAACGAAGCGCAGCCACCCCCCGCCCTGCCAAGGGAGTCCCCCATGCCCATCGAACAGCGCGGAGTCGACACCATTCCGGAGGAGGAGCGGACGAGTGGTCCCCGCGACCTGATCTCGATCCTTCTCGGCTCCAACCTCTGCCTCGGTGTGATCGTCTTCGGCTGGCTGCCCCCGTCCTTCGGACTGGGCCTGTGGCCCTCGGTCACGGCCATCGTGACCGGCACCCTCGCCGGCATCGCCTTCACCGCGCCGCTGGCGCTCGTCTCCCTGCGCACCGCGACCAACCTCTCCACCTCCAGCGGCGCGCAGTTCGGTGTGCGCGGGCGGCTCGTGGGATCGGTGGTGGGCCTGCTGCTCTCGCTCGGCTACATGGCGCTCACGCTGTGGATCGGCGGCGACGTCATGGTCGGCACGCTCGCGCGGCTGACCGGGCTCCCGGACACCGGTCCCTCCCGGGCCGTGATGTACGGCCTGCTCGCCGCGTGCACCGTCGTCGCGGCCGTTTTCGGCTACCGGCTGCTGCTGCGCATGAGCAAGGTGCTGTCCATCGCCATGGTGGTGCTGCTGGCGGCGGGCATCGTCGCCTACGCCCCGGACTTCACCGCGGCGGCGCCGCCCGAGACGCCGTACCTGCTCGGTTCCTTCTGGCCGACGTGGCTGCTGGCCGCCGTCGCCGCCGGGCTCAGCGGGCCCGTCGCCTTCATCACCCTGCTGGGCGACTACACGCGCTACGTCTCCCCGCGCCGCCACGGCTCGCGCACGGTCCTGTGGGCCACCGCCTTCGGCTTGCTGGCCGGTCTGCTGATCCCGCAGCTCTTCGGCACCTACACGGCCCTGGCCGCCCGGGCGGGCCTGGACTACGCCGGTCCGCTCGTCGCGGCGGCGCCGTTGTGGTACCTGCTCCCGCTGCTGGCCGCCGCCGCGGCCGGCTCGGTCGGCAACGCCGGGCTGATGCTCTACTCCATGGGCCTGGACCTCGACGCGATCGTCCCCCGCGCCACCCGCACCACGGCCACGGTGATCGCCGCGGTCGTCGCCACCGCCTTCGTCTTCTTCGGGTCCTTCGGGTGGGACGTGCAGTCCGCGATGACGTCCTTCGTGCTGCTGCTGACCGCGGTCGGCACCCCGTGGGCCGTGATCACCCTGATCGGCCACGTCCGCTGCCGGGGGATCTACGACGCCGACGCGCTGCAGGTCTTCAACCGCCGCTCGGTGGGCGGGATCTACTGGTACCGCTCCGGCTGGAACGTCGCGGCCACCGCCTCCTGGGCGGTCGGCGCGGCCGTCGGCCTGCTCGCCGTGACCACCCCCTTCTACGAGGGCCCGCTGCTCGCCCTCACCGGCGGCGTGGACTGCTCCTTCGTGTTCTCCGGCCTCACCGGCGGGCTCGTGTACACCGCCCTCACCTCCCTCACCGCCCGCCGCGCTCCCGCCCCGGCTCCGGCCGCCGCCGCCGAGGAACCCGCGAACGCCTGAGCCGCCTCCCCCGGTACGCGAAGCGGGCCCGCGCCCCGGAGTCCTCCGGAGTGCGGGCCCGCTCGCGTATGCGGGCGACTAGCCCAGGGGGTGCATCCAGCCGTGGGTGTCGGCGGCCTGGCCGGTCTGGAGCTCCAGCAGGGCCTTGCGCAGCCGCATGGTGACGGAGCCGGGCTCGCCGTCGCCCTGGATCCAGTTGGCGCGCTCGGACTTGACCGAGCCGACCGGGGTGATGACGGCGGCCGTACCGCAGGCGAACACCTCGGTGAGGGTGCCGTTGGCGTTGTCGCGCTGCCAGTCCTCGGTGGTCAGGCGGCCCTCCTCGGCGGTGTAGCCGAGGTCGCGGGCGATGGTGAGGAGGGAGTCGCGGGTGATGCCGGGCAGCAGCGAGCCGGTGAGCTCGGGGGTGACGATGCGGTCCCCGTACACGAAGTACAGGTTCATCCCGCCCATCTCCTCGATCCAGCGGTGCTCGACGGCGTCGAGCCAGACCACCTGGTCGCAGCCGTGCGAGGCGGCCTGGGCCTGCGCGACCAGCGAGGCCGCGTAGTTGCCGCCGGTCTTGGCGGCGCCGGTTCCGCCCTTGACCGCGCGGACGTAGTCCTCGGAGAGCCAGACGGAGACGGGCTTGACGCCCCCGGGGAAGTACGCGCCGGCGGGGGAAGCGATGACGATGAAGAGGAACTCGTTGGCCGGGCGGACGCCGAGGCCGACCTCGGAGGCGAACATGAACGGGCGCAGGTAGAGGGAGGCCTCGCCGGAGTCCGGCACCCAGGCGCGGTCCTGCTTGATCAGGGCGTCGCAGGCCTCGATGAAGAGCTCGACCGGAAGCTCCGGCATCGCCATGCGGCGCGCCGAGGCCTGGAAGCGCTCGGCGTTGGCCTCGGGGCGGAAGGTGGCGACGGTGCCGTCGGGCTGGCGGTAGGCCTTGAGGCCCTCGAAGATCGTCTGCGCGTAGTGCAGGGTCATGTTCGCCGGGTCGATCGAGAGCGGCGCGTACGGGACCAGTTCGGCGTCGTGCCAGCCGCGGCCCTCGGTCCACTTGATCGTCACCATGTGGTCGGTGAAGTGGCGGCCGAAGCCGGGGCTGGCCAGGATCGCCTCGCGCTCCGCGTCGGACAGCGGGTTCGAGGAGGGCTTGAGCTCGATCGTGGGCGTCGTCATGAGTGCTTGTCCTTCACCGGTTGTGTATGGCGGACCGCGCTCACGGCGTACTAGGACGTCCGAGCTTCCCCGCATTCCGCGGCCTCGCGTTCGATTATCGCGCGCGGGCAGGCTTCGGAGAAGCGGGGGGATTGCGGCCCAGGGGAGATGGTGGCACCCGGGGCCGCACAGGAAAAGCCGCCAGGTCCCATTGTGACCCGGCGGCTTCCTGAGGTGGAGCGGCCGGGTCAGCCGGCTACTCGCGCGGCGAGGGCGTCGCCGATCGCGTCGGTGGAGCGGAAGGTTCCGTCACGTTCCGCGAGGTCGACGGAGACCGCGTCCTCGATCCGGACGGCCTCGGACTCGTAGCCCAGGTGCCGCAGCAGGAGGGCGACGGAGAGGATCGTCGCGGTCGGGTCGGCCTTGCCGGTGCCGGCGATGTCCGGGGCGGAGCCGTGGACGGGCTCGAACATGGACGGGAAGGCGCCGGTCGGGTTGATGTTCCCGGAGGCGGCCAGGCCGATTCCGCCGGTGACGGCGGCGGCCAGGTCGGTGAGGATGTCACCGAAGAGGTTGTCCGTGACGATGACGTCGAAGCGCTCCGGCTGGGTGACGAAGAAGATCGTCGCCGCGTCGACGTGCAGGTAGTCGGTGGTGACCTCGGGGTACTCCTGGCCGACCTTGTCGAAGATGTTCTTCCACATGTGGCCCGCGTACACGAGGACGTTGTTCTTGTGGACCAGCGTCAGCTTCTTGCGGGGGCGGGAGTTGGCCCGCTCGTACGCGTCACGGACGACGCGCTCGACGCCGTACGCCGTGTTGACGCTGACCTCGGTGGCCACCTCGGCGGGGGTACCGGTGCGCAGGCTGCCGCCGTTGCCGGTGTACGGGCCCTCGGTGCCCTCGCGGACGACGACGAAGTCGATGTCCGGGCGGCCCGCCAGCGGGGTGGCGGTGTTGGGGAACAGCTTCGACGGGCGCAGGTTGATGAAGTGGTCGAAGGCGAAGCGCAGCTTGAGCAGCAGGCCGCGCTCCAGCACGCCGGACGGGACCGAGGGGTCGCCGATGGCGCCCAGCAGGATCGCGTCGTGGTGCTTGAGGGCTTCGAGTTCCGCGTCCGGGAGGGTCTCACCGGTGCGGTGCCAGCGCTGGGCGCCGAGGTCGTATTGCCTGGTCTCCAGCTTCACATCCTGGGGCAGGACCGCGGTAAGGACCTTGAGTCCCTGAGCCACGACTTCCTGGCCGATGCCATCACCGGGGATCACTGCGAGATTGATGCTGGTCGACATGGCGAAACCGTACTCCGTGTCCAGTCCTCAGACATTTCACGTCCACCATGTGGACGTGAAATGTCCCGGACCTGCGCTGTACGTTCTGGGCCTGCGCTGCCTCAGTGGCCGGTAGAGCCGCCGTTGTCACGGCGGTCGAGGGCGCGCTGCAGGGCCGCGACGGCGTTCTTGCGCTCGTCGGCCGAGGCGGAGGCGTGGCGGACGCGGCGGGCGGTGGTGGTTGCGGTCATGGTGATCGACTCCTTGAGATCACGGCGTGGCGGGGCCACGGATGAGGGGTTCCTTCAAGGCGCCGGAAGAGGCGGGGAGCAGCGCGCCGCAGGGGTTGCCTGCCAGGGGCACACGCTCTCGACCGCCATTCGCCTGATCGGCGAGACGTTCGGCTTCTACAAAGCTAGGCCAGGACCCGCTGTATGTCTCGGCAATTACTCGGACTTCCTACTATCTGAGACGCGGATCCCCTCCGAAAGCCTCGCCCTGAGGCTCCGTTTCAGCCCCTCCCAGACCGGAGTTCCCTGATCAGAGCCATGACGATGCGGGTTGCGGCGGCTTCCGCCGTAGTGACGTATCCCACCTGCCTCACCGGCCCCTGCGGGCCCAGACCGGTGATCTTCACCGCCTCGGTCGCGTCCCGCAGGGACAGCTCGGGCATGATCGCCATGCCGATCCCGCGCCCGACCATGGTCAGCACCATCGCGTCGTCCTGCGCCTTGACCGTGGCCCGCGGGATCCAGTCCTGGGCCCGCCACCAGGCGCGGGTGTAGGAGCCGCAGTTCTCGTCCCAGTCCATGAGGGGCAGCGACCTCGGGTCCGGGTGCCCGGCCGGGTGGACCAGCCGGTACGCCTCCTGCGCGAGCACCCCCGTCAGCAGGCCGGGGGGCGGCGCCTCCTGCGACCCGCCGAGGGTGGCGATGCCCAGGTCCGCGCGGCCCGCCGCCACTTCCCCGGCCGCGCCGGCGCCGATCTCGCGCACCACGCGGACCTCGGGGCGGATCCCTGGATGGCGGGCGGTCAGCCGCTCCAGGGCGGGTGGCAGCAGGTGCAGGGCGGCGCTGCGGAACGCCGCGATCCGCAGCACCCCCCCGAGCGTGTCGCGGCCCGCCTCCCGGCCCGCGCCGCGCGCCTCCGCGCGCATGGCCTCGTACAGCCGCAGGATGCGGCGGGCGTGGCCGACCGCCAGCTCCCCCGCCGGTGTGGGTGACGCCCCGGACCGCCCCCGCTCGAAGAGCACCGCGCCGAGCTTGGCCTCGCTGCCGCGCACCGAGTGGGACACGGCCGACTGGGTGAGGCCGAGCGCCACGGCTGCGGCGGAGAAGCCGCCGGCTTCCGCGACGGCGACCAGGATCCGCAGTTCCTGCGGGAGGAGATCGGACACCGGGCCCCCACCTCGTTGTATGAGTGTCGTTCATGGATGTGTGGCTTCCATGAACGCAACCCTCTGCCAGGCCCGGCGATTCCTTCCTAGCGTCAGGTCCATGACCACGCACACCGCTCACGCCGTCCACCAGATCGCCCGCCCCGACGGCTTCCCCGCCGCCTGCGACTTCGCCTACGTCGCCTCCCCGGTCCCCGAGCCGCGACCCGGCACCGCCCTGGTGGAAAACCTGCTGCTCTCCGTGGACCCGTACCACCGCGGCCTGATGGACGGCGGCGAGGACAGCTTCGAGCTGAACACCCCGCTGGAGGGCCGCTCGGTGGGCCGCGTGATCGCCTCCCGCGACCCGGGGCTGCGCGAGGGCGACCTGGTCTTCCACCGGGAGGGCTGGCGCACGCACGCCCTCGTCACCCTCGGCGTGGCCGGTACGCGCACACTGCGCCGCCACGCGGGCGTCCCGCTGGAGGCGTACCTCTCGATCCTGGGCGGCACCGGCCTGACGGCGTACGCCGCACTGACGCGGACCGCAGTACTCCGCGAAGGCGAGGACCTGTTCGTCTCCGCCGCCGCGGGCGGGGTCGGCACCGCCACCGGGCACATCGCGCGGCTGCTGGGCGCCCGGCGGATCGTCGGCAGCGCCGGCTCGGCGGCCAAGGTCCGCCACCTGACCGAAGTCCTCGGCTTCGACGCGGCGTTCGACTACCACGACGGCCCCGTAGGCGAGCAGCTCGCGAAGGCCGCCCCCGAGGGCATCGACGTCTACGTGGACAACGTGGGCGGGGAGCACCTGGAGGGCGCGATCGGGGCGCTGCGGGAGTTCGGCCGGATCGCCTGGGTCGGCGCCGTCTCGACCTACAACGGCGACCGCTCCCCCGCCGCGCCCCGCAACCTCTTCGAGGTCGTGCACAAGTCGCTGCGCCTGGAGGGTGTGCTGGTCCGCCACCACACCGGTCTGCAGGAGGAGTTGGAGGACTTCCTCGTCCCCCATCTGCGCAGTGGCCGGATCGGCACCGACACCACCGTCGTGCAGGGGTTCGAGCACACGGTGGACGCCTTCCGGGGCATGCTCCGCGGGGACAACGTGGGCAAGATGCTGGTGCGGATCGACGGCTGATGTCCGGCCGACGTGAGTCCGCCGAACTCCTGCCGCACGGATGGAGGCGGGGCTGAGGCCCAAACGGCACTAAAGGACGTCGCCGTCGCGCCAGTCGAAGTCGAGCGGCGCGGCGGGGTCCAGCCGGACACCGCCGGGCGGCGACCACACGTAGGCGGAGCCCTCCTCCTCGGGCAGCCGCACCGGTCCGTCCGGCGAGAGCGCCCCCAGCCGGCCCGGCCACACCGACCAGCCGCGGGCGAGGTAGAGCCCGGCCCCCTCCTCGGACGCCGAGAGCGCGCCGAGTTCGTATGCCCCCGCGACGACCTCCTCCAGCCGGGCCATCACCTGCTTGCCGAGGCCCTGGCGCCGCAGGTCGGCCCGTACGGCCACGGCTTCGACGTATCCGGTGCGCAGGGCGCGTCCGCGGTGCACGACCCGCCGCTGCACGACGCTGCCGTGGGCGACGAGCCGGCCGTCCACGCCGATCACGACGTGCATCCCGCCGAGCGCGTGCTCGAAGTCCTCGTCGGCGAAGTCCCCTTCGAAGGCGTCGTCGAGGAGGGACCTGATCGCGCGGAGCTCGTCGGCGGTCAGTTGCGAGGTGTGCGCGGTCAGCGTGTCCATCACTGCTCCAGCCAGTCGGTGTACCGCGCACGGGACCTGCCCGCCGCTCGTCCCGCGACGGTACCAAGGACCGCATTGCGGACGCCGAACGCCGTACACCGGCCGCCATCGGCCGAAGCCGCTCTAGCGGTCTGGACCAGTGCCTCGGCAGACTCGGCCCATGTCGCCCGATACCCAGCAGTGGACGCCCACCCACGGCCAGCCGTACCGTCCCGCCGCCTACCGGCCCGAGCGGATGCCGCAGCACGAATCCCTCGCGCGGGCCGCCGAGTTGCGGGCCAGGATGGACGAGCGGCGGACCGTACGCCACTTCTCCCCCGACCAGGTGCCCGAGCAGGTCGTCCTGGACGCCATCGCGTGCGCGGCGACGGCGCCGTCCGGGGCCCACCAGCAGCCGTGGAACTTCGTCCTGGTCAAGGACCCGGCCGTCCGCGGGCAGATCCGCGCGGCCGCGGAACAGGAGGAGGAGCTCTCCTACGACGGCCGCCTCGGCGACGAATGGCTGGCGGCCCTGCGCCCGCTGGGCACGGACGCCGTGAAGACCCACCTCACGGACGCCCCCGCGCTGATCGTGGTCTTCCAGCAGCGGTACTGGCTCGGCCCGGACGGCACGAAGCGCAAGCACTACTACGTGGACGAGTCGGTCGGCATCGCGGTCGGCATGCTCCTGTCCGCCCTGCACCTGAGCGGTCTCGCCGCGCTGATCCACACGCCGAGCCCGATGCGCTTCCTGGGCCACGTCCTGAACCGCCCGGCGAACGAGAAGGCGTTCGCGGTCATCCCGGTCGGCTACCCGGCGGACGACTGCGTGGTCCCGGACCTGGTCCGCAAGTCGCTGGACCAGGTCATCGTGGAGGTGTGACGCGACTGCGAAGGCTCCGCCCGCCGCTATCCCACCGGGGTGGGACATGGATACCGCCCCCGCTCCGGACTTGGGGGTACCGGAGCGGGGGCGGGGTTCAGCGGGGGCCGGAGATCAGCCCATGTGGGGGTAGCCGTACTCGGTCGGCGGGACCAGGGTCTCCTTGATGGAGCGGGTCGAGGTCCAGCGCAGGAGGTTGGACGCGGCGCCGGCCTTGTCGTTGGTGCCCGAGGCGCGGCCGCCGCCGAAGGGCTGCTGGCCGACGACGGCGCCGGTGGACTTGTCGTTGATGTAGAAGTTGCCCGCCGCGAAGCGGAGCTTCTCCATCGCGTCCGCCGCCGCGTAGCGGTCCGCGGCGATGATCGAGCCGGTCAGGGCGTACGCCGAGACGGACTCCATCTGCGCCAGCATGGCCTCGTAGTTCTCGTCCTCGTAGACGTGGATCGCCAGGATCGGGCCGAAGTACTCGGTCGTGAAGACCTCGTTCTCCGGGTCGGTGCACGCGATGACGGTCGGGCGGACGAAGTAGCCCTCCGAGTCGTCGTAGGTGCCGCCGGCGACGATCTCGCAGGTCGGGTCGGCCTTGGCGCGGTCGATGGCGGCCTTGTTCTTCGCGAAGGACCGGTCGTCGATGACGGCGCCGATGAAGTTGGACAGGTCGGTGACCGGGCCCATGGTGATGCCGTCGACCTCGGCCGCGAAGGCCTCCTTGAAGCCGTCGTTCCAGATCGAGGCGGGGACGTAGGCGCGCGAGGACGCCGAGCACTTCTGGCCCTGGAACTCGAAGGAGCCGCGGGTCAGGGCGGTCTTCAGGATGGCGCGGTCCGCGGACGGGTGCGCGACGACGAAGTCCTTGCCGCCGGTCTCGCCGACCAGGCGCGGGTAGGACTTGTACTTCTCGATGTTGTTGCCGACCGTCTTCCACAGGTGCTGGAAGGTCTTGGTCGAGCCGGTGAAGTGGATGCCGGCCAGCTCGGGGTGGTTCAGGGCCACCTCGGAGACGGCGATGCCGTCGCCCGTCACCAGGTTGATGACGCCCTTGGGCAGGCCGGCCTCCTCCAGGAGCTCCATGAGGAGGACCGCGGAGTGGGTCTGCGTCGGGGACGGCTTCCACAGGACCACGTTGCCCATCAGGGCGGGAGCGGTCGGCAGGTTGCCGGCGATGGCGGTGAAGTTGAACGGCGTGATCGCGTAGACGAAGCCCTCCAGCGGGCGGTGGTCGCTGCGGTTCCACACGCCGGCGGAGTTCGCGACCGGCTGCTCGGCCAGGATCTGGCGGGCGAAGTGGACGTTGAAGCGCCAGAAGTCGACGAGCTCGCACGGGGTGTCGATCTCCGCCTGCTGGGCGGTCTTCGACTGGCCCAGCATGGTGGAGGCGGCGAGCTTCTCCCGCCACGGGCCGGACAGCAGCTCGGCGGCGCGCAGGATGATCGCGGCGCGGTCGTCGAAGGACATGGCGCGCCAGGCCGGGGCGGCGGCCAGGGCGGCGTCGATCGCCTCCTGGGCGTCGGCCTCGGTGGCGTTGGCGTAGGTGCCGAGCACCGACTTGTGGTCGTGCGGCTGGACCACGTCGAAACGCTCGCCGCCGCCCATCCGCTTGACGCCGTTGATCGTCATCGGGAGGTCGATCGGGTTCTCGGACAGCTGCTTGAGCTGCTCTTCGAGGCGCGTGCGCTCCGGGGTGCCGGGGGCGTACGAGTGGACCGGCTCGTTGACCGGAGCGGGGACCTGGGTCACAGCATCCATGGGGCTGGTAACTCCTTGACCTGGTTCGAGGCTAGTTCTTGGTGATCATCGAGCGGACGAAGAAGAGCAGGTTGGCCGGCTTCTCCGCGAGGCGGCGCATGAAGTAGCCGTACCAGTCCGTCCCGTACGCGGTGTAGACGCGCATCCGGTGGCCCTCGGCGGCGAGCCGCAGGTGCTCCTCGCTGCGGATGCCGTACAGCATCTGGAATTCGTACTCGTCCAGCTTGCGCCCGGCCTTGCGGGCGAGCTCCTGGCCGATGGCGATGAGGCGCGGGTCGTGGGACCCGATCATCGGGTAGCCCTTGCCGTCCATCAGGATCCTCAGGATGCGGACGTACGCCTTGTCGATCTCCGCCTTGTCCTGGTAGGCGACCTCGGCGGGCTCCTTGTAGGCGCCCTTGACGATCCGCACGCGGCTGCCGCCCGCGGCCAGGCGGCGGGCGTCGGCCTCGGTGCGGAAGAGGTACGCCTGGATCACGCAGCCGGTCTGCGGGAAGTCCTTGCGCAGTTCCTCGTGGATGGCGAACATCGAGTCGAGGGTGGTGTGGTCCTCGGCGTCCAGCGTGACGGTGGTGCCGATGGCGGCGGCCGCCTCGACGACCGGGCGGACGTTGGCGAGCGCCAGCTCGTGGCCGCCCTCCAGCGCCTGGCCGAACATGGACAGCTTCACGGACATCTCGGCCTTCTCGCCGAGGCCGAGCTCCGCGAGGCGCTCGATGAGCCGGAGGTAGGCGTCACGGGCGGCGTGGGACTGCTCCACCTCGGTGATGTCCTCGCCGACGACGTCGAGGGTGACCTCCAGGCCGGCCTGGGTGAGGTCCTCGACGATCGGGATGACCTGGTCGACGGTCTCACCGGGGATGAACCGGTTCACCACGGGCTTGGTCACCGGGGCGGCCGAGACGATACGACGCATCTTGTCGCTGCGCGAAGCGGCGAGGATCACGGGACCCAGCACGGGGCACCTCCAGCGGGTGGCAGAAGAAAAGCGCAAGTAAAACCACCGTGAAACCTAAGGATCGCTTTGATCCTCTGCCATCGACAGCTGTCACGCATCCGTGTCCGCGATCTCATACATCTGTCTGAAGAGCGGGGCCGCGGGTGGGACAATGGCCGGGTGAAGGGCGATTACCAGGACCTGGTGGACGAGATCTCGGCGCTTCTCGGCGCCCCGGCGACCCTGGAGAACCGGGACTTCCGCCTCATCGCCTTCGGCGCCCACGACAGCGACGACGATCTCGCGATGGACCCGGTACGGACCCGCTCGATCCTGACCCGGCAGTCGACGGCGGCCGTCCGGTCCTGGTTCGAGGGCTTCGGCATCGCCCGCGCCACCGGCCCCGTCCGCATCCCGGCGGCGCCCGACGCGGGGGTGTTCCGGGGCCGGATCTGCCTGCCGGTGCGGTTCCGGGGCATCGTGCAGGGGTACGTGTGGCTGCTCGACCAGGAGCCCGGCACGCCCGGCCCCGACCCGGCGGCGCTGGCCGCGGCCATGGAGGTGGCCCAGCGGATCGGGGTGCTGCTCGCCGAGGAGGCGAAGGCGGGCGCGGACCTGTCGCGGGAGTTCCAGGCGGTGCTCACGGCCGGGCGGGGGTGGCCGCAGGACATGGCGGTGGCCGCACTGCGGGCCGCTCTCGGTCCGGGCGGGGACGGCCTGCACGCGGCGGTGTGCGTGGCGCCGTGGACCGGCGACGCTCCGGCGTCCGTGCCGGGCGCGGCAGCCGTGTGCGTCGTACCCCGTCGGGGCGGCGGCGAGCCGGGCGACGCACCGGGTGCCGGACCGGCGGGCGCAGGCCTGGCCTTGGCCGTACTGCTCCGGCTGCGGTCGACGGACGCCCTGGCTCCGGCACTGACGGCGGTGGCGCGGCTGCTGCCGCGCACGGCGGAACCGGCCGCGGCCACGGCGGCCAACGCGGCCGGCGCGGGCCCCGCCGTCTCGCGGGCGGGGGCGAGGGCGCCGGGCGCAGCGGGAGCAGCCGCGCCGGCAGCGGGGCCGGGGGGATCGGCAGGCGGCGCGCCGACCGGGCCCTCGGGCGGCCGGCACCGGGTGACCGCAGGGGTCGCCGACCCCGTCCGCGGCCTCGCCGAACTGCCCGCCGCCTGGGAGCAGGCCGTCGCCGCGGCCCGCGCGGCGGTCGCCGAACCGCGACTCGGCCCGGTCGCCCAGTGGTCGCAGATCGGCCCGTACCGGCTGCTGGCGAGCCTGGCCGCCGACCCGGTGGACGATCCCGCCGCCCGGACCCTGCTCGCCCCCGCGCACCGCGAACTCGCCCGCACCGCCGAGGTGTTCCTGGACTGCGCCGGCCAGGCGGGCCGCGCCGCCGCCGCCCTCGGCATCCACCGCCAGACCCTCTACTACCGCTTGGGCCGCGTGGAGCAGCTCACCGGCCTCGACCTGGACGCGGGCGAGGACCGCCTGCTCCTCCACATGGCCCTCAAGGCCTCCCGCCTGGCCTGAGGGTATGGCCCGGGACCCACCTAGGGCCTGTATCGAGTTGCCCCGCGGCGTCGCGACGCCCGGCACGCACCCTCGGCGCACGAGCCGAATGCCGAGAGCACGCACCGAAACGCCGCTCCTTGCTCCACGGGGCAACTCGATACAGACCCTAAGGGCTTTCCCCGATGCCCCGGTGACCCCCGGTCGCCTACCGTCGCGAACAGCGTCGGCCGCCCTGCCGGCGGACCCTTTCCGCACCGGTCGGTGCGCCACGGAGGCCCGATGAAGGCGATCGTCCAGGACCGGTACGGCTCCCCCGAGGTGCTGGAGCTGAGGGAGGTCGAGCAGCCCTCGATCGGCAACGGGGAGGTGCTCGTACGGGTCCACGCGGCCGCGGTCAACGCGCGCGACTGGCACCTCATGCGGGGCGACCCGTACCTGGCGCGCCTGGTGCTCGGTCTCGGCGGGCCGAAGGCCAAGATACGCGGCACGGACTTCGCGGGCCGGGTGGAGGCGGTGGGCAAGGACGTGACCGGGCTGCGCCCCGGAGACGAGGTGTTCGGCGAGGCCGAGGGGGCCTTCGCCGAGTACGTGTGCGCCCCGGCCGACGCGGTGGAGCTGAAGCCCGCCAACCTGACGTTCGAGCAGGCGGCCTCGGTCCCACTGGCGGGGAACACCGCCCTCATGGGCCTGCGCGACCTGGGGCGCGTGCAGCCGGGCCGGCGGGTCCTGGTCAACGGCGCGTCAGGCGGCGTGGGGACGTTCGCCGTTCAGATCGCCAAGGCGTTCGGGGCGGAGGTGACCGCCGTGTGCGGGACGAGGAACGTGGAGCTGGTCCGGTCGCTCGGCGCCGACCACGTCGTCGACTACTCCCGGGAGGACTTCACCCGCGGCGAGCGGCGCCACGACGTCGTGCTCGACCTGGTAGGCAACCGCTCGCTGGCCGAGTGCCGGCGCGCTCTCACACCCGAGGGGACGCTCGTCCTCTCCGGTGGCGGCGTGTCCGAAGGCGGCAGTCTGCTGGGGCCGATGGCGCTCCTCATGAAGGGCCAGGCGTTGTCCCGTTTCGTCAGCCAGCGGCTGCTCGTGCTCACGGCGACGCCCGACCGCAAGAATCTGGCGGCGCTGAGGGAACTCGTGGAGACCGGCAAGGTCACCCCGGTCATCGACCGGACGTACGCGCTCCACGAGGTGCCCGAGGCCATCAGGTACCTCGAAGTGGAGCATGCACGGGCCAAGGTGGTCATCACCGTGTGACGGACGGCGCCGTAGGGGCCGGCGGCCCTGGCGGCGCTCCAGCGGTGCGCCGGTCGCCGGTCGAGTTCCCCGTACGCCTGCACCGCGGTCAGCAGCGGCAAGACGAGCGTGCTGCCGTGGGGCCAGTGGATCGGGGGTGGCCGGCGGCGGCGTGCCGGGCAGGCCGGTGGGCGGGACGAAGTTCTTCGCCACGTAGGCGGCCTGGTCCTCCCCGGAGCGGAAACCGCCGGGCGGCTGCCAGTCCTGCCGGTCCTGCGGGTGGTAACCCTCGCCTGCTCCCGCCATGGCGACTCCCCCTCGTCCCGGGCCGATGCGCCAGTGGGACGGGGTGCACCCGGGCGGTGGCTCCGGTTCCGCTCAGCCCTCGGCACCCTTCGGGCGCATCATCGCCTCGGCGGCCCGGCGCATGCCCTCGGTGAGCTCCTCCGCCGTGGCAGCCGACTCCGGATCGAACACCCACTGGATCATCAGGCCGTTGAGCAGCGCCTGGTAGAAGGCGCCCAGCGTGCGCACTTCCCGCTCGTCGATCTGGTCCTCCGGCGTGCCGGTCAGCATCGAGACCAGGCCCCGGCGCCCCTCGGCCTGCGAGGCCGCGAGCACGGCGCGCAGGGACGGGAGCCGGTCGCCGCTCAGTGCGACCTCGATGCCGGCCGCCCAGGCCCGACCCGATTCCTCGTGCTGGGCGACGACGCCCTCCCAGACCTGGCGGAACCGCTCCAGCGAGCCGCCCTCCCCCGTCACTCCGGCCTGGAAGACGTCGCCCCACTCCTCCATCAACACGATGAAGGCCTGGGCGAGAAGGGCGTCCTTCGATCCGTAGTGATAGCCGATGGACGCCAGGTTCGTTCCCGAGGCGCTGACGATGTCGCGTGCAGTGGTGCGTACGAACCCCTTCTCGACCAGGCATTTCTTGGCGCCTTCGAGCAGATCTTCACGATGTCCCATGTCCACACCGTATTGCCGCTCATGGCTAACCCGCCGCCGGGCGACCGGATCGGCCGCCGCAAGCTGCTGCTGCTGCTGCTGATCGATGCCACAGCCTTCGCCCTCGGCTCGATGCTCAGCGGGGTGATGCTGAACCACTTCTCCTGGGGCTCCGTCTCCTGATCAACGTGCCCGCGATGCTGCTCCTGCTGGTCCTGGACCCCGTGCTGGTCCCTGGAAGCCGCCCTGTGGAGCCTCGCCCCCTCGCTGCTCATCGGCGCCGGGGTGCCGGCCTCGGGCGTCGTCACCGTGATGTCCCTGGTCTCCGACATGGCCCTGGGCGCGGCCCCCGCCGAGAAGGCCGGTTCCGCCGCCTCCCTGCTGGAGACCGGTACGGAGTTCGGCGGCGCCCTGGGCACCGCGGTCTACCGCAGCGACCTGGCGGACGCCGAGCCCGCCGCACGGGAGAACCCTCGGCGGCGCCGTGGCCACCGCCCACCGGATCGGCGGGGCGGCCGGCGAACAGGTCCTGGCCCTGGCCCGTGAGGCCTTCGTCCACGGGATGCAGTACGCGGCCTGGGCCGGTACGGCGCTGCTGCTCGGGGCGGCCGTGCTCGCCGCGGCTCTGCTGCGGGGCGTCGGCGCCTCCGCCCCGGCCGCGGCGGAGCCCGCCGGAGCCACCGGGGCGCGGGCGCACGAGGCGGCGCACAACTGACCGGTACGACACGACACGGCGCGGCACAGCGCGGTCGGCGGAACACGGAAGGGCCCGGGGTCTCCCCCGGGCCCTTCCCCATGTCACTGCGGTGGCGGCGTCAGGCGAGGCTGACGGTGCGCGCCGAGACGGCGCCGATCTCGGCGGCGATGTCCGCGAGGACACCCGCCGGCACCTCGGCGTCGACGGTGAGGACCGCGAGGGCCTCACCGTGCTCCTCCGCACGGGCGACCTGCATGCCCGCGATGTTCAGGCCGCCCTCGCCGAGGACGCGGCCGACGGTGCCGACCACGCCGGGGCGGTCGGTGTAGCGCAGCACGACCATGTAGTCGGCGAGCGTCAGGTCCACGTCGTACTCGCCGATGCCCACGATCTTCTGAAGGTGCTTCGGGCCCGCGAGCGTGCCGGAGACCGAGACCTCCTGACCGTCCGACAGGGTGCCGCGGACGGTCACCACGTTGCGGTGGTCCGGGGACTCCGAGCTGGTGGTCAGGCGCACCTCGACACCGCGCTCCTGCGCGAACAGCGGGGCGTTGACGTAGGAGACCGTCTCGTCGACGACATCCTCGAAGACACCCTTGAGCGCGGAGAGTTCGAGCACCTTGACGTCGTGCTGGGTGATCTCACCGCAGACCTCGACATCGAGGCGGACCGCGACCTCGCCCGCGAGGGCGGTGAAGATGCGGCCGAGCTTCTCGGCGAGCGGCAGGCCCGGACGGACGTCCTCGGCGATGACGCCGCCCTGGACGTTGACCGCGTCCGGTACGAGCTCACCGGCGAGGGCCAGGCGCACCGACCTGGCGACCGAGACACCGGCCTTCTCCTGGGCCTCGTCCGTGGACGCGCCGAGGTGCGGGGTGCAGACGA
This sequence comes from Streptomyces sp. NPDC060232, assembly GCF_042726555.1. Classification (NCBI taxonomy): domain Bacteria; kingdom Bacillati; phylum Actinomycetota; class Actinomycetes; order Kitasatosporales; family Streptomycetaceae; genus Streptomyces; species Streptomyces sp. NPDC060232. The sequence continues at coordinate 321,951 of NZ_JBHXAG010000002.1, read as the reverse complement.
CCTGGTCGAGCTCGAAGAGCGGGGAGTCCGTGCAGGGCTCCTTCGCGTACACGTCGAGGCCGGCGCCGGCGACGCGGCCCTCCTTGAGGGCCGAGTACAGGGCGGCCTCGTCGACGATGCCGCCGCGCGCCGCGTTGACGATGCGCACGGACGGCTTGACCTTGTGCAGGGCCTCGTCCCCGATGAGACCGAGGGTCTCGGGGGTCTTGGGCAGGTGCACCGTGATGAAGTCGGCGACCTCCAGGAGCTCGTCCAGCGTCAGCATCTTGACGCCCATCTGGGCGGCGCGCGCGGGCTGGACGTAGGGGTCGTACGCGACGATCTTCATGCCGAAGGCCGACATGCGCTGCGCGACGAGGACGCCGATGCGGCCGAGGCCGACGACACCGAGGGTCTTCTCGCTGAGCTCGACGCCCGTGTACTTGTTCCGCTTCCACTCGCCGTTCTTCAGGGCGGTGTTGGCCTGCGGGATGTTGCGGGCGGTGGCGACGAGCAGGCCGCAGGCGAGTTCGGCGGCGGTCACGATGTTGGAGGTCGGGGCGTTGACGACCATCACGCCGGCCTTGGTGGCGGCGGAGACGTCGACGTTGTCCAGACCGACGCCGGCGCGGGCGACGACCTTCAGCTTCCTCGCCGCGGCGATGGCCTCGGCGTCGACCTTGGTGGCGGAGCGGACCAGGACCGCGTCGACGTCGACGATCGCGGGGAGCAGCTCGGCGCGTTCGGCGCCGTTGCAGTGGCGGATCTCGAAGTCCGGGCCGAGCGCCTCGACGGTGGCGGGCGACAGCTCTTCGGCGATGAGTACGACAGGTTTCGAGCTCACGTGGGTCATCCTCACAAGTCCAGTGCGGACGGCCGTCCCGACGGCCGCAGGCGGTGGAGGGGCTAGCCGCGTGGAAGACGCACGACACTGTGGGCCTGACGCGTATGTGTTGAGCAGTGTAGTGGCGCGGGCGGACCGGTTTTCCGCCTGTCCGGAAGGATCACTCTTCCGTGGTTGGCCGGGGTGGACAAGCCGGGGCCCCGAGGGCCCCGTTCCCGGCGCTCCGGCCACCGGTGCGGCATGTGCCGTACCGCCCGGTGATGTGCGGTGGGACCGGGACTCATCCGTCCCGGCCCCACCGCCGCGAGATCAGCCCTCGTCGGTGTCGACCCAGCTCATCAGCTTGCGCAGCTTCTTGCCGGTGGTCTCCAGCAGGTGCTCCGAGTCGGCCTTCTTGTACTCGTTGTACTTGGGCAGACCGGCCTTGTACTCGGCCATCCACTCCTCGGCGAACTTGCCGCTCTGGATCTCCTCCAGGACCTTCTTCATCTCGGCCTTGGTGGCGTCGGTGATGACGCGCGGGCCGGTGATGTAGTCGCCCCACTCGGCGGTCTCGGAGACCGACCAGCGCATCTTCTCCAGGCCGCCCTCGTACATGAGGTCGACGATGAGCTTCAGCTCGTGCAGGCACTCGAAGTAGGCGATCTCCGGCTGGTAGCCCGCCTCGGTCAGGGTCTCGAAACCGGCCTTGACCAGTGCGGACGCGCCACCGCAGAGGACGGCCTGCTCACCGAACAGGTCGGTCTCGGTCTCCTCGGTGAAGGTGGTCTTGATGACGCCGGCGCGGGTGCCGCCGATGCCGGCCGCGTAGGAGAGCGCCAGGTCGAAGGCCTTGCCGGTGGCGTCCTGCTCGACGGCGGCGATGCACGGGACGCCGCGGCCCTCCTCGTACTGGCGGCGGACCAGGTGGCCGGGGCCCTTCGGGGCGACCAGGGCGACGTCCACGTTGGCGGGGGGCTTGATGAAGCCGTAGCGGACGTTGAAGCCGTGGCCGAAGAAGAGCGCGTCGCCCTCCTTGAGGTGGTCCTTGATGGACTCCTCGTAGATCTCGGCCTGCAGCGGGTCCGGGGTGAGGATCATGATGACGTTCGCCCACTCGGCGGCCTCGGCCACGGGGACGACCTTCAGGCCCTGCTCCTCGGCCTTGGCCTTGGACTTCGAGCCCTCCTTCAGGCCGACGACGACGTCGACGCCGGAGTCACGGAGCGACAGCGCGTGGGCGTGGCCCTGGCTGCCGTAACCGATGACCGCGACCTTGCGGCCCTGGATGATGGACAGGTCGGCGTCGTTCTCGTAGAACAGCTCGGCCACTGGGATATCTCCTTGGTGCGCTGGTGTTGCTCCCACCGTACGGCGGGGAACGGAATCTGAGTTTGTCGGTCTCGCTATGCGGGCCGAGCGTGTCTGCCGCGGCTGGGGCCGGGCCCGGGGCCGGGCGGCCGCTGTGCTGCGGCCGCCCGGGCCGGCCGGGTCAGGCGCTGCGGTCGAGCGCGCGCAGGCTGCGGTCCGTGATGGACCGTCCGCCACGCCCTATGGCGATCGTGCCGGACTGCACGAGCTCCTTGATGCCGAAGGGCTCCAGCATCTTGAGCATCGCGCCGAGCTTGTCGGTGCCGCCGGTCGCCTCGATGGTGACGGCCTCCGGGGAGACGTCGACGGTCTTGGCGCGGAACAGCTGGACGATCTCGACGATCTGCGAGCGGGTCTCGTTGTCGGCGCGGACCTTCACCAGGACGAGTTCGCGCTCGATGGCGTTGTGCGGCTCCAGCTCGACGATCTTGAGCACGTTGACCAGCTTGTTCAGCTGCTTGGTCACCTGCTCCAGCGGGAGGTCCTCGACGTTGACCACGATGGTGATGCGGGAGATGTCGGGGTGCTCGGTGACGCCGACCGCGAGGGAGTCGATGTTGAACCCGCGGCGGGAGAACAGGGCGGCGATCCGGGCGAGGATGCCGGGCGTGTTCTCGACCAGGACGGAGAGCGTGTGCTTGGACATGTGAGGCGTTCTCTCTCTCAGGCTCTCTCGGCTCAGTCGTCTTCGTTGTCGCCGAAATCGGGACGGACGCCCCGGGCTGCCATGACCTCGTCGTTGGAGGTGCCGGCGGCGACCATCGGCCACACCATGGCGTCCTCGTGGACGATGAAGTCGATGACGACGGTGCGGTCGTTGATCGCGTTGGCCTCGGCGATGACCTTGTCCAGGTCGGCCGGGTCCTCGCAGCGCAGCGCCACGCAGCCCATGGCCTCCGACAGCTTGACGAAGTCCGGGACACGCGTGCCCTTGCGGGGCGCGGTGGACTCGCCGAGCTGGGAGCCGACCGTGTCGTGCCCGGTGTCGTCGGCGTGCAGGACGGTGTTGGAGTACCGCTGGTTGTAGAACAGCGTCTGCCACTGGCGCACCATGCCCAGGGCGCCGTTGTTGATGATCGCGACCTTGATCGGGATGTTGTTCAGGGCGCAGGTGACCAGTTCCTGATTGGTCATCTGGAAGCAGCCGTCGCCGTCGATCGCCCAGACCGTGCGCTCGGGCATGCCGACCTTGGCGCCCATCGCGGCGGGGACCGCGTAGCCCATGGTCCCGGCGCCGCCGGAGTTCAGCCAGGTGCGGGGCTCCTCGTACTTGACGAAGTGCGAGGCCCACATCTGGTGCTGGCCGACACCGGCCGCGAAGACCGTGCCCTTCGGCGCGAGCGCGCCGATCCGCTCGATGACCTGCTGCGGCGAGAGGCTGCCGTCCGCGGGCAGGTCGTAGCCCAGCGGGTACGTCTCGCGCCAGCGGTTGAGGTCGTTCCACCAGGCGGTGTAGTCGCCGGCGTTGCCTTCGGTGTGCTCGGCCTGGACGGCCTGGATCAGGTCGGCGATGACCTCGCGGGCGTCACCGACGATCGGGACGTCGACGGCGCGGTTCTTGCCGATCTCGGCCGGGTCGATGTCCGCATGGATGATCTTGGCGAAGGGGGCGAAACTGTCCAGCTTGCCGGTGACGCGGTCGTCGAAGCGGGTGCCGAGCGCGATCAGCAGGTCCGACTTCTGCAGCGCGGTGACGCCGGTGACACTGCCGTGCATGCCGGGCATGCCGACGTGCAGGGGGTGGCTGTCGGGGAAGGAGCCCAGCGCCATCAGGGTGGTGCAGACCGGGAGGCCGGTCAGCTCCGCCAGGACCTTCAGCTCGGCGGTGGCGCCGGACTTCATGACGCCGCCGCCGACGTACAGCACGGGGCGCTTGGCCTGGCAGATGAGCTTGGCGGCCTCGCGGATCTGCTTGGCGTGCGGCTTGGTGACCGGCCGGTAGCCGGGGAGGTCCTGGGACGGCGGCCACGAGAAGGTGGTCTTCGCCTGCAGGGCGTCCTTGGCGATGTCGACGAGGACCGGGCCGGGACGGCCGGTGGCGGCGATGTGGAACGCCTCGGCGATCGTCTTCGGGATGTCCTCGGCCTTGGTGACCAGGAAGTTGTGCTTGGTGATCGGCATGGTGATGCCGACGATGTCCGCCTCCTGGAAGGCGTCGGTGCCGATCGCCTTGGAGGAGACCTGGCCGGTGATCGCGACGAGCGGGACGGAGTCCATGTGCGCGTCGGCGATGGGGGTGACCAGGTTGGTGGCGCCCGGGCCGGACGTGGCCATACAGACGCCGACCTTGCCGGTGGCCTGGGCGTAGCCGGTGGCCGCGTGGCCGGCCCCCTGCTCGTGGCGGACCAGGATGTGACGGACCTTCTTCGAGTCCATCATCGGGTCGTACGCGGGGAGGATGGCGCCTCCCGGAATCCCGAAGACGGTGTCGCACCCCACCTCTTCGAGAGAGCGGATGAGGGACTGCGCACCCGTGACGTGCTCAACTGCGGCGGACTGCTGTCCGCCGGAACGGGGCCGCGGCTGCGGATGGTGGGCCCCGGTGGCCTGCTCGGTCATCGGCATTCTCTTCTCGAAGCTGAGGGTTTTACGCGGATTCGACTCTGTGCCAGTGCAACAAAAAACCCCTCGTGCCAGAAGGCAAGCGAGGGGAGCGCGTCGGGTGTGTTGAGCGGGGACATGCAGGTCCCAGCCTCAGCCGACGCGCTTTCCAAGTACGAGAATTCGGGTGCGCATGGCACTGACCCTCCCTCTGGCGGGAGGGTGATGTCAAGTAGGTGGGACGGGCGTCTCATTATGTGAGCCTCTGCGGATGACCATCGAGCCCCCGGAGGAGCCGCCCGCCAGTGCGGGCTGGGCCGCTCCGCCCGGTACTGGGAACGTACCGCGCACCAGCGCACGGCGCAGCCTGTACTCGTCGAGGGGGCCGGAAAAGGCCACCCCCTGGCCGTGCGTGCACCCCATCGCGCGCAGCGCGGCCACCTGCTCGGGCAGGTCCACCCCGTCGGCCACGGACCGCATGCCGAGGTCGTTTGCGATCCGCAAGAGCCCGGCCGTGATCTTGTGCAGGCGGGCGGACTCGACCACTCCCTCCACCAGGCCCCGGTCCAGCTTGAGCATGTCCACGGGCAGGCGGCGCAGGGCGCTGATGGCGGCGTAGCCGCTGCCGAAGCCGTCCAGGGAGATTCCCACTCCGAGCCGGTGCAGGGCCGCCAGGCGGCGCTCCAGGTCGTCGAAGGGGACTCTGGGGTCGGACACCGCGAGCTCCAGCACCAGGGCCCCGGAGGGCAGGCCGTGCCGGGTCAGCAGGGCTTCCACAGTGCCGAGCGGCATGGCGCTGTCCAGGAGCCGCTGGGCGGTCATCCGCACGGCCACGGGCACGTCGTGCCCGGCCCGATGCCGGTCGGCGGCCTGCTCCACGGCCTCCTCCAGCAGCCAGCGGCCCAGCTCGGCGGTGCGCGAGGCGTCGGGACAGGCGCCGGAGCCGCCGCCCGCCGCGCCCTCGCTGTACTCGGCCACCCGGAGGAAATCCGCCGGTGTGAAGAGGATCCCCTGGGCCGAGCGCCACCGCGCCTGGGCGGCGACGGCCGCGATCTCGCCGGTGGCCAGCGAGACCACGGGCTGGTGCAGCAGGGCGAACTCGCCCTCGTGCAGTGCGGTGCGCAGCCGGCCCGCCAGCTCGGCCTTGCGGACCACCTCGGCCTGCATCTGCGGGACGTACGTCTCGACGCGGTCCTTGCCGCCCGCCTTGGCCCGGTACATCGCCAGGTCGGCGTTGCGCATCAGGTCCGAGGGGTTGATTCCGGGGTCGGCGAAGGCCACGCCGATGCTGGCGGCGACCCGTACCTCGCTGCCGCCGATCCGGTACGGCTGGGAGAGCCTGGTGCGCAGCCGGTCGGCGATCTCGCGGACCTGGTACTCGCGGGCGCTGCGGTCGCGGCTGCCGTCGCCCAGGATCAGCGCGGCGAACTCGTCGCCGCCGAGCCGGGCGGCGGTGTCCCCGGCCCGGACGGAGTCCTGGAGCCTGCGGGCGGCCTCGATGAGCAGTTCGTCGCCGGCCTGGTGGCCGATGGTGTCGTTGACCGCCTTGAAGCCGTCGAGGTCGATGAAGAGCACGGCGGTGCTGTGGTCGCCCGAGCGGCGCCCCGTCAGGGCCTGGCTCACGCGCCGGGTGAACAGCGCCCGGTTGGGCAGGTCGGTCAGCGGGTCGTGTTCGGCACTGTGCTGGAGCTGGGCCTGGAGCCGGACGCGCTCGGTGACGTCCCGGCTGTTGAGGATGAGTCCGCCCTGGTGGCGGTTGACGGTGGACTCCACGTTCAGCCACTCGCCGCCGCCCGACTTGAAGCGGCATTCGATGCGGGTGGTGGGCTCCTCGGCGGGGGGTGCGGCGAGGAAGCGGCGTACCTCGTGGACCACCCTGCCGAGGTCGTCGGGGTGGATCAGGGTGGCCAGCTCGGTGCCGACCAGTTCCTCCGCCTCGCGGCCGTACACCCCGGCGGCGGCCGGGCTCACGTAGCGCAGGGTCCCGGTAGGTGCGGCGATCATGATGACGTCGCTGGAGCCCTGGACGAGGGAGCGGAAGTGGTTCTCCTTCTGGGCCAGTTCCTGGGTCAGGGCGATGTTGTCGAGGAGCATGATGCCCTGCCGGATGACGAGGGCGAGCACGACGGTGCAGCCGGTGAAGACGACCATCCGGTCCACCTTCCGGCCGTCCACGACGTTGTAGAGGATGCCGAGGGTGCACACGGCGGCGGCCAGGTACGGCGTGAGGGCGGTCAGGGATCCGGTGATCGGCCGGCTGTGCGGCCGGTCCCTGCGGGGATGCCCGGGCGGCACCGGGCCCTGGTGGAGGCGCCGGGCGCCCCAGGGGGCGTACGCGAGCAGCAGCGAGCCGGCGAACCAGCCGGCGTCGAGCAGTTGCCCGGACTGGTACTCGGCACTCAGCAGCGGCGAGGTGAACAGGGCGTCGCTGAGGACGGTCAGCGCCAGCGCCGCGATGGCGGTGTTGACGGCGGAGCGGTTGGTCTCGCTCCGCCGGAAGTGCAGCACGAGGACCATCGAGACGAGCGCGATGTCCAGCAGGGGGTAGGCGAGGGAGAGCGCGGCGCGCGGGACGCTGCCGGGGGCGCCGGACTGGGCGGTCCGCGCCGCCTGGGCCAGGGCCAGGCTCCAGGACAGGGTCAGCAGGGAGCCGCCGATGAGCCAGGAGTCGAGTCCCAGGCACACCCAGCCGGCGCGGGTGACCGGGCGTTTGGCGAGGACGAGGAGGCCCACGATGGCGGGCGGCGCGAAGCAGAGGAAGGCGAAGTCGGCGAGCGAGGGCTTCGGCACGGCTTCGCCGAGGACAACCTCGTACCAGCCCCAGACGGCGTTGCCGCAGGCACCCATGAGGGAGGAGAAGGCGAAGAGCAGCCAGGCGGGGCGTTCGCGGCTGTCGATCGTGCGGGCGTAGGTGTAGCAGGAGACGGCGGCGAGCAGTCCGGCGGCGCTGAGCCCGAAGTCGCCCATGACCTCGGCGACTTCCTCGGACCCCCAGTTGAGGGCGGCGCCGACGGCGTACCCCCCGCTGACGACCGCGAGGATCACCTGCATCGCCAGGCCCCTGCCTCCGCCCGAGACGGACGGGCGGTCCAGGAGCGCCGCCCCCGGGGTGCTCACCGGTCCCCCTCGCCGGCTGGTTCCGGCGCGGCCCAGTCTCGGCAGCGTCGCCTGCGGCGGCTGTGCCGCGTCGGATCCTTCGTCCATTGGCCGTGCATCGCCCGTCGCCCCCCAAAGTGTCCGATCACTCCCCAGCGCCAGACGTTCCTGGCGCAGCCCCTTCTTCCGGACGATACACCACTTTCGTCACTCAGGGACATACTTGCTCTACGCTCCGTCACCGAGCGGGGAGTTGCCGCAACCGCTCGCACTCGGATGATTGCGGAGCGTACAGGGGGCGTGGGCTAGTCGGTGATCAGCACCGTGTGCTCCACGGGCTCTCCGGCGGCGAAGCGGGTGAGCTGGCGGGCCACCAGGCGCTTGGCGCGGGGCTCGAACGCAGAGCTGCTGCCGCCGACGTGAGGCGTGATCAGGACGTTCGGGGCGTGCCAGAGCGGGTGGCCGGCGGGCAGCGGTTCCGGGTCGGTGACGTCGAGCGCCGCGCGCAGCCGGCCCGACTCCACCTCCGCCAGCAGGGACTCGGTGTCGACGACGGGGCCGCGCGAGACGTTCACGAGCAGGGCGCCGTCCTTCATCCGGCCGAGGAACCCGGCGCCGGCCAGACCCCGGGTGGCGTCGGTCAGGGGCGTCACGAGGATGACCACGTCGGCCTGCGGCAGGAGCCGGGGCAGGTCGGCGACGGCGTGCACCGGCCCCCGTGCGGTGGTCCGCGCCGAACGCGCGACGCGTTCGATCCGCTCGCATTCGAAGGGCGCCAGTCGGTCCTCGACGGCCGAGCCGATGGATCCGTAGCCGATGATCAGAACTGACTTGTCGGCGAGGGCGTCGTAGAAGCCGGAGCGCCAGTCCTCGCGGTCCTGTCCGCGGACCATGCCGGGGATGCCGCGCAGGGAGGCGAGGGTCAGGGCGAGGGCCAGTTCGGCGGTGCTGGCCGTGTGGACCCCCGCGGCGTTGCACAGGCGTACGCCCGGACGCAGGTCTCCGAGGCGGCCCAGCACGTCGTCGATGCCGGCGGTCAGGGTCTGGACGACCCGGACGGCGGGCATCGCGGCGAGCGGGCGCACGGTGACCCCGGCGGACTTCATGTAGGGAGCCACGTAGAAGACGCAGTCGGCCGGGTCGGCCGGGAAGGCGTCCTCGCCGTCCCACCGGCGGTAACGGAAGGCGTCGGGGAGGCCGGCGACCTCTGCGGCGGGGAAGGGGAGCCAGACGTCCCGTGGCGTAGCAGTCATGATCACGAGGCTATGCCAAGCCGTCTTGATCAAGCCGTTAGTTTGGTGGCCGGAGCGGAGGGGGACGCAGGGGTGGAGCGCAGGTCGATCGGGGCGGGGGCACTGAGCGTGGGCGCCGTCGGCCTCGGCTGTATGCCGATGAGCTGGGCGTACACGCCTTCGCGGCGGCGGGGGCACGAGTCGCTGGCCGCCGTGCACGCCGCGCTGGACCTGGGGTCGAACCTGCTGGACACGGCCGATGTGTACGGGCCTTTCACCAACGAGCTGCTGCTGGGGCGGGTGCTGCGGGAGCGGCGGTCCGACGCGTTCGTGTCGGCCAAGGTCGGACTGCGGGCGGGCGACCAGCACGTGGTGGCCGACGGCCGGCCCGGCTACCTGCGGCGGGCGTGCGACGCCTCGCTGCGGCGGCTGCGCACCGATGTCATAGACCTCTACCAGCTGCACCGGGTGGACCCCGAGGTTCCGGTGGAGGAGACCTGGGGGGCCATGGCGGAGCTGGTGGGCGCGGGCAAGGTGCGGGCGCTCGGCTTCTGCGCGCTGGGGGCCGGGGCCGGCCCGGGTGCGGGTCGGCGCGGTGACGGCGGGTACCGGACGACGCTGCGGCACCTGGAGCGGCTGCAGCAGGTCTTCCCGGTGAGCGCGGTGCAGGCGGAGCTGTCGGTGTGGTCGCCGCAGGCGGCGTGGCAGCTGCTGCCGTGGTGCGCCGCGCGCGGGGTGGGATTCCTGGCGGCGATGCCGCTGGGCAGCGGGTTCCTGACCGGGACGCTCACGCCGGGCGAGGGCTTCGAGCCGCAGGACGTCCGGGCCCGGCACCCGAGGTTCACGGCGGAGGCGATGGCCTCGAACCAGGTGCTGGTGGCGGGGCTGCGGCGGGTGGCGCGGCGGCACGGGCCCGAGGTCACGGTCGCGCAGGTGGCCCTGGCCTGGGTGCTGGCCCAGGGGCCGCAGGTGGTGCCGGTGCCCGGGGCGGACCGGGCGCACTGGGCGGTGGAGAACGCCGGGGCGGCGCGGCTGCGGCTCACGGCCGGGGACCTGGCCGAGATCGCGGAGCTCCCGGTCGACGTGGGAGCGTGGGACTGACCGCCGCCCACAACCACTCGATCGGGTGTACGAGTGGTGGAACTTCGGGAACCGCCCCGGCTGTTGAGACGGGTGGAGGGCAGGATCGGAGGACCGGAAGGGAGCAGGGCGATGCGATACGGAAGTTCTCCCGGGCAGGTGGGGTGCGAGGGTCCGGGCGGGCGGCGCCGGAGCGTGCTGGCGGCTGTCGCGCTGGCCGGGTGCGGTGCGCTGCTGGTGGTGGGCTGCTCCCCGGAGGGCGGCCCGGACACCGGCCGGGGTGGTTCCCCACCGGGCGCGACGGCGGGGGCGCCCGGGTCACCGGGCCCCTCGGAAAGCGGGGCTGCTTCGCCACCGGCGTCGGGGCCTCCCGCGAAGGGGGCGGTGACGGTCACCGGCGAGGCCGCCAAGGACCTGGAGTCGCCCTGGGGCGTGGCCCCGCTGCCCGGAGGTGACCTGCTGGTCGCATCCCGCGACAAGGGGACGATCAGCCGGGTCGCGGCGGGGTCGGCTGCGGTGACGCAGATCGGCGAGGTTCCGGGGGTGGATCCGGGCGGTGAGGGCGGGCTGCTGGGCCTCGCACTGTCGCCGGACTTCGCCTCGGACCGGCTGGTGTACGTCTACTTCACGACCGCGTCGGACAACCGGATCGCACGGCTTCGCTATGACGAGCACAGACCCGCCGGGCAGCAACTGGGGGCGCCGGACACCGTGTTCCGGGGCATTCCCAAGGGCCTGATCCACAACGGCGGGCGGATCGCCTTCGGTCCGGACAAGATGCTGTATGCGGGGACGGGCGAGACGGGTGTCACCGGGCTCGCGCAGGACAGGAAGTCGCTCGGCGGCAAGATCCTGCGGATGACTCCGGACGGGGATCCGGTGCACGGCAATCCGGAGGCCGATTCCGTCGTCTACTCCTACGGGCACCGCAATGTGCAGGGCCTCGCCTGGGACAAGGACAAACGCCTGTGGGCGGCCGAGTTCGGCCAGAACACCTGGGACGAGCTGAATCTGATCGAGCCCGGCGCGAACTACGGCTGGCCCGAGGCCGAGGGGAAGGCGGGCAAGCCGGGACTGCGGGATCCGGTGGCCGTGTGGCGGACCGACGAGGCCTCGCCGAGCGGGATCGCCTGGGCGGAGGGGTCGGTGTGGATGGCCGGGCTGAAGGGGCAGCGGCTGTGGCGGATCCCCTTGGCCGGGACGGAGCCGGCGGCCGAGCCCGAGGCCTTCCTGGAGGACAAGTACGGCCGGCTGCGGACGGTGATCGCTCTCGGGGGTGACCGGCTGCTGCTGGTCACGAGCGAGACGGACGGGCGCGGGTCGCCGGAAGCGGGCGACGACAGGATCCTGACACTGACGGTGCGATGACCGGCATGCCCCCGACGGGGGCGGAGGGTGCGTGGACACGGTGTTCAACATGATCGAGGAGCTGTTCAACCCGGGACGCAAGCACACGAACGACGAGAAGAAGCGGTTGGAGCTGTCCCGGACCGACGTGGGTGACAACGATCCGGGACGGGGTCCGATAGACCTCGACTCCGGCCGGGTGCTCATACGCCTGGACGAGGAGCCCGCGGACGAGCGCTGACCGGAGGCCACCGGGCGGGCCGGGCGGGGTGAAGAGCCGCAGCCGGTGGGCGAGGGCGGCCGCCTCCCCGCGGCCGGCGACGCCCGGCTCGGCCAGGATGTTCGGGGCCCGGGCGAGCAGGTACGGGCGCTCCAGCGAGCGGCGGGACACCTCCACGGCGGTCCGGGCGGCGACGGTGTCCCGGGCCTCGGCCCCCAGCAGTTCGGCCCGCAGGAATGCGGCGTGCGCGCTCCACACCGGCGCCGGGGTGGCGAGGGTGCGGGCGGCGGCGCGCAGAACACCCAGGGCGGCGGGCGCGGCCGGCTTCGGCGGCGGGGAGCCCGCGGGCGTCCGCCTCGGCGGAGGCGGACGCGAGCAGCAGCGGCCAGGCGTTGCGGTGCTGCCCGAGCAGGAGCGCAGTTCACGGCGGTGGCCGTCTCGGTGCGGACGTCGGCGATGCGGCCCTCCCCCGCGGCGATCCCGATCGCCAGGTGGTGCAGCGGGATCCGGTGCTGGGGCTGGGTCGCACCTCGTTCGCTGTGGTCCGAGGTTCGCGTCCCAGCGGGTACCGGCACATCGGTCGCATGCCGCATCTGCCGGGTGCGGGGGGCCTTATTGCCCCGCGGCGTCGCGACGCCCGGCACGCACCGAACGCCGCTCCTTGCTCCACGGGGCAACTCGATACAGACCCTAGTCCGGGGTGGTGTGCCCGCGAGGGGCCGCAGGTGTCTAAGGCACCGCTCAGGACGCTGCCTTCGGGATGGCCAGGAGGAGGTCGAAGTACATGAGGACGAAGAGCAGTACGCCGAGGGCGCCCAAGCCGATGCCCGCCCAGGAGACGGACCGCACCCAGGTGGGGAGGGTGCGCTCGGGGGTGCTGAAGGCGGGGAGGGCCAGTACGAAGGTGGCGATGATCAGGGCGAGGGCGGAGAAGACGCCGTTCACCATGGCGGTGGTGTGCCACGGGTCGACGAACTGGGCGGCGATCTGCGCGTTGGCGTCGGAGGCCTGGCTCAGTTCCAGACGGGCGGCGATGCTCGCGCGCTCGGACACGATGCCGGCGACCCAGCTCCCGCTGAGGGCGACGACGGCAAGACCGGCGGAGACGATCGCGAAGGCCGCGGAGCCGACGTGGCTCGGCTGCTCCTCGCCGCCCAGGTCCTCGGCGAAGGCGTCGGCGTCGAAGTCCGCGTCCGTCGCGGCGTCGAGGTCGGAGGTCTCGGCCTTGGTCTCGGCCGCGGTGTCCTGGGGGGTCTCGGTCTTCTTGAGGTCGACCGGGGTGGTGTCCGCCTCGGCGGCGTTCGGGGCGGGGGTCTTGGTGGTGTCCATGCGGGGCACCGTAGGGGCCGCGTCTGAGAGTTCTCTGAGGAACCGGTGGTCGCGGCCGTCTCGGGCCCCGGGGTGGGCGGGGCCCGGACGGCAGGCCTCAGGAGGTGCGGGCGGCGGCCCACTCGTGGGCGAGGATCGACCAGACCTCGGTGTCCTGGCGGACGCCGCGGTGGAGGTAGTTCTCCCGCATGACGCCCTCGCGGGTCATGCCGAGGCGTTCGGCGACGGCGAGGCTCTTGCTGTTGCCGGTGGCGGCGTGCCACTCGACGCGGTGCATGCCGCGCTCGCAGAAGGCGTAGTCGATCAGGACGCGGCAGGCCTTGGTCACCAGGCCGCGGCCGGCCGCGGCGGGCTCCAGCCAGCAGCCGATCTCGCAGTTCCCGCCGTCGGCGTCGAAGTTGGGGAAGAGGACGCCGCCCACGAGGGTGCCGTCGAGGCGGATACCGAAGAAGCGGGCGCCGTCCTCACCGGCCTTCACGGCGTACTTGGCGAGGAAGGCCCGGGCGGAGCCGACGTCCGGGGACCGGTCCGGAAAGCCGACGTACTGGCCGATGAACTCGCGTCCGCGTTCGATGTGCGCGAAGAACTCCTCGGCGTGCCGGGCTTCCAGCGGAAACAGCTGGGCGCCTTCGGCGAGGTCTATCGAGAACATGCGGCTTCTTCCTTGGGTCTCGTGCGGCGGTCGGTCGGATCACCGGGAGGCTGTGGCGGGCTCGGCGTCGTCCTCGCTCGTGGTGGGGACCGCGCCGGACCGCTGTGCCGGAAGTTTCGCATGCGGGCGGCGTTCGGGCGGCTCGATGCTGATCCTGGGGAGCCGCCGGTCGAGCCAGGCGGGAAGCCACCAGTTGGCGCCACCGAGCATGTGCATCAGGGCCGGGACGAGAAGGGTGCGCAGCACGAAGGCGTCGAGGGCCACGGCCGCGGCGAGCGCGATGCCGAACATCGCGATGATCCGGTCGCCGCTGAGAACGAAGGCGAGGAAGACGGAGATCATGATGACGGCGGCGGAGTTGATGACCCGGCTGGTCTCGGCGAGGCCGACGCGCACGGCCCGCCGGTTGTCGCCGGTCTCCAGCCACTCCTCGTACATCCGGCTGACGAGGAAGACCTGGTAGTCCATCGACAGCCCGAAGAGCACGGACACCATGATCACAGGCAGGAAGGGTTCGATCGGGCCGGCGCTGCCCAGGCCCAGCCGTTCGCTGCCCCAGCCCCACTGGAAGATCGCGACCACGACGCCGAAGGAGGAGGCGACGGCGGCGACGTTCATGGCCGCCGCCTTCAGCGGGATGCCGATGGACCGGAAGGCCAGCAGCAGGAGCACGCAGCCGAGGGCGACGACCACGGCGACGAAGAGCGGCAGCTTCCCGATGATGACGTCGGCGAAGTCGTCGTAGGCGGCCGTCACGCCACCGACGTGGACCTGCATGGAGTTGCCCTGCCCGGCGCGCGGGATGACGTCCTGGCGGAGCGTGTCGACGAGGTCGCTCGTGGCCCGGGACTGCGGGGCGGAATCCGGTACGACGGTCAGGACGGCCGTGTCGCCGCTGTGGTTGAGGACGGCGGGGCCGGTGGAGGCGACGCCCGGCGTCGTACGGAGCGCCTGCGCCAGCTGGTCCACGGCGAGCCGGTCCCCGGCGCCGTCCAGGCGGGCGACGACGGCGAGCGGGCCGTTCGCGCCGGGCCCGAAGCCCTCCGCGAGGAGGTCGTAGGCCTGCCGGGTGGTGGAGGTGGAGGGGTTGTTGCCCTGGTCGGAGGTGCCCAGGTGGAGCGAGAGTGTGGGCAGGGCCAGTACCACCATGACGGTGGTGGCGACGGCGCCGAGCAGCTTGGGGTGGCGCTCCACGAAGGCGGACCAGCGGGCGGCGAAGCCGGAGGTCCACTCGGGCTGCGGGCCCTCGGCGGCGAGCCTGCGGCGCTCGCGGCCGGAGAGGGCGCGCAGGCCGATGTAGGAGAGGAGGGCGGGCAGCAGGGTCACGGAGGCGGCGACGGTCAGGACGACGGTCACGCAGGCGGCTATCGCGACGCCGTTGAGGAAGTTCAGCCGCAGCACCAGCATGCCGAGCAGGGCGATGCAGACGGTGGCGCCGGCGAACACGACGGCCCGGCCGGTGGTGGCGACCGCCCCGGCGGCGGCCTCCTCCACCGGGAGGCCCCGCGCGAGGTTCTTGCGGTGCCGGGTGACGATGAACAGCGCGTAGTCGATGCCGACGCCGAGGCCGATGAGGGTGCCGAGCATGGGGGCGAAGTCGGCGACCGGCATCGCGTGGCC
This sequence comes from Streptomyces sp. NPDC060232, assembly GCF_042726555.1. NCBI lineage: Bacteria > Bacillati > Actinomycetota > Actinomycetes > Kitasatosporales > Streptomycetaceae > Streptomyces > Streptomyces sp. NPDC060232. The sequence continues at coordinate 306,661 of NZ_JBHXAG010000002.1, read as the reverse complement.
GAGCAGGGTGATGCCGAAATAGGCGGTGCCCACGCTGACGAGGGCGGTCGCGATGGGCAGCAGGCTCGCGGCGAGGGAGCCGAAGGCGAGGAAGAGGACGAGGGCGGCGACGGCCACGCCTATGACCTCGGCGAGGTGCGCGGTGGGTGCCTCGGTGAGCTGGATGGCGCGGCCGCCCAGCTCGACCTGGAGTCCGCCGGCCTCGGTGGCGGGGTTCTTCGCGGCGTCGACGACCGCCCTCGCCTGGGCCTTGGGCACGGAGTCGGCCGGCTGGTCGAAGGTCACCACGGCGTAGGCGGTGCGTCCGTCGGGGCTGATGCGTGCGGCGCTCTCGGGGCCGGGGCCGTAGGGGCCGGCGACCGATCCGACGCCGGGCAGTGCGGCGACGGTGTCGAGCGCCCGGGTCATGCGCTGCTCGATGTCCGGGGTGCGCGCGCTCTGGTGGTCCGGGGCCCGCCACACGATGGTGTCGGTGTCGCCGCCCTGGCCGTGAAAGCCTTCGCGCAGGAGGTCGTTGGCCTTGCCGGATTCGGTGCCGGGGACCTCGTAGTCGTTGGAGAACGCCGCTCCGGCGGTCACTGCGGCAGCAGCGGTCCCGCCGAAGGCGAGCAGCCAGATCAGGACGGCGAGGAGGCGGTGGCGCATGCACCACCGCGCGAAGACTGCCAACGGACGTGCTCCCTGGTGGTTCGGATCTTTACCGGGAGACAGCCCGTCGCAAAGAACGCGTGAACTCGTGAAGGCCCGGCCGAGGCCCGGGGGATCGCCCCGCGGTTCGGCCCAGATTGGTCTGCAACCTCCACGATCCCAGCGTTTCGTGATCGTTGGCCCTTTTCGTGTGCATCATCACAGCAGGACCGGGAGGTGTTGGGGAACTCAGGTCCCGGCGGGGCTCCGGACGGCGGCTCCCGCGGAGGAGGAGGCAAGGGCACCGGCACGGTCTTCGGGCTCGTCCACCCGGTAGCCGGGGATCGAGGGCCAGCGGACGGTGAGGACGACCGCGTCCTCCTCCGCGTACCAGGAGTGGTCGACGCCGCGGCCCCAGAGCACGTAGTCCCCCTGCTCGGCGAGGACGACGGTCCGCCCCGGGAACTCCAGCCGGAAGCGTCCGCTGATCAGGACCAGCAGCGCGGTGCGCTTCTCGGCGGTGGCCCAGCGCTCCCGGGCGTCGCCCTTCGGGTGGACACCCCATTTGATCTCCACGTCCTCGCTGTGACGGGGATCGGCCGGGTCCTTGAAGTGGCCGAGGAGCCAGCCGCGGTCGGCGGCGGCGTCGGGGGCGGCCTTGCCGGTGTAGATGGTGAGGTCGTCGTTCACGGGGGTGAGGCTAATGCAGTTGTGCGGGCCGCCCCCACACTGGTGAGCTGGCCCGATGACGATGGATCTCGGTGAGCTGCTGAAGGTGCGCGCCCGGTACGACGGCGAAGTCCGCGAGGGTGCGCAACCGGACGGCGCGGACGCGCTCGTGGAGCGGGCGGGCCGGGTCGTCCGGCAGAGTGCGCCCGGTCTCGGGTGGAACGGCGTCCTCTGGTCGGACCTCGACGAGGAGACGGCGGACGCGCAGATCGCGGCGCAGGTGGCGTTCTTCGCGGAGCACGGCTGCCCGGACTTCGAGTGGAAGCTGTACCGGCACGACCTGCCGGCGGACCTCGGGGACCGGCTGCGGGCGGCGGGCTTCGTACCGGAGCCGCCGGAGACACTGATGGTCGGGCGGGTGGCCGACCTCGCGCAGCTTCCGGTGGAGCCGCCGGAGGGCATCGCGCTGCGCGTGGTGACGGACGAGGCCGGCGTCGACCTGATGATGCGGGTCCACGCCGGGGCCTTCGGTACGGAGCGGCCCCGTATCCGGGAGGCGCTGCTGAGCCGGCTGCGCGACGAGCCGGAGACCATCGCCGCGGTCGTCGCGATGGCGGGCGACGTCCCGGTGAGCGCGGCCCGGATGGAGATGCGGCCGGGCACGGCCTTCGCGGGCCTGTGGGGCGGCGGCACGCTCCCGCAGTGGCGCGGCCGGGGCATCTACCGCTCGCTGGTCGCACACCGGGCCCGCATCGCGGCGGAACTCGGTATCCCCTACCTCCAGGTGGACGCCTCCGAGGACAGCCGTCCGATCCTGGAGCGACTGGGCTTCGGGGTGCTGGGGGTGACGGTGCCGTACATCTGGACGCGGCCGGAGAAGCCGGCGCCGGCCCGGCCATAGGGGTTACGGCCGCGGAGGCGACGCGGCATGATCACCGCATGGAACGCATCAGCCCGCCCCTCACCGGCGATGAGCGCGAGACGCTACGGACCTACCTCGACTACCACCGCGCCACCCTCGCCTGGAAGTGCGAGGGCCTCGACGACGAGCAGTTGCGTCGCCCTTCGGTGCCGCCGTCCACCCTGTCCCTGTTGGGGCTGGTCCGGCACATGGGCGAGGTCGAGCGGCACTGGTTCCGGCGCGTCCTGGGCGGGGAGGAGCTCCCGCACCTGTGGTCGGACACCCATGACTTCCAGGCCGCCTACGACGCCTCCGGGTCCACCCGCGCCGAGGCCTTCACCGCCTGGCAGGAGGAGGTCGCGCACGCCCGCCGCATCGAGGCCGCGGCCGAGTCCCTGGAGGTGACGGCGTACGTGCCGAGCTGGCAGGAGGAGGCCTCGCTGCGCCTGGTCATGCTGCACCTCATCCACGAGTACGCCCGGCACAACGGCCACGCCGACCTCCTCCGAGAGGCGATCGACGGCGCCACCGGCGCCTAGGGTCTGTATCGAGTTGCCCCGCGGCGTCGCGACGCCCGGCACGCACCCTCGGCGCACGAGCCGAACGCCGCTCCCTTGCTCCACGGGGCAACTCGATACAGACCCTAGCGCTGCGGCCGGGGCCGGGCCGGGCCCAGGTCTGGCCGAGGCTAGATGTCCGCCCGCCAGTAGCCCAGGCCGTTCACCCGCTGCTTCGGCAGGCCGAGGTCCTTGCGCAGGTAGGCCGTCAGGCCGCGCGTCGTGGCGGTGTCGCACGCCAGCCAGACGTACGCCGATGCCGGGTCGCCGAGCAGCTCCGGCAGCTCGGCCCGGACCCGGTCGGCCAGAGCCGTGCCGTCCCGCTGCACCCGGCGGATGTCGTGCCGGTCCGCGTCCAGGCGTACGGGCAGCTCCGCGTCCGAGGCGTGCTGGGTCTCGAACCAGACGGTGGCGGGTGTGGCGGGGAAGGCGTCCAGCAGCGAGTTGACCGCCGGGAGGGACGCGGGGTCGCCGATGACCAGCAGGCGTTCCGGGGCCGGCGCCGGGGCGCTGAAGCCGGTGCCCTGGACGGTGGCCTCGATGGTGTCGCCCGGCTGGGCGCCGCGCGCCCAGGCGCTGGCGACGCCGTCGTGCAGCGCGAACTCGAAGCAGAAGGTGCCGTTCTCCGGATCCGGGTCGACCAGCGTGTACGCCCGCTGGTGCGGCCGGCCGGCGTTCTGGAACCAGACCCGCACCCACATCGTCGGGTGCAGCGATGCGCCGGCCGCGGCCAGCAGCCCGCCGTCGGTGAAGTACACCCGGCGGTAGTGCTCCGTGACGTCTTCCGCCCCCGTCACCGTGAACGTGAAGTCCTTGCCCCGCAGGAGCTTGAGGACCACGCCTTCCCAACCCTTCACGACCGCCATGTTCGAACCCTCCCCTGACACCACTACACTTAGGGCAGCCTAACCTAAATGCACATCGGGGAAGAGATCAGCGTGAGCAGTGTGAGCAGCGGAAGCGACCCGGAGTCGAACACGGGCGCCCGGGGCGGGCCCCACGGGCAGATCCCGGAATCCTACGACGTCTTCCGCGACCCCTGGGGCATCCCCCACCTGCGCGCTTCGGACGAACTCGGGCTCGCCCACGCCCAGGGCCGGGTCACGGCCTTCGACCGAGCCTGGCAGCTGGAGGTGGAACGGCACCGTGCCGAGGGCTCCAGCGCCTCCTTCCTCGGCCCGGACTCCGTCGTCTGGGACCGTTTCGCCCGCCAGAGCCGCCTCGCCGACACCGCCCGCCTCTGCTACGAGGCCATGGAGGCGGACGACCCCGCGACCGCCGCCTGGGTACGCGCCTACGTCGACGGCGTCAACGCGGGCCTGGCCGCCGGCGCCGCCCGCGACGAGCGTTTCGCCCGCACCGCTCTGGCGCCCTCCCCCTGGGAGCCGTGGGTGCCGCTGGCGATCTGGATCGCGACGCACATCCTGTTCGCCGGCTTCCCGACCAAACTGTGGCGCGAGCGCGTGGCCCGCGCCCTCGGCGACGAGACGCTCACCCTCTTCGCCACCGACGGCCCCCGCATCGCCGGCAGCAACGGCTGGATGGTCCCGGGCGACCGCACCACCACCGGTGCGGCGATCATCGCGGGCGACCCGCACCGGTTCATCGAGGACCCGGGCGTCTACCAGCAGATCCGCCTGTCCTGCCCGGACTACGACGTCCTGGGTCTCGCCGTCCCCGGCGTGCCCGGCCTCGCCCACTTCGGGCACACCGGCTCCGCCGCCTGGGCCATCACCAACGCGATGTCCGACTACCAGGACCTGTACGTCGAGCGACTGCGCCGGGTCGAGGGCGAGGGCGGGGGAGAGGGCGAGGGCGGGGGCACCGTCGTCGAGGCGCTCGGCCCGGACGGTGTCTGGGAGCGCGTCGCACGCCACACGGAGACCATCACCGTGGCGGGCGGCGACGATGTCGAGGTGGAGGTCCTGGAGACTCCCCGCGGCCCGGTGATCGTGCACGCGGACGGCGACCCCGGCGCGGAATCCGGCGCCGGCGGCGGCACGCAGACCCTCTCCCTGCGCTACCCGCCCCGCGTCCGGCGCGACCTCGGCTTCGCCGCCCTGCCCGCCCTGCTGCGCGCCCGTACCGTCGCCGACATCGACCGCGCCCTCGACGGCTGGGCCGAGCCGGTCAACGTCGTCCACGCCGCCGACACCGAGGGCGGTCTGCTGCACCGCGTCGCGGGCGCCGTACCGCTGCGCCACCCCGCCAACCGGCTGCGCCCCGTACCCGCGTGGGACCCCGAGCACGCCTGGCAGGGCTGGGCACCGACCCCCGCCGAGCCGGTGCAGGGCTTCGCCGTGATGGCGAACGCGCGCGGCATCGCCTCCCCGCTCGGCGTGGAGTTCGCGCCCCCGCACCGCGCCGACCGCATCCGCGAGCTGCTCAGCGGCTCCGGGGACTGGTCCCCGAAGGCGATGGCCGACGTACACCGGGACACCTACCTGGCCTCGGCCGAGCCGCTGCTCGCCCTGCTGCCCGGCTTCGAGGACCTGACGCCGGCGGCGCGGGAGCTGCGCACCCGGCTGCTGGCCTGGGACCGGCGGATGGAGGCCGAGAGCACCGACGCCACCGCCTTCGCGGCCTTGCGGACCGCGACCGTACGGCGCCTCGCCGCCGACCCCGTCTTCGCGGACCTGGCGGGGGCGCCGGCCGGACCGGCGGTGTTCCACCCGTGGCTGTACCTGGTTCCCAAGATCGGTTACGCGCTCGAAGGCCTGCTCACCACGTCCCTCGTACCGGAGCTGGACCGCGCCGCGCATGTCCGCGCCGCCCTGGAGGAGACCGCCGCGGCGGACTCCGCCGACACCGGCACCCCGTGGGCGGAGGTCCACCGCCTGACCCCCTGGCAGGCGGTTCCCGACCCGGACGCCCCCGAGTGGCCCGGCCTCGGCGGCGACCACGACTGCGTGAACGCCACCTCCTCCGTGCCCGGTTTCACCGACCTCACCGCCCGCGCGTCGGCCGCGCGCTACGTCTGGGACCTGGCCCGCCGCGAGGACAGCCTCTGGGCGGTCCCGCTGGGCGCGGACGGCGTCACGGGAACCCCCCACCACCGCGACCAGCTCCCGCTGTGGGCACGCTGCGAACTCGTCCCCGTCGTCACCGACTGGGCCCGGCTCACCAAGGAATCGATATGACCTCCGCCATGTCCCCCTCCGCCGCGTCCCCCTCCCCCAGGCAGCCCGTCCACAGCCACCTCGTCGACGGTTTCGGCACCGTCACCGTCACCCCGGTCGACCCGGCCGCCGACGCCGGACTGATCCACGGCTGGGTCACCCAGGAGCGGGCCCGCTTCTGGGGCATGGGCGAGGCCGGTCTGGAACTGGTCCGGGAGATCTACGAGGACGTCGACCGCCGCACCACCCACCACGCCTTCATCGTGGCCCTGGAGGGCGCCCCGGTCGCGCTGTTCCAGACGTACGAGTGCGAGGCGGACCGGGTCAGCGAGTGCTACGACGTCCAGCCCGGCGATGTCGGCCTGCACCTGCTCATCGCCCCCGGCGAGGGCGCGCCCAGGACCGGCTTCAGCGCGGCGCTGATGACAGCCTTCCTCTCCTTCGTGTTCTCCGACCCGGCCGCCCGGCGCCTGGTCGCCGAGCCGGACGCCCGCAACGCCAAGGCCATCGCACGGCTGGAGCGCACCGGGTTCGTGCTCGGCCCGGAGGTCGTGCTCCCCGAGGTCGACCTGCCGGAGGTCTACCTCCCGGCGAAGCCGGCCCGCCTCGCCTTCCTCAGCGCTCCGGCGTCGTCGCCCGCAGGAAGCCGCTGACCAGCGCCGCCCATTCGGCCGGACGCTCGGCGAACGGAAGGTGCCCGGTGGGCAGTTCCGCCAGCCGGGCGCCCGGCAGCGCGTCCGCCAGCTCCCGCTGGAGCGGGAGCGGCACCAGGTGGTCCTCGGTGGTCGCGATGACGAGGGACGGTACGTCGAGCGTCGCGATCTCGGCCCGCAGGTCCGCGCCTTCGAGCAGCGCGACGTGGTCCGCGGCGCCGGGCGGCATGGACGCGGCGGTCTCCCGCACCAGTTGGTCCACCTGGGCGGGGGTGAGGTCCTCCAGGACCGCCGGGTTCACCGCGAGGGGCACCAGCAGCGAGGCCATCGCCTCCCGCTCGTCGCGCTCGGCGAGCCGCCTCCACAGCCCGCCGACCAGCTCAAGCCGGTTGTCGGCCCGGGCGAAGGCGGCGGTGAGCACGAGTGCGGTGACCCGCTCCGGGTGCCGGGAGGCGATCCGGACGGCGACGTTCCCGCCGAGCGGGTAGCCGAGTACGGCGAACCTCTCCAGCCCCTCCGCGTCGGCGGCGGCCACCAGCTGGTCGGCCAGCTCGTCCAGCCGGAGCGGCTCGTCGGCGCGGGGAGTGCCCCCGGTTCCGGGATAGTCGACGCCGACCACGCTGAAGCGGGCGGCCAACACGTCCAGGACCGTGCCGAAGTTGGTCTCGACGGAGCCCCCCGCCCCGTGGGCGAGCAGCAGCCCGGGGCCGCCGCTCCGGTGCGGACGGTGCGGGCGTAGGGGGCGGCGGTCGGCTCGGCGACGGGCATGGCGGAACCGACTTTTCCGTAGCGGTCGTTGCGGATGAACCGTACACATTTTCTTTAGCGGGCGCTACACAAACAGGCCGGCCCGGTGGGCGGCAGCTCGGCCGGGCAAACCGACCGTTCCGATTGACCACGTGATTCCGGTCACGAAAGACTGATGGTCCTTCACCAACCCGGCGCTGGGGGGAAATTGACCAGCCAGAATCTGCACATCGGTCCGGACGCGGCAGCGGACCGCTATCGCCTGCTCAGGTCGATCGGGCGCGGCGGGGAGGCCGTGCTCTACCTCGCGGAGATCGAACTCGCGGGCGGGTCGGAGCCCGTGGTCGTCAAGGTGCTCGACTCCAAGACGACCATCACGCCCGAGGTCTTCGACCGCATCAGCCAGAAGTGGAACGAGCAGGCCGAACTGCTGAGATTCGTCCACCGCCCCGGCGTCGTGGGAGTGCGGGAGCACTTCGAGGGACCGCCGATCCACCGGCCCGGGGAGTCGTCCACCCTGACCGGGCGGGCGCTCGTCCTCGTCATGAACCACATCGACGGGCTCGACCTGCGGGACTGGCGGGCCGAGCGCACCCTGACCACCGCCGCCGAGCGGCGTGAGGTCATGCGGACCCTGGAACAGCTGGCCGAGGTGCTGGACTGGCTGCACTCGGGGAAGGCCACGCCCTCCGGGCGCCAGGTCGTCCACGGCGACCTCTCCCCCGGCAACGTGATGGTCGACGCGCACGGCCAGGCCACGCTGGTGGACTTCGGCCTCAGCAAGCTGACCGCCGACCACCAGACGGCGGAAGTGTGGTTCACCCCGGGCTACGCGGCGCCCGAGGTGTTCGAGGGCAAGCGGACGCCGGGCACCGACCGGTACGCCTTCGGGGCGATCGCGTACTTCCTGCTCAGCGGGGAGTCGCCGCCCGCCTCTCCGCAGCAGCTGGCACGGGCGATGGCCGAGCTGCCGCAGATCGCGGTACTGGACGCCGAGCAGCGGTCCCGGATCACCGCCCTCTACGCGGAGGATCCCTCCCGGCGGCCGGTGAACCTGGCCGGGTGGATGAAGGACCTGCGCCGCGCGGTGGTGTCCACGACGACGTCCTCGACCTCGCAGCGGGGCCCGCAGGACTCTCCGCCGAAGCCCGAGGCGCCTCCGCCGCCCGTCGTGCCGCCCCAGCCGGCCGCACTGCCGGCCCGGCCCGCCGAGGCTCCGTCCCCACCGCCGCCGTATGGGGCGACCGCGCCGGCGACGGCGACAGCACCGGTGACGGCGACAGCACCGGCGCCCGACCCGGCCCCGGCCGCGGCGCCCGCACCGGCCGCGCCGCCGCCCGCCGCCGTTCCCGACGCGGTACCCGCCGGCTACGGCCCGGCGGCGTACCACCCGAGCCCCGGCATCCCGGGAACCGCGACCACCCCGGAGCCGCCGCCCGCCGGGAAGGCGAAGAAGAAGCGGACCGCGGTGGTCCTGGGCTCGGCGGCCGCCGTGGTGGTCCTGGCCGTGCTCGCGGTGGCCGGCGTACAGCTCCTGGGGGACAAGGACAAGGCCGCCGCCGCCAAGGACGGCAAGGCCGGCGGGGACGGCCCCCCGGCGGCCACGGCCCCCGCGTCACCCACCCCGTCGCCACCCCAGGCGACCGGCGAGTCCCCGCCCGAGGCCTCCGCGAGCCCGGAGGGCTCCTCCAGCCCGCACGCCCCGGGGGCGGTCAAGGACAGCAACGTCGCCGACCTGACCGTGCTGGCCTCGGTCGGGAACGTCGACAACTTCGAGGTCGGCTCCGCCAAGCTGAACACCACGGAGTACGGGGCGGCGCTGCTCGGCAGCTGCTATTACGGTGCGGCCATCGAGTACGACGTCAACCGGGCGTGGTCCACGCTGGAGTTCACCGCCGGGATCGACGACGGCTCGACCGTGGAACAGGCGCGGCTGACCATCTCGGTGGACGACAAGCCCGCGACGTTCTCCGAGCTGGTCCACCTGGGCAAGCCGGTCACCAAGTCCCTGGACATCAAGGGCGCCCTGCGGCTGCGCATCAAGGTGGAGGAGGGTTGCAAGGGCCGCGGCAACGCCGTCCTGGCGGCCCCCGTCCTCAAACGCTGACACCCTCGCCCGGTCCGACACCCACACCCCGAGGTGCCGGGCGTCGCGGTGGAGGTCTACGCCCCGAGGCCCCGCACCAGCCGGTGCGGGGCCTCGGGGCGTTCAGACAAACAGGCGAACAGGCGAACAGGCCTAAGGGGTTCAGCCCTCGGAGACGCCCAGGCGCTCCAGGATGAGCTCCTTGACGCGCGCCGCGTCGGCCTGGCCGCGGGTGGTCTTCATGACCGCGCCGACCAGGGCACCGACCGCGGCGATCTTGCCGCCGCGGATCTTGTCGGCGATGGCCGCGTTGCCCGCGATGGCCTCGTCGACGGCCGCGCCGAGCGCGCCCTCGTCCGAGACGACCTTCAGGCCGCGCTTCTCGACGACCTCGTCCGGGGTGCCCTCGCCGGCGAGGACGCCCTCGATGACCTGGCGGGCCAGCTTGTCGTTGAGGTCACCCGCCGCGACCAGGGCCGCGACGCGCGCGACCTGCGCCGGGGTGATCGGCAGCTCGTCGACGACGACACCCTGCTCGTTGGCGTTGCGGGCCAGCTCGCCCATCCACCACTTGCGGGCGGCGGCCGAGTCGGCGCCCTCCTCGATGGTGGCGACGATGGAGTCCACCGCGCCCGCGTTGAGGATCGACTGCATGTCGTGCTCGCTGACGCCCCATTCCTCGCGGAGGCGGTTGCGGCGCACGCGCGGCATCTCGGGCAGACCGCCGCGAAGCTCCTCGACCCACTCACGGGCCGGGGCGACGGGGACCAGGTCGGGCTCCGGGAAGTACCGGTAGTCCTCGGCGTTGTCCTTGATGCGGCCGGCCGTGGTGGAGCCGTCCTCCTCGTGGAAGTGCCGGGTCTCCTGCACGATCGACCCGCCCGACGAGAGCACCGCCGCGTGGCGCTGGATCTCGAAGCGGGCAGCGCGCTCGACGGAGCGCAGCGAGTTGACGTTCTTGGTCTCGCTGCGGGTGCCGAACTCGGACTCGGGGGTGGGGCGCAGCGACAGGTTCACGTCGCAGCGCATCTGGCCCTTGTCCATGCGGGCATCGGAGACGCCGAGCGCCTTGATGACCTCGCGCAGCTCGGCGACGTACGCCTTGGCGACCTCGGGGGCCCGCGCGCCCGCGCCCTCGATGGGCTTGGTGACGATCTCGATGAGCGGAATGCCGGCGCGGTTGTAGTCCAGCAGGGAGTGGGACGCGCCGTGGATACGGCCGGTGGCTCCGCCGACGTGCAGCGACTTGCCGGTGTCCTCCTCCATGTGGGCGCGCTCGATCTCCACGCGGAAGATCTCGCCGTCCTCCAGCTGGACGTCCAGGTAGCCGTTGAAGGCGATGGGCTCGTCGTACTGGGAGGTCTGGAAGTTCTTCGGCATGTCCGGATAGAAGTAGTTCTTCCGGGCGAAGCGGCACCACTCGGCGATCTCGCAGTTCAGCGCGAGACCGATCTTGACGGCGGACTCGACGCCGATCGCGTTGACGACCGGGAGGGAGCCGGGCAGGCCGAGGCAGGTGGGGCAGGTCTGCGAGTTGGGCTCGGCGCCCAGCTCGGTGGAGCAGCCGCAGAACATCTTGGTCCTGGTGCCGAGCTCGACATGGACCTCAAGGCCCATGACGGGGTCGTACGACGCCAGGGCGTCCTCGTACGACAGCAGTTCGGTGAAGGTGGTCACGGTGAAACTTTCCCTCTCAGCCCAGCAGGACGTCGTCGTCGCCCAGGCGCTTGAGCTCGCGGTACAGGATCGCGAGGCCGGTGACGATGGCGGCGGCGGACACGGCGGCGTCGACCAGCTTCAGCATGTCGTGCTCGCTGCGGGCCTTCTTGACCTGCTTGAACACGCTGATCGCGCCGAACGCGGTGGTGCCGATCGACAGGTAGGTGCCGGTCTTGGACTTCTTGAAGCCCTTGGCCTTGGACAGTGCACTGGTGCTCACAGCGACGGTGCCTCCTCAAGCAGCGGGTGACCCCAGCGCGCGACGAAGGCGGCCTCGACTGCCGCACCGACCTTGTAGAGGCGGTCGTCCTTCATGGCGGGGGCGATGATCTGCAGCCCGACCGGGAGGCCGTCCTCCGGTGCCAGGCCGCAGGGGAGCGACATGGCGGAGTTGCCGGCCAGGTTGGTCGGGATGGTGCACAGGTCCGCGAGGTACATGGCGAGCGGGTCGTCGGTGCGCTCGCCGATGGGGAAGGCGGTGGTCGGGGTCGTCGGGGAGACGATCACGTCGACCTGCTCGAAGGACTTCTCGAAGTCCTTCGAGATGAGCGTGCGGACCTTCTGGGCGGAGCCGTAGTACGCGTCGTAGTAGCCGGAGCTGAGCGCGTACGTACCGAGGATGATGCGGCGCTTGACCTCGTCGCCGAAGCCGGCTTCGCGGGTCAGGGCGGTGACGTCCTCGGCGGACCTGGTGCCGTCGTCACCGACGCGCAGGCCGTAGCGCATGGCGTCGAAGCGGGCCAGGTTGGAGGAGCACTCGGAGGGCGCGATCAGGTAGTAGGCGGCCATCGCGAGGTCGAAGGACGGGCAGTCCAGCTCGACGATCTCGGCGCCGAGCTCGCCCAGGAGCTCCACCGACTCGTTGAAGCGCTGGACGACGCCGGCCTGGTAGCCCTCGCCGGCGAACTGCTTGACCACACCGACGCGCAGGCCGGCGACCGAGCCGTTGCGGGCGGCCTCGACGACCGGCGGGACCGGGGCGTCGATGGAGGTCGAGTCGAGCGGGTCGTGCCCGGCGATCACCTCGTGCAGCAGGGCCGCGTCCAGGACCGTGCGGGCGCAGGGACCGCCCTGGTCGAGGGAGGAGGAGAAGGCGACCATGCCGTAGCGGGAGACGCCGCCGTAGGTGGGCTTCACGCCGACCGTGCCGGTGACGGCGGCGGGCTGGCGGATGGAGCCGCCGGTGTCCGTGCCGATGGCGAGCGGGGCCTGGAAGGCGGCGAGGGCCGCCGCGGAGCCGCCGCCGGAGCCGCCGGGGATGCGGGTGAGGTCCCAGGGGTTGCCGGTGGGGCCGTAGGCGCTGTTCTCGGTGGAGGACCCCATGGCGAACTCGTCCATGTTGGTCTTGCCGAGGATGACGACGTCGGCTTCCTTCAGCTTGCGCGTCAGGGTGGCGTCGTAGGGCGGGATCCAGCCTTCGAGGATCTTCGATCCGACGGTGGTCGGGACCCCGACGGTGGTGAAGATGTCCTTGAGGGCGAGGGGCACGCCGGCCAGCGGGCCGAGCTTCTCGCCGGCCTCCCGCTTGGCGTCGACGGCGCGGGCCTGGGCGAGCGCGCCTTCGCGGTCCACGTACAGGAAGGCGTGGACCTTCTCGTCGGTGGCGTCGATGCGGGCCAGGTGGGCCTCGGTCACCTGGACGGCCGTGAGCTCGCCGGAGGCGATCTTCTCGGCGGTCTCGGCGGCCGTGAGCTTGATGATGTCGACCATGGCTGTTAGTCCTCCCCCAGGATCTGCGGCACCTTGAAACGCTGCTGCTCCTGGGCGGGAGCACCGGAGAGCGCCTGCTCGGGGGTGAGCGACGGACGGACCTCGTCCGCGCGCATGACGTTGGTCAGCGGCAGCGGGTGGGAGGTCGGCGGGACGTCTTGGTCGGCGACCTCGGAGACACGGGCGACCGCGCCGATGATGTCGTCGAGCTGTCCGGCGAAGTGATCCAGCTCGTTGCTGGACAGCTCAAGGCGCGCCAGCCGTGCGAGGTGGACGACCTCCTCGCGCGTAATGCCAGGCATGCAGCGATCCTCTGGGGGTGGGTGGATGTTTCGTTTCGGACCCAATCCTATGGGTCCGGGCGCTCGGCCTGCGAAACGGTTTGGCCCGGGCCGCCGCGCGGGGTCGGCGGGCGCCGCCCGAGCCCGCGCCTCGATCGCCGGCGAGGCCGAAGGATCCGGGGCTCCGCCCCGCACCCCCGTGCCTCGAACGCCGGCGGGGCTGGAACTGACGCTGCGCGGCGATCCAGCCACCCGACCTGCGGTACCGGCCGGACCCGGCCCCGCCCGGGACCCTCCCTGCGGTGGCTGGGGGATTTCGATGCGCGCGGTCTGCGGCGGAGCCCCGGTGGCGGCGCCGCGTCCGCGGCTGGCGCCACCGGGGCGGCGCCAGTCAGACCGCGTCGGCCTCGGCCGCCGCCAGTTCCGCCGTGATGTCCGCGGGGCGGCGCCAGCCGCGCTCACCGCGGGCCAGCAGCCAGGCCGTGGCCTCCTGCGGCGGCATCGCGGCGGCCACCAGCCATCCCTGCACGGCGTCGCAGCCCAGGTCCCGCAGCCGCTCCCAGGTCTCGTCGTCCTCGACGCCCTCCGCCACGACGAGCAGGCCGAGCGAGTGCGCGAGGTCCACGGTGCAGCGGACGATCTCCGCGTCCTGCGTGTCGACGGCCAGCCGGCCCACGAACGAGCGGTCGATCTTCAGCTCGCTGACCGGCAGGCGGCGCAGGTGGACGAGTGAGGAGTAGCCGGTGCCGAAGTCGTCCAGGGACATCTTCACGCCGTGCCCCGTCAGGCCGGCCATGGTGTCCGCAGCTCGCTGGGGGTCCTCCAGCAGGACGTGTTCCGTTATCTCCAGCTGCAGGCCGCTGGCCGGGACCCCGTGGCGGGCCAGCCGGGCGGCCACCGCGCCGGCGAAGCCGGGGGTGTGGACGTCGCGCGGGGAGACGTTGACGGCGACCGGGACCTTCAGGCCCTGCGCCCGCCAGCGGGCCACCTGGGCCAGGGCGGTCTCCAGCACGTACTCCGTCAGGTGCGGCATCAGCCCGGAGGTCTCGGCGATCGCGATGAACTCGTCCGGAGGCACCCGCCCGCGTTCCGGGTGGACCCATCGGACCAGTGCTTCGAGTCCTGCGACCTGACCGTCGAAGCGGACCTTCGGCTGGTAGTGCAGTTCCACTTCGCCCGCGTCGAGGGCTCGGCGGAGGTCGCCGAGGAGGCCCAGGCGGTCGGGGGTGTTGCTGTCGCGCTTGGACTCGTACACCTCCACGCCCGTGCGGTCCCGCTTGGCCTGGTACATCGCCACGTCCGCGCGGCGCAGCAGTCCCTCCGCGTCCAGCGCGTGGTCGGGGAAGACGGCGAGGCCGGCGCTGGCCTCCAGGACGAGCGTGAGGCCGTCCAGGTCGAGGGGGGAGCTGAGCTCGGCGACCAGGTGGCGGGCGACGCGCTGGGCGCTGGTGGTGGAGTCGGTGACGGGGAGCAGCACGGCGAACTCGTCGCCGCCGAGCCGGGCGGCCTCCGCCTCGTCGGGCAGGGCCTGGCGCAGCCGGTCGGCGATCTGGAGGAGCAGCCGGTCGCCCGCCAGGTGGCCCAGGGTGTCGTTGACGGCCCGGAAGCGGTCCAGGTCGATCAGCACGAGGGCCGCCCGGGTGCCCAGGCGTTCGGCCTCGTCCAGGGCGGACCAGGCCCGCTCCAGCAGCCACTGCCGGTTGGGCAGCCCGGTCAGGGGGTCCCGCAGCTGCTCCTCGGCGCGCGCCCGGGCGATCCAGAGGGTGGAGTCCAGCGCGATGAGCGGTACGGCGAACAGCGGCAGCAGCACCGGCTGGCTGACCGCGACGACACAGATGAGGGGGGCGATGCCGAGCAGTGCGACCGCGACTAACGCCTGTCGGAGCAGGGCGGTCCGGGCCACGGTGGGCAGCCCGCCGCCGCGCGGGGCCAGGGCGATCCAGAGCAGGAGGCGGGTGGCCACCAGGTAGGCGACGGCGACCAGGGCGATCTCGGGTACGGCGTCCAGCCCCCAGGTGGTGGGCGGCCAGGGGGTTTCGACGGAGGGCGTCTCGCCGAAGGCGGCGAGGACGAGGGCCCCGGCGCCGATGCCGAGGATGTCGACGGAGCCGTGGAGCAGTCCCTGCCGCCAGCGGTGCCGGCGTGCGGCGCCGACCAGGGAGACCACGGCCAGTGAGACCAGTCCGGCGGGCACCCAGCCGTAGAGGATGAGGACGCCGAGGGTGAGGGCGGCGCCGGATCCGGTGCCGCCCCACCAGCGGTCGCGGCCGAGGGCGACCAGGTGGCCGACGATGATGCCGGTGAGCAGGGCCAGCGCCCAGCCGACCGGCCCGCCGGGGAACAGGGCGTGACGGCTGCTCAGGGCGGACGCGACGCCGGTGGTGAGGACCACGACCGCGAGACCCACGACGAGGAAGGGCAGCACGCCGCGCCGCCCCTGCCCGCCCTCACCGGTGTCGACCGGTCGGGTCTCCGGCGTCCTGGCACGCAGGACGCCGAGCCTGCCTGCCCGCATGGGCGGGATTTCCCCGCCGAATTCAGGTGACGGGTCGGCGCTTTCGGTGGGTTTCATGCCCGTACCTCTCACAGCCGGCGATGCCGATGTCACGCGATGGCCCCGGTGTCGTGCCACCACGGCCGCGATCGCAGCCCGCAGCCGTGCACGACAGGCGCACACCTCAACAGTAGGACGCGGGAGGCTCCCAGGGGCAGCGGTCGGCAGTGGTTGCCCGAATGCGACCCAGCCATCCTCATCAGTACGGTATCCGCCGAACGGGTGAGTTTGGACCGGGGCCCCCTGTCACCCGTCCGATGATCCGACAGGTCACCGCCCTGCGACCAGCCTTGTACCGGCCGTTTACCACCGTCCGCCGCGCCTGGCGTGCGCCCGCCCGTGCGGCCGCACGCCACGCATCCGTTCGCCTTCGCTACTCCCCCTCGGGAATTGCCCTGTGGGTACTACTCCCCCGCGGCGGCGCCGTCCACCGGGAGCGCGGCTTCGCGCGCCGCGTCCGGGCCCTGCTCCAGCAGCACGGCGAAGCCGGCGTCGTCGAGGACGGGCAGCTTCAACTGGACGGCCTTGTCGTACTTCGAGCCGGGGTTGTCGCCGACCACGACGAAGGAGGTCTTCTTCGAGACGGACCCGGTCACCTTGGCGCCGCGGCTCTGCAGGGCCTCCTTGGCGCCGTCCCGCGTGTGGCTCTGCAAAGTGCCGGTGACGACGACGGTCAGGCCCTCCAGGGGTCGCGGCCCCTCGTCCTCGGCGGAACCTTCCTCCTCCATCCGCACCCCGGCCTCCCGCCACTTGCGCAGGATCTCCTGGTGCCAGTCGACCGCGAACCACTCCTTGAGGGAGGCGGCGATGATCGCGCCGACCCCGTCGGTGGCGGTCAGCTGCTCCTCGGTCGCCGCCTCGATCGCCGCGATGGACCGGAACTCGCGGGCGAGCGCCTCGGCCGCGACCGGTCCGACGTGGCGGATGGACAGGCCGTTGATGATGCGGGCGAGCGGGCGCTCCTTGGCCGCGGCGATGTTCTCCAGCATGGCCAGGGCGTTCTTCTTCGGCTCGCCCTTCTGGTTGGCGAAGACCGTGACGATCTTCTCCTCGCCCGTCTTCGGGTCCCTCTTGGGCAGGCCGCTGTCCTGGTCCAGGACGTACGCCTTGATGGGCAGCAGCTGCTCGACGGTCAGGTCGAAGAGGTCGCCCTCGTCGAGCAGCGGCGGCTGCGCCGGCTCCAGCGGGCCGGTGAGTGCGGCGGCCGCGACCATGCCGAAGTTCTCGATGTCCAGGGACTGCCGGCCGGCCAGGTAGAAGAGCCGCTCGCGCAACTGGGCGGGGCAGGTCTGGGCGTTGGGGCACCGGACGTCGATGTCCCCCTCCTTCATGGGCCGCAGCGCGGTCCCGCAGGCGGGGCATTCGGCCGGCATCTCGAACTCCCGCTCGGTGCCGTCCCGCAGGTCCACCACCGGCCCGAGGATCTCGGGGATGACGTCGCCCGCCTTGCGCAGGACCACGGTGTCCCCGATGAGCACGCCCTTGGCCTTGACGACCTCCTGGTTGTGCAGGGTGGCGAACTCGACCTCGGAGCCCGCCACCGTCACCGGCTCCACCTGCGCGTACGGGGTGACGCGGCCGGTGCGCCCGACGCCGACCTTGATGTCGATCAGCTTGGTGTTGACCTCTTCGGGCGCGTACTTCCAGGCGATGGCCCAGCGCGGGGCGCGGGCGGTGGAGCCGAGGCGCCCCTGCAGGGCGATCTCGTCGAGCTTGACGACGACGCCGTCGATCTCGTGCTCCACCGAGTGCCGGTTCTCCCCGAACTCCGTGATGAACGCCCGGACCTCGGCCAGGGAGGAGAGCACCTTGTTGTGCCGGGCGGTGGGCAGGCCCCACTCGCGCAGCAGCTCGTACGCCTGCGACTGGCGCTCGATCTCGAAGCCCTCGCGGGCGCCGATGCCGTGGACGACCATGTGCAGCGGGCGGCTCGCCGTGACCTTCGGGTCCTTCTGGCGCAGCGAACCGGCCGCGGCGTTGCGCGGGTTGGCGAAGGGCTTGCCCTCCGCCGCGACGAGTCTCGCGTTGAGCTCCTCGAACTTCTCCATCGGGAAGTAGACCTCACCGCGGATCTCGACGAGGGCCGGGATCCGGTCGCCGGACAGGCGGTCGGGGATGTCGGCGATGGTGCGGACGTTGGGCGTGATGTCCTCACCGGTGCGGCCGTCGCCGCGGGTGGCCGCCCGGGTGAGGCGGCCGTTCTCGTAGGTGAGGTTGACGGCGAGGCCGTCCACCTTCAGTTCGCACAGGTAGTGGTAGTCGGAGGTGCCCGTGTCCCGGGCCACCCGCTCGGCCCAGGCGGACAGTTCCTCGTCGTCGAAGGCGTTGTCGAGGGAGAGCATGCGCTCGCGGTGCTCGACGGAGGCGAAGTCCGTCTGGTAGGCACCGGCCACCTTCTGGGTGGGCGAGTCGGGCGTGCGCAGCTCCGCATACTCCTCCTCCAGCGCCTCCAGAGAACGCAGCAGCTGGTCGAACTCGGCGTCGCTGACGACCGGCTGGTCGTTCACGTAGTACCGGAAGCGGTGCTCCTCGACCTGCTCGGCCAGCAGCTGGTGCTGTTCGCGCACCGCTGCCGGTACTGCCGTGTCCTGCTGTTCGGCTGCCATGCCGTGTCCTCCCGTGGCCCGTCTCGACCGTCACTCAGGGTTGTCGGCGAGCGACCTCGCCGCTCTGACGCAATGCGCCTGCGCCGCGCGGGCGTAGGCGGGCGAGGCACCTGCCAGACCGCACGAGGGGGTGACCACGACGGACTCCGCCAGAGTCCCCGGGGCCAGCCCCAGCCTGCGCCAGAGCTTCCTGACACCCATGACGCTACCGCCCGGGTCCGACAACGGGCCGTCGGTGCCCGGCACCACTCCGGCGAACAGCTTCGTACCGCCTTCGACGGCCTCCCCGACGGCGTCGTCCTCGCGCTCCGTGAGCAGCGAGAAATCGAACGACACCCCCGTGACGCCGGCCCGCCGCAGCAGGCCGAAGGGGACCTCCGGGGCGCAGGAGTGGACGATCACCTCACCGTCGTGGACGGCGAACACCTCGCGCAGCGCGCCCTCGACGACCTGCCGGTCCACGGCGCGGTAGGTGCGGTAGCCGCTCGCGGAGCGGACCCGTCCGAGCAGCACGGCCGTCAGGGACGGCTCGTCGAGCTGGAGCACGATCTCGGCGCCGGGGATCCGCCTGCGCACGTCGGCCAGGTGCTCGCGCAGGCCCTCGGCGAGCGATCCGGCCAGGTCCCGGCAGGCGCCGGCGTCCTGCAGCATCGCCTCGCCGCCGTGCAGCTCCAGGGCGGCGGCCAGCGTCCACGGCCCGACGGCCTGGACCTTGAGCCTGCCGGTGTAGCCCTGGGTGAACTCCTCCAGGGCGTCCAGGTCCTCGCCGAGCCAGGACCGGGCCCGGCGCGTGTCGCGGCCGGGCCGGTCGCTGATCCGCCAGCCGCTGGGCTCCACGTGCGCGTACATGTCGACGAGCAGCCCGGCCGAGCGGCCGATCATGTCCGCGCCGGGGCCGCGGGCGGGCAGCTCGGGAAGGTACGGGAAGTCCTCGAAGGAGCCGGTCGCGGTCTTCGCGGCCTCGCGGGCGTCGCCGCCGGGCAGCGAGCCGATGCCGGTCGCGCCCGCGCTCATCGGCCGGGCCTGACGGTCAGGTCGTTGACCTCGGCGTCGCGGGGCAGGTCGACGGCCATGACGATGGTGGTCGCCACCGACTCGGGGTCGATCCAGTCGGCGGGGTCGTACTCCTTGCCTTCCTGGGAGTGCACCTTGGCCTGCATGGGGCTGGCGGTGCGGCCCGGGTAGACGGAGGTGACGCGGATGCCGTTGGCCCGCTCCTCGGCGCGCAGCGAGTCGGCGAGGGCCTTCAGGCCGTGCTTGGAGGCGGCGTACGCGCTCCAGTCGGCGTGGGCGGTGAGGCCGGCGCCGGAGTTCACGAAGACGACGGTGGCCTTGGAGGCGCGCAGGGTGGGCAGCAGCAGCCGGGTCACCTCGGCGGGGGCGATCAGGTTCACGTTGAGCTGCTGGTGCCAGGTCTTGGGGCGCAGCTCCCCCACCGGTCCGAGGTCCACGATTCCGGCGATGTGCAGCAGCGAGTCGATGCGCTCGGGGATCGCCTGCTGGGAGAAGGCCCAGGAAAGCCGGTCGGGGTCGGCGAGGTCGCCCACGAGCGCCCGGGAGCCGGGGTAGCGCTCGACGAGCTGCTTGCCGCGGGCGGCGTCGCGGGCCAGGAGGACGAGGTCGTCGCCGCGGGCGTGCAGGCGGTTCGCGACGGCGGCGCCGATGCCGGAACCGGCGCCGGTGATCAGGTGAGTAGCCATGACGCCCATGCTCGCACCCCTGAGCGTGCCCTCGGCCCGAAGGGCGAGGTCAGGTGCCGACGGCCGCCGCGTGTGCCCGCTCCACGGCGGGGGCCACCGCGCCGTGGGAGGAGCGGTGGCGGGTGTGCCCCTCGGGGCCCGCGCTCACGAAGGTGGCCCGGTTGTCCGTCAGAGGCCGGCTTCGGCGCGCAGGCCCGCGGCCGTCTGTGAGGCGTCGTAGTCGGCCGGGACGCCCTCGACCAGGAAGGCCTCGCCCGCCATGTGGTTCGTGCGCAGCGGGAGGATGGCCTGGTAGGCGTCGGAGGCGTACCAGGCGCGGGCCCGTTCGATGTCGGGGAAGCCGATGACGACGACGGTGCCGGGGAAGGGGCCCTCCAGGACCTCGGGCTCCTTGCCGTGTACGAGGAAGCGGCCCCCGAAGGGGTCCATCGTCGACTGGATGGTCTCGATGTACGTGAGGATGTCCTCGTTCATCGTCTCGGGGCGTATGTGGGCGATGGCGTACGCGGTCATGGTCTGCTCCCCTGTCGACCGGCCCGCCGCTGCGGGCCGTTGACCCGATCCTGGCAGCGGGCGGCTCCGGTGGCGATTACCTCCGGGGTCATGCCGTGGCGGCGGGCTGGAAGGTGCGGCGGTAGGTGATGGGCGAGACGCCGAGCGCCGTCCGCATGTGCTGGCGAAGGGAACCGGCGGAACCGAAGCCGGCCCGGTGGGCGACCAGGTCGACCGGCAGGTCGCTGGACTCCAGCAAGTGGCGTGCGATCTCAAGGCGCTGGGAGGTGATCCACTGCACCGGGGTCATGCCGACCTCGTCGCGGAAGCGCCGGGTGAAGGTGCGCAGGCTCATCCGGGCGTGGGCGGCCAGTTCGGCCAGCGTGATCGGTTCGCAGAGGCGTTCCAGCGCCCACGCGCGGGTGGCGGTGGTGGTGGCCGCGGTGGGCTCGGGGACCGGCCGGTCGATGTACTGGGCCTGACCGCCGTCGCGCCAGGGCGGTACGACGCACAGCCGGGCGGCGCGGTTGGCCACGGCCGTGCCGTGGTCCTGGCGGATCATGTAGAGGCACAGGTCGACGCCGGCGGCCACGCCCGCCGAGGTGAGGATGTCGCCGTCGTCGACGAAGAGGACCTCCTCGTCGAGCCGGACGCGCGGGAAGCCGCGCTGGAACTCGGGCGCGTGCAGCCAGTGCGTGGTGGCGGCCCGGCCGTCGAGCAGCCCGGCGGCGGCGAGGACGTACGAGCCCGTGCACAGGGACACCAGCCGGGTGCCGGGTCTGATCGCGGCGAGGGCGTCGGCCAGCTCCCGCGGCAGGGGCGCTCCCTGCGCGAGCTCGTCCATGGCGTGCGTGGGTGTGATGATCACCGTGTCGGCCGCGGCGAGGGCCTCGGGGCCCGCCGCCACGCCCACGGTGAAGCCCGCGTCGCTGGTCACGGGCCGCCCGTCCGCGGTGCAGACGGTCAGCTCGTAGAGCCTGTTCCCCGCCTCGTCGCGGGCGTTGCCGAAGACCCGGGAGGGGATGCCGAGCTCGAACGGGGGGACGCCTTCGAGGGCCAGTACGGCAATCCGGTGCATGGCCAGATCCTGACACAGGGTGGCCGTCTGGCCAACACCATGGTCCGCTCCGGGCACCGAAGCTGGTGGCACAGCAGCACGAGACACATCCGAGGAGACACATATGCGCGCCGTCGTCGTCAGCCAGTGGGGCGGACCCGAGGTACTGACCGAGACCGAGCTGGACCGGCCGGAGCCGGGCATGGGCGAGATCCTGGTGCGCGTCCGCGCGGCCGGGGTGAACCCCGTCGACTGGAAGACCCGGGCCTCCGGCGCCCTGATCCCCTGGGGACCGGTCCCGCAGGTCGGATGGGACGTGTCCGGCACGGTCGAGGCCGTCGGACCGGGCGTGACCCTCTACCGGGCGGGCGACGAGGTGTACGGGATGCCCCGCTTCCCGCAGCAGGCCGGCGCCTACGCCGAGTACGTGACCGGTCCGGCCCGGCACTTCGCCCGCAAGCCCGCCTCGCTGGACCACGTGCAGGCGGCGGCCCTGCCGCTGGCGGCGCTGACCGCCTGGCAGGCGCTGGTGGACACCGCCGGGGTGGCGGCCGGGCAGCGCGTACTGGTGCACGCCGCGGCCGGCGGGGTCGGGCACCTGGCCGTGCAGATCGCCAAGGCCCGGGGGGCGTACGTGATCGGCACCGCGAGCGCGGGCAAGCACGGCCTGCTGCGCGAGCTCGGCGCCGACGAAGTGATCGACTACCGCACCACGGACTTCGAGGATGCCGTCACGGACGTGGACGTCGTGCTCGACGCCATGGGCGGGGACCACGGGCAGCGCTCGCTGAAGGTGCTGAAGCCGGGCGGCCACCTGGTGACCCTGCCCGGCCCGGACGGCATCCCGGCCGACACGCGGGGCGTGCGGGCCTCCTGGATCATCGTGGAGCCCGACCTGAAGGGGCTGGAGGAGATCGCGGCCCTGGTCGAACAGGGCCTGCTCAAGCCGCTGGTCGACACCGTGCTGCCGCTGGAGCAGGCCGCGAAGGCCCACGAGATCGGCGAGCGGGGCCGCACCACCGGCAAGATCGTCCTGACGGTGGCCTGACCCGGCCGGCCGACGCCCGGGCCCCCGAACCCCTGGACCGGCACGGGCGCGCCGCACCCCCGCCCCTGCCGAACCTCGGGCAGGGGCCGGGCGCGCGCCACCGCAGACCACTGCTCAGGCCGCGAGGGCGGCGGCCGCCGGGGGCGGGGGCGCGTCGGGCCCGCCCCTGCCCGCCTTCGGCTCGAACCAGATGGTCTTGCCGCCGCTCCACGCACGGTCCCCGGAACCGAGCGCGTACCGCTCGGGCCGGGATCGCGGCATCCGGACGGTCTTCACCTCCGTCGTGCCGACTCGGCCGTCCATGACGCCGGTCACCCGCAGACACGGAGGGACTGCCCGCGCGGTCCGGGCCCCGAGGAAGCCGACCGGCGTGACCGACCTCCCGGTGATGCGGGGCCGATGGTTCACCGCCCTGAGCGTTTGCGTACGGGTCATCCCTACCCGGCCCCTGAGGCTCAGACGGCGGCAGCGGCTCGCGTCGTCGTGGCGATGGTGGCGGAGCCGACCACGCGGGTGCCGTCGTAGAGCACGATCGCCTGGCCGGGGGCCACGCCGCGGACGGGCTCGGTGAAGGAGACGCGCAGCTCGCCGTCCACGACCTCGGCGAAGACCTCGGTCTCGCCGCCGTGGGCGCGCAGCTGGGCGGTGTAGGTGCCCGGGGCGGCGGCCGCAGCGCCGCACCAGCGGGGACGGATCGCGGTCAGGGCGCTGACGTCGAGGGCCTCGACCGGGCCGACGGTGACGGTGTTGTTCACCGGGGAGATGTCGAGGACGTAGCGCGGCTTGCCGTCGGGGGCCGGGTGGCCGATGCGCAGGCCCTTGCGCTGCCCGATGGTGAAGCCGAAGGCGCCCTCGTGGGTGCCGACCTTCTCGCCGGACTCGTCGACGATGTCGCCCTCGGCCTTGCCGAGGCGGTGCGCGAGGAAGCCCTGGGTGTCGCCGTCGGCGATGAAGCAGATGTCGTGGCTGTCGGGCTTCTTCGCGACGGCGAGGCCGCGGGCCTCCGCCTCGGCGCGGATCTCTTCCTTGGTGGTGAGGGTGTCGCCGAGCGGGAAGAGGGCGTGGGCGAGCTGCTTCTCGTCGAGGACGCCGAGGACGTACGACTGGTCCTTGGCCATGTCGCTGGCGCGGTGCAGCTCGCGGGAGCCGTCCTCCTTCAGGACGACGGTGGCGTAGTGGCCGGTGCAGACGGCGTCGAAGCCGAGGGCGAGGGCCTTGTCGAGCAGGGCCGCGAACTTGATCTTCTCATTGCAGCGCAGGCAGGGGTTCGGGGTGCGGCCAGCTTCATACTCGGAGATGAAGTCCTCGACGACGTCCTCGCGGAAGCGCTCGGCGAGGTCCCATACGTAGAAGGGGATGCCGATGACGTCGGCGGCGCGGCGGGCGTCGCGGGAGTCCTCGATGGTGCAGCAGCCGCGGGCGCCGGTCCGGAAGGACTGCGGGTTCGCGGAGAGCGCGAGGTGGACGCCGGTCACGTCGTGCCCGGCTTCGACCGCGCGGGCGGCGGCGACGGCGGAGTCCACTCCGCCGGACATGGCGGCCAGGACGCGAAGGGGGCGGTCGGTGCGCGGCAGGTTCTCAGTCATAGCACCGTCCAGGGTACGGGGGAACCGAGCGGGGTCACAGCGCGTTGTCGGGTCAGGGGGGTGGATCACATGACCGAGCAGGGTAAAGCGAGATCGAAGCCGAAGGGCCGCACGCGCAGGGTCGTGCTGTTCGGCGGGCTCGGGGTGGTCGCCGCGGCGGCGGTCGCGGGGCGGGACGAGATCAGCCGCGCCTGGTGGCTGATGCCGGGGGTGTCCAAGCCGCGCAAGGAGGGCGAGATCGACCACGCGGGCGCGGGGTGGACCGCGGCTTCCCCGGCGAACTGGCGGCTGGCGGACCGGCCCGACGACTACCGGGTGGACCGGATCGTCGTGCACGTCACGCAGGGCGGCTTCCAGTCGTCGGTGGACGCCTTCAAGAACCCGTGGCACAAGGCGTCGGCGCACTACATAGTCCGCGGCGACGGGCATGTGGAGCAGATGGTGCGCGAGCTGGACGTGGCCTTCCACGCCGGGAACCGTTCGATGAACGAGCGCAGTGTCGGCATCGAGCACGTCGGCTTCGTCGACCGTCCGAAGGACTTCACGGACGCCATGTACGCGGCCTCGGCGCGGCTGGCGGCCGACATCTGCCGGCGGTACGACTTTCCGGCGGACCGCAGGCACATCGTCGGGCACTCGGAGGTGCCCGGCGCCGATCACACGGACCCGGGCGACCACTGGGACTGGGACCGCTACATACGCATGGTCCGGGAGGCCCTGGCCGCTGCGGCCTGAGCCTCCCGGACGACGCTCAGCTGAGGCCCGCGGTCCGGGCCCGCTCCACCGCGGGGCCGATGGCCGCGGCCAGGGCGGCGACGTCCTCCTTGGTGGAGGTGTGGCCGAGGGAGAAGCGCAGGGTGCCGCGGGCCAGCTGCGGGTCGGTGCCGGCCGCCAGCAGGACGTGGCTCGGCTGGGCGACGCCCGCGGTGCAGGCCGAGCCGGTGGAGCACTCGATGCCCTGGGCGTCGAGCAGGAGCAGCAGGGAGTCGCCCTCGCAGCCGGGGAAGCTGAAGTGCGCGTTGGCCGGAAGCCGCTCTTCGGGGTCCCCTCCGAGGACGGCGTCGGGCACGGCCGCGCGGACGGCGGCGACCAGTTCGTCGCGCAGGGCGCCGATCTCGGCGGCGAACTGCTCGCGCCGCTCGGCGGCGAGTACGGCGGCCACCGCGAAGGCGGCCACGGCGGGCACGTCGAGGGTGCCGGAGCGGACGTGCCGCTCCTGCCCGCCGCCGTGCAGGACGGGTACGGGGCTCTGGTCTCGGCCGAGGAGCAGCGCTCCGATGCCGTAGGGGCCGCCGATCTTGTGGCCGCTGACGGTCATGGCGGCGAGGCCGCTGTCGCCGAAGCGGACGTCGAGCTGCCCGAAGGCCTGGACGGCGTCGGAGTGCAGCGGGATGCCGGCCTCCCGGGCGGTGGCGGCCAGTTCACGGACCGGCATGACGGTGCCGATCTCGTTGTTGGCCCACATGACGGTGGCCAGGGCGACGTCGTCGGGGTTGCGCTCGACGGCATCGCGGAAGGCGTCGGGGTGCACGCGCCCGTAGCGGTCGACGGGCAGGTAGTCGACCTGGGCGCCCTCGTGCTCGGCGAGCCAGTGCACGGCGTCGAGGACGGCGTGGTGCTCGACGGGGCTGGCGATAACCCGGGTCCGGGCGGGGTCGGCGTCGCGCCGGGCCCAGTAGAGGCCTTTGACGGCGAGGTTGTCGGCCTCCGTGCCGCCGGCGGTGAAGACCACCTCGCTGGGGCGGGCGCCGATCGCCTCGGCGAAGGCCTCGCGGGCCTCCTCGACGGTACGGCGGGCCCGGCGGCCGGCGGCGTGCAGGGAGGAGGCGTTCCCCGTGGCGGCGAACTGCGCGGTCATCGCCGCGGCGGCCTCCGGCAGCATGGGGGTGGTGGCGGCGTGGTCGAGGTAGGCCATGATCCCCCGATTCTACGAGCCCGCCCGGGCCCCTCCGCCCGGTGGGACCCGATCCGGCCGGGGCGAGGGGGCCCTGCCCGCCCCGCCGCTCCCCGGCCGGGCGGCTCGTCACATGCGCAGGGCTCGCGCCAGCTGGCGGGACTGCGCGACCAGGTGGTCGGTGGAGTCCCAGACCTCGGCGTCCTCCTCCAGGAAGCCGCCGGCGAGGTTGCGGGTGGTGATGGAGATCCGCAGCGGGCCGGGGGCCGGTCGGCGGCGGATGTGCGTGGTGAGCTCCACGGTCGGGGTCCAGGCCACCAGGCCGAGGTCGAAGGCGGTCGGAGGCAGCGCGTCCACCGCGAGGAGCAGGGAGAGCGGGTCGGCGTCGCGACCGTCGGCCAGCTCGAACCAGGCCCGCATCTCGCCCTTGCCGGAGGGCGCGCCGACGGCCCAGCCCGCGGTCGCCGGGTCCAGGCGCAGCCGGAGCCGGTCCACGATGGCGGAGCTGCCGGGGATCGGCGCGGGGCCGGCCTCCGGGCCGAGGCAGTTCTCGTAGGGGGGCATGAGCGGCGGTACCGCGACCGTCCGCACGTCGTCCGGGAGGGCGGCGAGGTCGCCGTAGGAGGCGAGGACGCGGATCCGTTCGACCTCGTTGCCGTGCTCGTCGTACTGGAAGAGCGAGGCCTGGCCGGTGGAGAGGGTGCGGCCGACCCGGACCACCTCGGTGCGGATCACGGCGGGGCCGGGCACGGAGGAGGTCAGGTAGTGCGCGGACACCGTGAAGGGGTCCGGGTGCGGGAGGGCCGCCGACAGGGCCCGGCCGACCAGGGCCAGCAGGTATCCGCCGTTGACTGCGGCGATGATCGTCCAGCCGGCGGAGAGCTCCGCGTCGTAGACACCGGGTTCGCCCGCACGCTCGGTGATGGCGGTGTCGCGGTCGAACTCGCTGTCGCCGATGGATGCCTGGGCAGCTGCATATGACATGGAACGACGGTACACCCGCTTACTACTAAGCGGTAGCTTTCCATTCGTTACGGCTCTTCGGCCACCGAGGAGCGCCGATTCCAGGCCAGCGGCGCCCGCCAGTGGTAGCGCATGGCCAACAGCCTGAGGACGAACGTGGTGACGATCGCCAGGGCGGTGGTGACGCCGTTGAGGGAGTCCAGGGCGATGGAGACGGCGACCATCGCGGCGCCGACGGTGGCGGGCACGGCGTACATCTCGCGGTCGCGCAGCAGCGAGGGCACCTCGTTGACCAGCACGTCGCGCAGTACGCCGCCGCCGACGGCCGTGGCGAGGCCCAGGGCGGCGGACGCGGTCAGGCCGAGGCCGTACTCGTAGGCCTTGGTCGTGCCGGTCACGCAGAACAGCGCGAGGCCGGCGGCGTCGAAGACGTTGATGGCCCGGTTGATCCGCTGGACCTCGGGGTGCAGGAAGAAGACGAGCGCGGCGGCGATCAGCGGGGTGACGAAGAAGCTGAGCTCACCGAAGGCGGCCGGCGGGACGGCGCCGATGACCAGGTCGCGGAAGAGGCCGCCGCCGAGGGCGGTGACGAGGGCGAGCACGGCGATGCCGAAGACGTCGAAGTTCTTGCGGACGGCGAGCAGGGCGCCCGAGGTGGCGAAGACGAAGATGCCGGCGAGGTCCAAGGCATGCTGGACCCCGGGCGGGAAGAGATCGTGGAGCACGGGGCCATTGTCGCCTGCGGCGGGCTCGGCGGAATGCGGGGCTCCGCCGCCGCGGCCGGGTGCGGGTCGAGGACTCGGGGCTGTGCCCCGGACCCCGCGCCTCAAACTCCCCCAGCTGCCGCTGGGAGGGCCCCCGGGCGAGGCTGGGTCTGGTCGGCAGGCTCGGCGGAATCTGCGACTCCGGCCACGGCGTGTGGATGCCGTACGGGGCGCCTGCGGCGGGCTCGGCAGGATGCGGGGCTCCGCCGCCGCGGCCGGGTGCGGGTCAAGACCGGGGCTCCGCCGCCGGGTGCGGTCAAGACTGAGGCTCCGCGGCCGGGTGCGGGCCGAGACCGAGGCTCCGCCGCCGCGGCCGGGTGCGGGTCAAGACCGGGGCTCCGCCGCCGCGGCCGGGTGCGGTCAAGACTGAGGCTCCCGCCGGGTGCGGGCCGGGACCCGGGCTCCGCCGCCGGGTGCGGGTCAAGACCAGGGCCCCGCCGCCGCGACCGGGACCGGGCTCCGCGCCTCGAACGCCTGCGGGGCTGGGTTCGCCGGGCCGGATGTGCGGGCGGGCCGGAACGGCCCGGCCGCACATCCGGGTCCTACTCCGTCGCCTTCGTGACCGCGTCCGCCGCGCCGGGGAGGGGCTTGTCGCCCGGGGCCTGGTCGGGGGCGTTCTCCGGGTGGTGGCAGGCCACCTGGTGGCCGGTCTTCAGCGCCAGCAGCGGCGGTTCCTGCGTCGCGCAGATCTGCGTCGCCTTCCAGCACCGCGTGTGGAAGCGGCAGCCGCTCGGCGGCGAGATCGGGGACGGCACGTCGCCCTTGAGCAGGATGCGGCCGCTCTTGGCGCCCCGCCGCCTCGGGTCCGGCACCGGCACCGCCGACATCAGGGCCGCCGTGTACGGGTGCATCGGCTCCCCGTACAGCGACTTGTTGTCGGCGAGCTCGACGATCTTGCCGAGGTACATCACCGCGATGCGGTCGGAGACGTGCCGGATGACCGACAGGTCGTGCGCGATGATCACGTAGGTGAGGCCGAGCTCCTCCTGGAGATCGTCCAGGAGGTTGACCACCTGGGCCTGGATCGAGACGTCCAGCGCCGAGACGGGCTCGTCCGCGACCACCAGCTTCGGCTTCAGTGCCAGGGCCCGCGCGATGCCGATGCGCTGGCGCTGGCCGCCCGAGAACTCGTGCGGGTAGCGGTTGTAGTGCTCGGGGTTGAGGCCGACGAGCGACAGCAGCCGCTGGACCTCCGCCTTGAGCCCGCCCTCCGGGGTGACGCTCTGCAGCTTGAACGGGGCGCTGACGATGGTGCCCACCGTGTGGCGCGGGTTCAGCGAGCCGTAGGGGTCCTGGAAGATCATCTGTACGTCGCGGCGCAGCGGGCGCATGCCCGCCACCCCCAGGTGCGTGATGTCCTTGCCCTCGAACTCGATCGTGCCGCTGCTCGGTTCGAGCAGCCGCGTGATCAGCCGGCCCATGGTCGACTTGCCGCAGCCGGACTCGCCGACGATGCCGAGGGTCTCACCGCGCCGGACGTCGAAGTCGAGGCCGTCGACGGCCTTGACCGCGCCGGCCTGCCTGCGCAGCAGCCCCTTGGTGATGGGGAAGTGCTTGGTCAGGCCGGTGACCCTGAGCAGCGGCTCGGGAGAGTCGGTGGCCTGCGCCGGAAGGGTGACGGCCGGATCCGTCTTCTGGGTGTCGGTCACAGCTTCGGCGCAATCTCTTCGGTCCAGATCCGGGTCCGCTCCTCCTGCGACATGTGGCAGGCGGACCAGTGGCGGGTCCCGCCGGGCCCGGTGTCGTCCGGCGCCGTGAGCTCGGGGCGCACGGTGCGGGTGACGTTGCCCTTGGGCACGTCGGCGTACGGGCAGCGCGGGTTGAAGGCACAGCCGCTCGGGATGTTGATGAGGCTGGGCGGCGAGCCCTTGACCGGGATGAGGCGCTCGGTCTGCTCGCGGTCGATGCGCGGCATCGAGCCCAGCAGGCCCCAGGTGTAGGGGTGCCGGGGCTCGTAGAAGACCTTCTCGGCGGTGCCCCGCTCGACGCAGCGGCCGCCGTACATCACGAGGAGTTCGTCGGCCATCTCGGCGACCACGCCGAGGTCGTGCGTGATCATGATGACCGCGGAGCCGAACTCCTTCTGCAGGTCCCGGATCAGGTCGAGGATCTGGGCCTGGACGGTGACGTCCAGGGCGGTCGTCGGCTCGTCCGCGATGAGCAGTTCGGGGTTGTTGACGAGCGCCATCGCGATCATCGCGCGCTGGCGCATGCCTCCGGAGAACTCGTGCGGGTAGCTGTCGAACCGCTTGTGCGGCTCGGGGATGCCGACGCGGTCGAGGAGCTCGACGGCCCGCTTGCGGGCGGCCTTCTTGTCGACCTTGTGGTGGACCCGGTACGCCTCGGAGATCTGCTTGCCGACGGTGAAGTACGGGTGCATCGCGGACAGCGGGTCCTGGAAGATCATCGCGATCTCCCGGCCGCGGAGCCTGCGCACCTCGTCCTCGTCCGCGGAGAGCAGCTCCTTGCCGTCGAGCCAGATCTCGCCGGAGATCCGGGCCCGCTGGCGGCCGTACTGGCCCACCCGGTGCAGGCCCATGATGCCCAGCGAGGTCACCGACTTGCCGGATCCGGACTCACCCACGATGCCGAGGGTCTTGCCCTTCTCCAGGGTGAAGGAGAGGCCGTCGACCGACTTGACCAGGCCGTCCTCGGTCGGGAAGTGCACCTTGAGGTCGCGGACCTCCAGGAAGGCGGTGGAGGGCGGCGACCCGTCGTAGGGCTGGTGGGGCGCCACGGTCTCTCCGGTCTTGGTCGTCCGGTCGGTCATGACAGCCTCACTCGGGGGTCGATCACCGCGTACAGGAGGTCAACGATGAGGTTCGCGGCGACGACGAAGAACGCGGAGATCAGGGTGATGCCCAGGATGACCGGGAGGTCGTGCTCGCTGATGGCGCGCACCGCGCTGTAGCCCAGGCCGTGCAGCGAGAACGTGTACTCGGTCAGGACCGCGCCGCCCATCAGGGCGCCGAGGTCGAGGCCCAGGACCGTCAGGATCGGCGTCATCGTCGAGCGCATGGCGTGCTTGCCGATGACGACGGGTTCCGTCAGGCCTTTGGCGCGGGCGGTGCGGATGTAGTCCTCGTTGAGGACTTCGAGCATGGTCGCGCGGGTGAGCCGCGCGTACATCGCCGCGTAGAGGAAGGCGAGCGAGACCCACGGCAGGACCATGCCGTTGAACCACTTGGCCGGATCGTCGGCGAAGGTCGCCTCCGGCCGTCCGAACCAGCCCAGCTGGTCGGAGAAGAGGGCGAGGACGAGCATGCCCGTGAAGTAGATGGGGAGGGAGACGCCGGCGAGGGCGACGCCCATGGCCGAGCGGTCCAGGACCGTGCCGCGCTTGAGGGCGGAGACGACGCCGGTGGCGACACCGCCGGCCACCCAGAGCACGACGGCGCCCAGGGCGAGGGAGAGCGTGACCGGCAGCCAGTCCAGCAGCAGCGGCCAGACCTCCTGCTCGGTCTTGAACGAGTATCCGAAGCAGGGCGCGGCGCATTGCGTGACGTCGGAGCCGTTGGCGTACGTGCGACCCGCCACCAGCCCGACGACGAACTTGCCGAACTGGACGAGGATCGGGTCGTCGAGACCCATCTTCTGCCGGATGCCTTCGATGGCGATGGGGTCGGACTGCTTGCCCACGAAGTACAGGGCAGGGTCCGTCCCGATCAGCTTCGGGAAGAGGAAGAAGATTCCGAAGGTCACCAAGGTGATGACCAGCAGCATGACGAGGACGGCGAAGATCCGTCGGATGAGGTATGCAAGCACTGCGCTCGGCCTGGCTGCGGCCCGGGGGCGCCCTCTTGCGGAGAGCGCCCCCAAGCCGTAACCGCGGCCATCACCTGCCCTTCGTGCCTAGCGGGTGTGGCACTGGAACACTGGAACTGGACTGATGGACCGTTACTTCACGACACCGAGGGACGCGTAGTCGTAGCGGCCGTTGTAGGCGTCGGTGGTGTAGGCGTTCGTCAGCCGGCTGCTGCGCCAGGTGATCGTCTTGTCGTAGACGAAGGGCAGGTAGACCGCGGCCTCGGAGACCTTCTGGTTCATCTGCTTGTAGATGTCGCCGGCCTTGGCCGGGTCGGTCTCCGCGATGGCCTGGTCGAACAGGCTGTTGATGGCCGGGTCGTTCAGCTCGGAGAAGTTGTTGTTACCGCTCTGCAGGATGAAGCGGCCGTCGACCAGCGGCTGCGAGAAGCCCTGTCCGGTCGGGAAGTCGGCGCCCCAGCCCATGATGATGATGCCGTAGCCCTTCTCCTTGACGACCTTCGGCGAGCCGATGATGCCGGAGGTCTGGGCGCCGTCGAACTGGTCGACGTCGGCCTCGATGCCGACCTGCTTCAGGGCGTTCTGGAGGGAGACGGCCGTGGCGACCTCGACCGGCTTGTTGTTGCGGACGGCGATGGTGGTCTTGAAGCCGCTCTCCTTGCCGCAGGCCTTGAGGGCCTCCTTGGCCTTGTCGAGGTTCGGCTTGCCGTCGTTCTTCAGGACCTCGTACGGGTCGTACTTGGCGTCCGAGCCCTTGATGCCCAGCGGGAGCATGTTGGGGGCGATGTCGCCACCGGCCTGCGGGCCGCCGCGGGCGGTCTGCAGGGACTTCTTGTCGGCCGCGTAGATGACGGCCTTGCGGCACTCGATGTTGTCGAACGGCGCGACGGTCTGCGGCATGACCGCGTACCGGATGAAGCCGGTCTGGCCGTTGTCGAGGTTGCCCTTGTGCTCCTTCAGCGCGGTGGCGCGGGCCGCCTGGCCGATGCCGGTCGCGTTGATGTCGAGGTCGAACTCGCCGTTCATCAGGCGCTTGTCCATGTCGTCCGCGTTCGCCATGAACGTGACCGAGATGGTGTCCGGGAGCGCCTTGCGGATGGTGTCCGACTCGGGCTTGTAGTTCTCGTTGCGCGAGAGCTTCATGCTCTTGTTCGGCTCGTACGAGTCGATCTTGTACGGGCCGTTCGAGAAGGGCTTGAGGCCGTACTTGGCGGCCGTGTCCTTGTCCTGCTTGACCGGGCTCGCCGCCGGCATCGCCAGCATCTGCTCGAAGTCGCCGTTGGGCGTCGGGAGCTTGAAGATGATGGTCTTCGCGTCCGGCGTCTCGATCGCCTTCAGGCCGAGCTTGTCCGGAGCGGTGTCCTTGTACGGGCCGGGGTACTCGGCCTTCGGGTCGAGGACCTGCTGGAGGTAGACCGGACCGCCGGAGATGACGTCCTGCGCCCAGGTGCGCTCGATGCCGTACTTGATGTCCTGGGCGGTGACGGGCGAGCCGTCCTCCCAGGTCACGTTGTCCTTGAGGGTGTACTTGTAGGTCTTGCCGCCGTCGCTGATCTCGGCCTTGGCGGTGGCGAGGTCGGGGACGAGCTCGGTGCTCTCCTTGCCGGGCCCGGGCTTGAAGCTGATCAGCTGACGCGTGTAGTAGCGGGAGAAGTCCCACATGAAGCCGTAGTAGCCGCGCTGCGGGTCCCACGAGTCGGCGTCCTGGGTGCCGACGAACTTCAGCTCGCCGCCCTTCTTGTCCGACGCGTTGGCGACCTTCTCGATGCCCGCGTTGAAGCCACTGCCGGAGGTGGCGGCCTTGTCGTCCTTCTTGTCGGCCCCGCCACAGGCGGTCGCGGTGAGCATGGCCGCGAGCACGACGGCCGTGCCGGCGGCAAGTCTGCGCTTCGACGTGCGATGGGTAGTCACGATGCTCGCAACCCTCCGTTGTAGTTCCGGTGTACGTACGGCACGAGGCCGGTCCTTGGTTTGCCCTGCGGTGGCTAGCGGGAGCCCTTCGGGTCGAGTGCGTCGCGGACGCCGTCGCCGAAGAGGTTGAAGGCCAGCACGGTGATGAAGATCGCTACGCCGGGGAAGATCATGAAGAGCGGATCGTCCTCGTAGGTGCGCACGGCCGTGGCGAGGGTCTCCCCCCAGGACGGCGTGGGCGGCTTGACGCCGACTCCGAGGAAGCTGAGGGCCGCCTCGGTCAGCACGTTGGTGGGGATCATCAGCGTCGCGTAGACGGTGATGGGCGCCACCAGGTTCGGGAGCAGTTCGCGGAAGAGGATGTAGAAGCGGCCCGCGCCGAGGCTGCGTGCGGCCTCGACGTACTCGCGCTCGCGCAGGGAGAGGGTCTGGCCTCGGACGATCCGGCCGATGTAGGGCCAGCCGAAGAAGCCGATCACCAGCACCAGGACGGCGATGCGCAGGCCCGAACCCTCGAAGCCCCAGAGCTTGTTGGGGATGACGGAGATCAGCGCGATGATGAAGAGCAGCTGCGGGAAGGCCAGCAGCAGGTCCATGACCCGGCTGATCGCCGCGTCGACCCAGCCGCCGAAGTAGCCGGCGACGATGCCGAAGAAGGTGCCCAGCGAGACCGCCACGAAGGCGGACAGGAAGGCCACCAGCAGCGAGATCCGGGCGCCGTAGACGATGCGACTGAAGACGTCGCGGCCGTTGACCGGTTCGACGCCGAGCAGGAAGTCGCTGCTCATGCCGCCCCAGTCGCCGAGCGGGAGGCCCAGCAGCGGGTCGAGCAGGTCCTCGTGCAGTTCCTCCGGCGGATGCCCGAGGGCCTTGACGATCAGCGGCGCGAAGATCGCGACGATGATCAGCAGCAGCACGATGACACCGCCGGCCAGCGCGACCTTGTCGCGCTTGAGGCGCAGCCAGGCGATCTGCCACGGCGAGCGCCCCTCGATCGCCTGGTGCGGAACATCGGGGGCGGCCACGGCCGCGGGCTCGGCCGCGCTGGTGTCGTGCAGTGGTGCCGTCATCGTGGTGGGGACCCCTCTCGGCCGACGGTGGCCGGCCCATGCCCGCCGCTGTGGCGGCTTGGTTCAATCGGCGTCGCTGGTGGTGCGATTGGCGAGAAATGTGCCGGAAGTGCACGTGAAGAGCTGGTGCTTGCGAGATGGACCGGCCTTCGGTGGGGGGAGTCTTCAACGCCCTCTCAATCGCCCGCCAGACCCCCCGGGGATGTGATGCGCAACCGTGATCTGCGCCTACACCTTCCGTTATCCGAACCGCCAGACCTGTTGAGCGGTGAAACACCGCAGGTTCGGCGCGGAACGGACATCCGACCCAACTGCCCTTTCGGGCATGAATCTTGGGTGTATTCAGCGGATACGCCAAAGGCCGCACCGATATGTCCGGTGCGGCCTTCGAGACGGATGTCTCGATATGCGAATGTCGTGCGGGAGCGCCCGGCGGGTCTGCGGGACGCCCTGGCGGGGCCGGGTCAGTACGCCGGCGCCTGGCCCTCGCGGTCGTAGAAGGGGCGCGTCTGCGCCCGCAGCCACATCGCCACGGGATCGTGCTCGTCCGCCAGCGCGACCGTGCACACCGGGACGCCCTCGGGGACCGCCCCGACCGACTGGCGCATCATCTCCCGTACGGATTCCAGCGCGGGCGCGGAGGCGTCGTACAGGTCGAGCCCGACCGCGAGGTAGGGGGACCCGAGCGCCGGCTGCACCCAGGCGCGGCGCAGCGACCGTACGGCCGGGGTGCGGTGCGCGTGCTGGGTCAGCAGCCCGTAGAACTGGGGGAGCTCGATGCTGGGCTCGGACAGCCGCAGGGGGCCCGCCGGCATCCGGTCCAGGCCGGTCGCGATGCGGCGCAGGTCCGCCCACGGGATGCCGAGGCCGCCGCCCTGGGCGTGCGGGTTGAGCCACAGGCCCCAGCGGTCCGGGTAGAGGGCGCGGGCGATGTCGCGCCCGGTGACCACCTCGTAGCCCCGGTTCCAGCCGCTCGCGGCCAGCTCCTGGGGGGAGGTGACGCAGGGCGCGTAGCCGAGGCCGTCGACCTCCATGCCGCCGTACTGGGCGTCCGGGGACCCCGGCTGCCCCTGCCAGAGCAGCAGCCACAGCCGGCCCTCGGAGAGGGCGTGCAGCAATGACTCGTAGCTCTCGTAGCGCCCGGGGGTCACCTGGCGCATCATGTGCTCGACCTGCCCGGCCGCGGCCGTGCCTGACGCACTCACCCGGTACCCCTCTTCGTCCGCCCGTCGCTCCACGCGTGCTTCACCCGGGCCTGCGCTCATGCGTGCGGCCGGGAATGTAACCAGCTTAAGCGGCCCTACGCGAGGTAGAAGGGGCGTACGCGCTCACGAATCCAGTCCGTGACCGGGTCCTGGGCCGCGTCCAGGAGGATCAACTGCACGGGCCACGGCGCCGGAACACGGGTCAGGGCCCGTCCGAGGGCCTCCATCGGAGCCTCGCGCATCTGCGGCTCCCATCCCACCAGGCGGACACCGATGAACAGCTCCGGGGCCCCTGCCTCGACGCTGGCGAGGCAGCGGTGCGCCGCTGCGACCACACCGGTGGCCCGGAACTCCTCGCCGGCGGCGGCCAGGAAGTCCACCGGGTCGTCCTGCCAGTCGGGCTCGAAGAGCCGCACGCGGCCGCCGGCGGCGGGGCCGTCGAGCGGGCTGCGGCCGGCCCGGCAGAGCTCCGCGACGGCGGGCGGGGGCAGCGGGACGCCGACGGCGCCCTCCGGATTGAGCGCGATGCCGAGCTGCGGGGGCAGCCCCCGGGCGAACTCGACCGCCGGGGCCACCGCGAAGTCCATCCCGGGGCCCGCGCAGGCGAGGAACTGGGCCTCGGAGCTGTAGACGGGGACGTACGCCGCCCCGCCGATGTCCATGGTGGGCAGGTCCAGGCCGGCCGCGTCGGGGCCGCCGCCCGCGGGCAGGGGCACCCAGACCTGGCTGCGGCCGAGCACCTCCAGGATCCGGCCGCCGGCGTCCGGCTGCCCGAGCGCCGCCCCGAGCACCTGCTCCAGCTCATTCCCCGGCCAGCCGCTGCCCTGCATCTGCCCCTGCCTCCGTCGGTTCCGCGGTGTGTCGTGCCGAGGCTATCCGCACCCGGCCGGGCGCCGCTGCCGGGGCTCCGCCCCGGGCCCTGCGCGCCCGGCACGACGCACAGGACAGGCCCTGGATCCGGGTGCGGTCAGCCCGGCGGTCAGCCCTGGAAGCCGATCCCCGTCACAGCGGCGGCCGAGCGGCGGTCCAGGAGGGTCGCCGAGGCGCAGCCGGCGGGCGGGCGGCCCGCCTCGGCGTCGCGCAGCAGGCGGCCCACGGCGCCGCGGTGGCGGGCGAAGGCGTAGGCGGACACCCGGCGGCCCCGCGCGTGCTGGCCGGAGAGGGCCTCCTCGGGGCTGCTGTCCAGGAGGAGGAGGTGCAGCGCCCGGCCCCGGCGGCGCGCGGCCGCGGCGAGCAGCCCGCGCACCCAGGTCTGGGTGCCGCAGTCGTGGACGACCACGGAGGCGCCGGAGCTCAGGATCCGGTAGAGCCCCCAGTAGTGCGCGGCGCGCACCAGCGGGCGGTACACCGCGTACGGCAGGGCGGCGGGCATCCGGCGCTCCCAGCGCTCGCGGGTGTCCTGGGAGTCGACGGCCCCGCCCTCCGGCGCGGCCCGCTTGATCAGCGTGCTCTTGCCGCCGCCGGGGAGGCCGGAGACCACGACGATGTCGCCCTCGGCGAAGGCGAGCCGCCGCGGTCCGCGCAGCGCCGGGCCGCGCAGGTCGCGTACGAGGCCGAGGCCGCCGTCCGCCGCCGTCCCGCGATCACGCGCGCCGTGCCGCTGCGCCGGCACCGCGTCCACGGTTCCCGTCGTCGCCACCACTCCGAATCTCCGCACAGTGTTCGCCTCC
Organism: Streptomyces sp. NPDC060232; assembly: GCF_042726555.1. NCBI lineage: Bacteria > Bacillati > Actinomycetota > Actinomycetes > Kitasatosporales > Streptomycetaceae > Streptomyces > Streptomyces sp. NPDC060232. Next base: position 269,307 of record NZ_JBHXAG010000002.1, on the reverse strand, counting down.
CCCGAATCGGGCCATCGGACCCTTGCCCACTGAGTGTAAAGAGACGGTGATCGGCATGTCCGGTTCCGTTCCGGCTGCTCGGATGGGCGTACGAACTTTCGGACCCCCACCCCCGATCTCGGACATGGCGTGCAATGATGTGCGCCATCTGGACCAACTGCATACCGGCCGCTTGAATCCGCGCGGGAGAGTCCCGGCACGCCGCAAGGCCGTGCGCGGGCGCCGAAGGAGCAAGAACCTCCCTTGAATCTCTCAGGCCCCGTACCGCGTGGATGAGGCAGATCTGAAAAGCGAGCTGCTCGGCAGCTCCACCCAAGGTGCAAGTCGCGAATTCCGGTGATCGATGGATCGGTGGAACTCTCGGCGAACCTCTCAGGTTCCGATGACAGATGGGGAGGATCGTCCTCGTCATGTCATGTCGATGCCCTGGGACCCGGGAGCCACACCCATGAGCACTGCCCCCCACCTGACCGCCCTCGATGCGCTGCACCGCTCGCTCGGTGCGACCATGACCGATTTCGCGGGCTGGGACATGCCGCTGCGGTACGCCAGCGAGCGCGACGAGCACAACGCCGTGCGCACCAAAGCCGGCCTGTTCGACCTCTCGCACATGGGCGAGATCACGCTGACCGGCCCGGAGGCCGTCAAGGCCCTGGACTACGCGCTGGTCGGCAACATCTCGACCGTCGGCGTCGGCCGCGCCCGCTACACGCACATCTGCCAGGAGGACGGCGGGATCCTCGACGACCTGATCGTCTACCGCCTCGGCGAGAGCGAGTACATGGTCGTCGCCAACGCCTCCAACGCCCAGGTCGTCCTCGACGCCCTGACCGAGCGCGCCGCCGGCTTCGACACCGAGGTCCGCGACGACCGCGACGCCTACGCGCTGATCGCGGTGCAGGGTCCGGAGTCCCCCGGCATCCTGGCGTCGCTCACCGACGCCGACCTGGACGGCCTCAAGTACTACGCCGGCCTGCCGGGCACCGTCGCGGGCGTGCCCGCTCTGATCGCGCGTACGGGCTACACCGGCGAGGACGGCTTCGAGCTGTTCGTCGCCCCCGAGCACGCCGTGGCGCTGTGGCAGGCGCTGACCAAGGCCGGCGAGGGCGTCGGCCTGGTCCCGGCGGGCCTGTCCTGCCGCGACACCCTGCGCCTGGAGGCGGGCATGCCGCTGTACGGGCACGAGCTGACCACCGCCCTGACCCCGTTCGACGCGGGTCTGGGCCGGGTCGTGAAGTTCGAGAAGGAGGGCGACTTCGTCGGCCGCGCGGCCCTGGAGGCCGCCGCCGAGAAGGCCGCGACCAAGGCGCCGCGCAAGCTGGTCGGCCTGATCGCCGAGGGCCGCCGCGTCCCGCGCGCCGGCTTCCCCGTCACCTTCGGCGGAGAGGTGATCGGCGAGGTCACCTCGGGCGCCCCGTCCCCGACGCTGGGCAAGCCGATCGCGATGGCGTACGTGGACGCGGAGCACGCCGCGCCCGGCGCCTCCGGCGTCGGCGTCGACATTCGCGGTACGCATGAGCCGTACGAGGTCGTGGCGCTGCCGTTCTACAAGCGGCAGAAGTAACCCTCCGCGTACGACGTCCGCCGTCCGGCTACCGGAACGGCGCCGTCTCAGTCCCCAAGACCGCAGTTCGTATCCACTCCCCCGCATCCAGGAGAATCAGGCCATGAGCACCCCCGAGAATCTGCGTTACACCAAGGAGCACGAGTGGCTGTCCGACGTCGTGGACGGCGTCGCGACGGTCGGCATCACGGAGTTCGCGGCCAACGCGCTCGGTGACGTCGTCTACGCCCAGCTCCCCGCGGTCGGCGACACCGTGACCGAGGGCGAGACCTGTGGCGAGCTGGAGTCGACCAAGTCGGTCTCCGACCTCTACTCCCCGGTCTCCGGCGAGATCGTCGAGGCCAACCAGGACGTCGTGGACGACCCGGCGCTCGTCAACACCGCCCCGTTCGAGGGCGGCTGGCTGTTCAAGGTGCGCATCTCGGAGGAGCCCAAGGACGTGCTCTCCGCCGAGGAGTACACCAAGCTCACCGCCGGTAACTGACCCCAGGGGATCCTGATGTCCGTACTGAACACCCCTCTCCACGAACTCGACCCCGACGTCGCCGCAGCCGTCGATGCCGAGCTCGTGCGCCAGCAGTCGACCCTGGAAATGATCGCGTCGGAGAACTTCGCTCCGGTCGCCGTCATGGAGGCCCAGGGCTCGGTCCTGACCAACAAGTACGCCGAGGGCTACCCGGGCCGCCGCTACTACGGCGGCTGCGAGCACGTCGACGTGGTCGAGCAGATCGCGATCGACCGCATCAAGGCGCTGTTCGGCGCCGAGGCCGCGAACGTCCAGCCGCACTCCGGTGCGCAGGCGAACGCCGCCGCGATGTTCGCCCTGCTCAAGCCGGGCGACACGATCATGGGCCTCAACCTGGCCCACGGCGGTCACCTGACCCACGGCATGAAGATCAACTTCTCCGGCAAGCTCTACAACGTGGTCCCGTACCACGTCGACGAGACCGGCGAGGTCGACATGGCCGAGGTCGAGCGCCTCGCCAAGGAGTCCAAGCCGCAGCTGATCGTCGCCGGCTGGTCCGCCTACCCGCGCCAGCTGGACTTCGCCGCCTTCCGCCGCATCGCGGACGAGGTCGGCGCGTACCTGATGGTCGACATGGCGCACTTCGCCGGCCTGGTGGCCGCGGGCCTGCACCCGAACCCGGTCCCGCACGCCCACGTCGTGACCACCACCACGCACAAGACCCTCGGCGGTCCGCGCGGCGGTGTCATCCTGTCGACGCAGGAGCTGGCCAAGAAGATCAACTCCGCGGTCTTCCCGGGTCAGCAGGGCGGCCCGCTGGAGCACGTGATCGCGGCCAAGGCCGTCTCCTTCAAGGTCGCGGCCTCGCCCGAGTTCAAGGAGCGCCAGGAGCGCACCCTGGAGGGCGCGAAGATCCTCGCGGCCCGTCTGGTCCAGGACGACGTCAAGGCCGTGGGCGTGGACGTCCTCACCGGCGGCACCGACGTGCACCTGGTCCTGGTCGACCTGCGCAACTCCGAGCTGGACGGCCAGCAGGCCGAGGACCGCCTCCACGAGGTCGGCATCACGGTCAACCGCAACGCCATCCCGAACGACCCGCGGCCGCCGATGGTCACCTCGGGTCTGCGGATCGGTACGCCGGCCCTGGCCACCCGCGGTTTCGACGCCGAGGCCTTCACCGAGGTCGCCGAGATCATCGCGCAGGCGCTGAAGCCGACGTACGACGCCGAGGGCCTCAAGGCGCGCGTCTCGGCGCTCGCCGCGAAGTTCCCGCTGTACCCGTCGCTCTAGCGGTGGGTACAGGAAGGGCCCGGCCTGGTCACCGCACAGGGCCGGGCCCTTCCCCGCTTTTCCCCTTCTCCCCCGTTCCCTCTCCGCACGTTTCCCGGGAGTGCGGCCACCGGTCCCGTCCGCGGCTCGGGCTCCGTTCCCGGCTACGGCTCGGGCTCCGGCTCCGGCCCGCCACGTCGGCGTAACGCTTCCCACTCCTTCCGGCAGCCGGGTCGTTCACCACGCCGCGTTAAGCTCGTCTGTCGGACATAGTCCGAACAATCCCCTCCTGCCCCCTCCCACCCCACGAGCAGACAAGGGAGTCCGCCACCGTGGCCATCTCCGTCTTCGATCTCTTCTCCATCGGCATCGGTCCCTCCTCCTCCCACACGGTCGGTCCGATGCGCGCCGCCCGCATGTTCGTGACGCGGCTGAAGAAGGACGGTGTGCTCGCCCAGACGGCCTCCGTGCGGGCCGAGCTCTTCGGATCCCTGGGCGCGACCGGCCACGGGCACGGCACCCCCAAGGCGGTGCTGCTGGGCCTGGAGGGCCACTCCCCCCGCACCGTGGACGTGGAGACGGCGGACGACGAGGTGGAGCGCATCCGCAAGAGCGGCCGCCTGCGGCTGCTGGGCGCGGAGATAGGCGATGGCCACGAGATCGCCTTCGACGAGCCGAACCAGCTGATCCTGCACCGCCGGCGCTCCCTGCCCTACCACGCGAACGGCATGACGCTCTTCGCGTACGACGAGGCCGGCACCCCGCTGCTGGAGAAGACCTACTACTCGGTCGGCGGCGGCTTCGTCGTGGACGAGGACGCGGTCGGCGAGGACCGGATCAAACTCGACGACACGGTGCTGAAGTACCCCTTCCGCTCCGGTGACGAGATGCTGCGCCTGGCGAACGAGACCGGCCTGTCGATCTCCTCCCTGATGCTGGAGAACGAGAAGGCCTGGCGCACGGAGGAGGAGATCCGCGAGGGCCTCCTGGAGATCTGGCGCGTCATGCAGTCCTGCGTCTCGCGCGGCATGTCCCGCGAGGGCATCCTCCCGGGCGGCCTGCGGGTCAAGCGCCGCGCCGCCTCCACGGCGCGCCAGCTGCGCACCGAGGGCGACCCGATGATGCACCGCAGCGAGTGGACGACGATCTACGCGATGGCGGTCAACGAGGAGAACGCGGCCGGCGGCCGTGTCGTCACCGCGCCCACCAACGGCGCGGCGGGCGTCCTCCCGGCCGTCCTGCACTACTACATGAACTTCGTGCCGGGCGCGGACGAGGACGGCGTGGTGCGCTTCCTGCTGGCGGCGGGCGCGATCGGCATGCTGTTCAAGGAGAACGCATCGATCTCCGGCGCCGAGGTCGGCTGCCAGGGCGAGGTGGGCTCGGCCTGCTCGATGGCGGCCGGCGCCCTCGCCGAGGTCCTGGGCGGCACCCCGGAGCAGGTCGAGAACGCCGCCGAGATCGGCATGGAGCACAACCTGGGCCTGACCTGCGACCCGGTCGGCGGCCTGGTCCAGATCCCCTGCATCGAGCGCAACGGCATGGCCGCGGTCAAGGCCGTCACCGCGGCCAAGATGGCGATGCGCGGCGACGGCACCCACAAGGTCTCCCTCGACAAGGTCATCAAGACCATGAAGGAGACCGGCGCCGACATGAAGGTGAAGTACAAGGAGACCGCCCGCGGCGGCCTCGCGGTCAACGTCATCGAGTGCTGATCCGAAACCCGCCGGCGCACGCATGAAGCAAAGGGCCCCGTACCTCGCAGGAGCAAGGTACGGGGCCCTTCGTCAATATCGGCCACTCAGGAGCGCAGGTCCCAGGGAAGCCTCTCGCCTGCGGCCGCCTGAAGTCGCTCGACGCGTTCTTCGTCCTCCCCGATCAGCATGAGGATCTCGTACGCATGACTGCGCGCATCAATGGATTCGCTGGACAGCACTTCCGCGTACAGATTCCACATCCGCCGTCGGACCTCGGCCTCGCATTCGGCCGCCACGTCACGCCCCTCCAGGGCGGGAACGGGTGCCTGAGTATCCGCCGACAGGATGAACAGCAGCATCTGGAGGCACGCGACGCGGGCATACCCAGGGGTCTTCGACGCCAGTACCGCCATGATGACCGCGACCACCGGAGGGGCCGGCTCAAGGAACATGCTGGCCGGCGAGACGACATGCCGGGCGACGCCTTCGTAGTCGATCCCGGCACCCTCCTCCGCCTGCGCCGCGAGCTCAAGGAGCAGGGCCGGCAGGTGCCCGCCGGACTCGCGGCAGCCACAGAGCATCGCGCTCCAGTCGTGACGCCGGATCTCCATCTCGACGAGTTCCAGTTGAGTCGTCATCTTCCCCACGCTCCGCCCGCGTCGGCCTGAATTCCGGGCACGAAGTTCTCCGGAGAATAGTTCGTCTGACGGGCTTGATTCCGCCCTTGAGACGGCCGTTCTTACGCTGGACCTGGTAGGCGTCCGTGAATATGACCTCGGACAAGTTACCAGCGAGCGCCTTGAGGGCGTTCCCCTCGGCGCAATGGCCGCCTCCGGACGACGCCAGCACGGTGTCGCCGGTCCGCAGGTTCATCGCACCGACATACGTCCGGTCGGGGCGCTTGGCGTTCCTGCTCAGCGCGGCGAACACCGGCACGCGGCGCGCCACTTCCTTGCGGCTGCTGAGAAACCTGGGGCTCCGGTCCCCGGCCCAGGCCGGGGACCGGAGCCTTCGCCGTGTCCGCCCCTCGTCCGGGACGAGCGGCGGAACCGATGAGCCCCGGGCCGGCGTCCTAGGGTGTGCCACCTGTCCCCGTCTCTCGGAATCGAGGGGACGTCATGATCAACGCCCGTATCCGGCAGTTCGTGGCCCTGGCGACCGGCGCTCTGCTCGCCGCCTGCCTGTCCTTCGCCGCGCCCGCCTCGGCCTCCACCCTCAGCTCGGCCACCGCCGACGCCCAGGCCCCGACCCCGCTCGTCGTGAACGCCCGCTGGGGCGGGCACGCCACGTTCGACCGGATCGTCATCGACCTGGAGGGGTACACCCCCACGGTGACCGTCACGCCCGTCGCCCAGCTCGTCCACGACGGCTCCGGGAAGCCCGTCCCGCTGGCCGGGAAGCACTTCCTGGAGATCCGCCTCCACCCCGCCGCCGCGCACGACGACGCGGGCGGGAGCGTCTACCAGGGCCCCAAGCTGCAGAAGATCTACCTCAGCAAGCTCAAGGGCCTCGCCATGACCGGCGACTACGAGGGGTACGTGACCTTCGGCGCCGCCTTCGACACCGTCCCCTACTACCGCGCCTACAGCCTGCACTCGCCCGAGCGGTTCGTCGTGGACATCGCCCACTGAACCGGCGACGGGACGGCCTGCCCGGAGCGTGCCACGCCCCGGGCAGGCCGGTGTCACCTGCGCCAGAACAGGTGGTGCGTCACGCCGCTCGGGCTGGGCACGACCTCCAGGTGGAACCGGTCGAGCAGTTCCTCGGGCGACTTCCACAGCCGCACCCCGGAGCCGAGGTCCACGGGCGCGACCGCCACGTGCAGGGTGTCGACGAGACCGGCGTCGAGGAACTCCCGGATGGTGGTCGCACCGCCGCCGAGCCGGACGTCCTTGCCCCGCGCCGCCTCCTTGGCCGCTTCCAGCACCGCCGCCGGTTCGTCGTCGACGAAGTGGAAGGTGGTGTCGGAGAGCGTGAACGAGGGACGCGGGTAGTGGGTCATGACGAAGACGGGTGTGTGGAACGGGGGCTCGTCACCCCACCAGCCCTTCCACTCGTGGTCGGCCCAGGGCCCGCGCTGGGGCCCGAACTTGTTGCGGCCCATGATCTCGGCGCCGATGTTGTGCGCGAAGTCGCGGGTGAAGTAGTCGTCCAGGCCCCGGCTGCCCCCGGGGTCCGTGCGGTTGGGCCAGCTCGCGGTGGCCCCGGCCCACGCGAACATGGCCGCGGGATCGGCGTGGCCGAACGGCCGCTCCAGGCTCTGGGGCTCGCCGGCGCCGAATCCGTCGCGCGAGACGGTGAAGTTCTGGACTCTCAGCAGCTGCTCCACGGGCTTCCTCCAGTCTTGTCGTCCCCCATGAGACCGTCGGGGCGCGCAGAACTCATCGGTGCTCGGGGTTGGGGAAGTCGAAACGGCAGCCGGCGTCCCACAGGGAGCGCTGGTTGCCGTGCGCCGGGATGCCGCCGGAGCGCTTGAGCAGCGCGGCCAGGTGCATGAGGTTCCAGGACATGAAGGCGGTGTTGCGGTTGGTGAAGTCGTTCTCGGGGCCGCCCGAGCCGGGGTCGAGGTAGGAGGGGCCGGGGCCGGCCTCGCCGATCCATCCCGCGTCGGCCTGCGGCGGGATCGCGTAGCCGAGGTGCTGGAGGCTGTAGAGGACGTTCATGGCGCAGTGCTTGACGCCGTCCTCGTTGCCGGTGATCAGCGCGCCGCCGACCCGGCCGTAGTAGGCGTACTGGCCGTGCTCGTTCAGCAGGGAGGAGCAGGCGTAGAGCCGCTCGATGACCTTCTTCATCACGGAGCTGTTGTCGCCGAGCCAGATGGGTCCGCACAGCACGAGGATGTCGGCGTCCATGACCTGGCTGTAGAGGACCGGCCACTGGTCGCTCTCCCAGCCGTGCTCGGTCATGTCCGGCCAGACGCCCGTCGCGATGTCGTGGTCGACGGCGCGGACGAGCGCGGTACGGGCGCCCGCGGACTCCATGACCGCGCGGCTCTTGTCGATCAGGCCCTCGGTGTTGCTGGTCTCGGGCGAGCGCTTGAGCGTGCAGTTCACGTAGAGGGCGGTGAGGTCGGTGTACGGCGCGGGGGTCGCGGTGTTCTCGTCGGCAGCCACGCGTCCCAGCCTGTGCAGTACGCGGGGAGGCCGCCACCGGGCCTGGCCCGTCCGGGGGCGGCCGCGGCAAGGTCGGCCGCGGCACCGGGCCGCCGCAAACCTAGGATGACGGCATGTCCCTGCCGCACGCCATCCTCACCGCCCTGCTTGAGAAGCCCTCGTCCGGGCTGGAGCTGACCCGGCGGTTCGACAAGTCGATCGGGTACTTCTGGTCGGCGACGCACCAGCAGATCTACCGCGAGCTCGGGCGGCTGGAGGAGGCCGGCCTGATCCGGGCGCTGCCCAGCGAGGTGCCCGTGCGGGGGCAGAAGAAGGAGTACGAGGTCCTGCCGGCGGGCGGTACGGAGCTGGCCCGGTGGGTCGCGGAGAGCCAGGACCCGAAGCCGATGCGCGATCCGCTGCTGCTGCGGATCCGGGCGGCGGGCGTCGTGGGGCCGCAGGGGCTGGGTCCTGAGCTGCGGCGCCACCTGGACCTGCACCGCCGCCAGCTGGCGCAGTACGAGGCCATCGAGGAGAAGGACTTCCCGCCGGGGCGCGACGCCGTGGAGGACCGGCTTCGCCGGCTCGTCCTGCACGGGGGGATCGCCCTGGAGACGTTCTGGCTGGCCTGGCTGGAGGAGGCCCTCGGCGAGGTCGAGGACATGGAGGACACGTCCGGGCCGACCGCCTGACGCGGGCTCCTGCCCGGGCCCGCGGGCCGGGGCGGGAGCCCGGGAGACTACTTGTCCAGGGCGGCCCAGAACTCGTCGAAGCTCAGCAGCTTGTCGCCGTTCGCGTCCTTGGAGGCGACGACGGAGTCCGCGACGGCCGGGGTCACGTAGGCGTCGCCCATGGCGCGCATCGCGGCGCTGTACTCGTCGGCCGTGATGAAGCCGTCACCGTTCACGTCGAACCTGTCGAACGTAGCCCGTGCGCTCTCGATGTCCGCCACTGGGTCCACCCCTTCTTGGTGCTTGTTGACCGGCCCAGGGTAACGGCACCCGGGGCGGCCGGACCCCCCGGGTCCCGCCCCGCCCCCGGCCGCCCCGGCGGCGGCCTGGCGGCGGCCGGGCGTCCCGCCAGGACCTAGCGGAAGATCCCGGTGTGGCCGAGCGAGTAGCGGCCGGGCTGCGGGTACACGGCGAGTCCGTGCGGGCCGCCGCCCACCGGGATGCGGGCGAGCTGCTTGCCGGTCACGGTGTCGACGGCGTACACCTCGGAGTTGTAGCGGCCGGAGAGCCACAGCACCTTGCCGTCGGCGGAGACGCCGCCCATGTCGGGGCTGCCGCCGTCCGGCAGCGTCCACTTCTTGGTGAGCTTCTTCTGCGGGAAGTTGTAGACCGAGATGGTGCCCTCGCCGCGGTTGGAGACGTACATCTCCTTGGAGTCGCGGCTCACGTAGAGCCCGTGGCAGCCCTTGCCGGTGGGCAGCAGTTTGGGGGTCTCGAAGGAGTCGCCGCTGAGCACCCACATGCCGTGCGCCATCATGTCGGCGACGTAGAAGGTCTTGCCGTCCGGGGAGACCTTGACGTCCTGGGGCATCGCCCCCTCGAAGGGCAGCTTCTGCTGGCCGACGACCTCCATCTTCTCGGTGTCCACCTTGAGGAGTTCGCCGGAGAACTCGCAGCTCACGATGAAGTAGCGGCCGTCGGCGGAGAAGTCGGCGTGGTTGACGCCGAAGCAGGTCACCGGGACGGTCTTCACGCGGTCCATGGTGTGCGGGTCGCGGAAGACCAGCTCCTTGTCCAGGGAGGCCATGACGATCGCGTACTTCCCGTTGGGCGTGAAGTACAGGTTGTACGGGTCGTGGACCTCGACGGGCTTTCCGGCCTCGCCGGTGGCGGGGTTGATCGGGGTGAGGGTGTGGCCCCGGTTGTTGTTGACCCAGAGGGTCTTCAGGTCCCAGGAGGGGACGACGTGCTGGGGCTGCACCCCGACCGGGATGGTGTCGATGACCTGGTAGGTCTCCGGGTCGATGACGGACACCGTGTTGGAGTTGGTGTTCGGCACGTAGACGCGGGACGGGAAGTCCTTGACCACCGGGGAGAGCTTGCCCGGCCGGTCCGCCGCGTAGACGTCGTTGGGATCCAGCAGTGGCGGCATGCCGGGCAGCCCGGGCGGCGCGGCCGGTACGGCCTTGGCGGGTTCGGCCGCGCCCTTGGTGCCGAGCGCCTCGGCGGGTCCCTTACCGGCTGATCCGCAGCCGGCCAGGGCGGCGAGGACCAGACCGGCCAGCAGCACGCCGGCATTCCGGGGAAGGCGGGTGGTCTTCATGGCGTCAGCAGCTCCGTGGTGGTCACCGCGCGCAGCGTGCGGCGCGCGAGTTCTTCGAGGAGGGGAGGCATCGCGTCGACCGTGTCCGCGTAGCCGAAGTGCAGGCTCACCACGGATCCGGGCCGGATCGTCCCGGTGACGTTGCGGATGACGGCCGCGGCGCCGGGCGAGGTGAAGTCGAGGGAGTCGACGTCGTAGGAGAGGACGTGCGGGTAGCCCGCCCGCTGGGCCAGCTTCTGGACGAGCGGCGTCGCGTACTGCGTCTGGGAGGGCCGGAACCAGGTGCCGATGGAGCCGGTGAGCCGCTTGAGGCGCTGGGCGCAGCCGGTGATCTCGGCGTAGGCCTCCGCCTCGGTCATGCCGTTGATGGCGAGGTGGCGCTGGGTGTGGTTGCCGAGTTCGTGACCGCCGTCGAGGATCCGGCGGGCCATGTCCGGGTGGGCCTCCAGCCAGGCGCCGATCGCCAGTACGGTGACCCGCGCGCCGGCCTTCTCCGCCGCGGCCAGCACCGCGCGGGCGAGGGCGGGCTCCCCGTTGCCGTGGAAGGTGAGGGCGACCCGGTCGCTGTCGCGCGGACCGTGGCCGATCTCGACGGGCTGCCCGGCGAACCGGCGCGGGGCGGCGGCCGGGGCCGCCTGTGCGGGCTTGGCCGGGCGGGCGGGGCCGGGAGGTGGGGAGGAGGGACCGGCGGGTGGGCGGCCCGGACCGCAGCCGGCGGTGAGGCCGGCCGTCGCGGCGCCGGCCACACCGAGACCGGCCGCACGCAGAGCCGCACGCAGGGCCGCGCGGCGGCCTGGATGTGAGAGCACTTGCCCATTTAAGGGGTGGATAGCCCGGAAGGTAATGATTGACCCATTTCGGGATGCACACCGAAAGGGGTCAAGCGACGACCCATCCGCCACGTGATCAACGATTTACTCAGAGCAGTCGATAGTTATTCATCGATTGCGAGGTGGGTGGCCCACCTCACCTAGGATTTAGCTAGAAAGCCTTACGATTTGCACACTTATGTCCAAGTAGGGACTTTTGGCGTTCGAGCCCGCGTCTGTCATAGTCGAAACCACGACTTCCCATTGACCCGAGCGAAGTCGCCACGCCGAGGATCACACCCCCTTCGATCCTCGGCGCACCCATGAAGCCCCCACACCGCCCCACACGGCGACCGGGGGCTTCAGGCGTTCTGACGGTCGGCGACCCGCATCTCGAACCAGGTGATCTTCCCCCGGGGCAGCAGGTCGGCGCCCCACCGGTCGGACAGCTTGTCGACGAGGAAGAGGCCGCGGCCGGTGGTGTCCAGTTCGTGGACCGGCATCAGACAGGGCAGCCCGCGCGAGGGGTCGCGCACCTCCACCCGGATCCAGCCGCGCCGCCGCAGCATGCGTAAGCCGAAGGAGCGGGCGCCGGTGTGTCGGACCGCGTTGCCGACGAGTTCGGAGACCAGCAGGACCGCGTGCTCGGAGATCTGCGGCGAGAGGCCCCAGAGGCGGACCACCACGCACTGGGTGAGCCGGCGCGCTGCGCCGGCCGACTCCGGCATGGACGGCAACGTCACTTCACCCTCGGCCGGGTTCCCGTACGACTCCAGCGCCTTGAGGCCCTGCTCCTCCTCGACCGCCGCCGTGAGCCGTACCGCCGAAGCACCGCCGCGTTGCCGCGGCTGTTCCACACCCTCCAGGCCCGCCATGCACCCATCATGGACGGGGGGCCTGCCCCTCCGGGCCGTTCCACGGGAAAACACCCCCCGGATTCAACGAATCCGAGGGGCTCTCCTGTCATATGCGAGAGGCAGCCGAAGGGCCTTGAAACGGGCCCTGACCTGGCGTGGCCCACCGCACGGAAGTGATCACAGCGAGTCGATCACCAAGGCGCCTTAAGGCTGCCTTAAGGCCTGGCTAATCCACCCACAGGGAGGACCGCCCGGCGGGACGGTCAGACGAACTTCGCCTTGCCCGGGCCCTCTTCGACGAAACTGCGCATGCCGCGCTCGCGGTCCTCGGTGGCGAACAGGCCCGCGAACCAGTTGCGTTCGATGGTGAGCCCGGTGTCGATGTCCGTCTCCAGGCCCGCGTCCACGCACTCCTTGGCGGCGCGCAGCGCGATCGCCGGTCCCTGCGCGAGCTTGGCGGCCCAGGCGTGCGCCTGCTCGTGGACCTCGGCGGCGGGCACCACCCGGTCGACCAGGCCCAGGGTCAGCGCCTCGTCGGCCTTGACCATGCGGCCCGTGAAGATCAGGTCCTTGGCCCGGGAGGGGCCGACCAGCCTGGACAGCCGCTGGGTGCCGCCCGCGCCGGGGATCAGGCCGAGCAGGATCTCGGGCTGGCCGAGCTTGGCGTTGTCGGCGGCGATCCGGTAGTCGGCGCACAGCGCGAGCTCGCAACCGCCGCCCAGCGCATAGCCGGTGATGGCCGCGACGACGGGCTTGGGGATGCGGGCGACGGCGGTGAAGGCGTCCTGCAGCGCACGGGACCGGGCGACCATCGCCGCGTGGTCCATCGTCTGCATCTCCTTGATGTCCGCGCCCGCCGCGAACACCTTCTCGCCGCCGTAGATGACGACCGCGCGGACGTCGGCCCGGTCGGTCGCCTCCACGGCGAGCTCGCGCAGCCGGTCCTGGGTGGCGATGTCCAGGGCGTTCATGGGCGGCCGGTCCAGGCGGATGGTGCCGACACCTTCGGAGACTTCGAGAGAGATGGTCATACGGGTCAGGTTAGCGGCGGTTAACGCGAGGTGGCCCGGTGCTGTGTGTCACAGCACCGGGCCACCTCCACCGCGTACGGGACGGATCTACTTGATCCACTCCGCCCAGTCCATGTTCCAGCCGTTGAGGCCGTTGTCCGGGGCGATCTGCTTGTCCTTGGAGTTCTTCACGACGACCACGTCGCCGATCAGCGACTCGTCGAAGAACCAGGCCGCGGGCTGCTTGGAGTCGCCCGCGCCGCGGACGTCCTTGAGGCCGATGCAGCCGTGGCTGACGTTGGCCGAGCCGAAGGTGCCGGAGGAGGCCCAGTAGTTGCCGTGCACGAAGGTGCCCGACTGCGACAGCCGCATCGCGTGCGGGACGTCGGAGATGTCGTACTCGCCGCCGAAGCCGACGGTCGCGCCGTTCATCCGCGTGACCTTGTACTTCTCGCTGATGACCATCTGGCCGTTGTAGGTGGTGGTCGACGGGGCGCCCGCGGTGATCGGGACGTCCTTGAGGACCTGGCCGTCCCGGACGACCTGCATCGTGTGCGCGGCCGCGTCGACCGTGGAGACCTGCGAGCGCCCGATCTTGAAGGTGACCGTGCGGGTCTGCTTGCCGTAGACCCCCGGGCGGCCCTCGACCCCGTCCAGGGCGAGCTTCACGGTGACCGTCGTGCCCGCGGCCCAGTACTTCTCGGGGCGGAAGTCGAGGCGGTCGTTGCCGAACCAGTGGCCCTCGACCGGCACGGCCGGCTCGGCCGTCACCGTGATGGCCTTCTCGACGGCTTCGGGGTTGGTGATGCCACGGGAGAAGTTGATGGAGACCGGCATGCCCACGCCGACGGTCGAGCCGTCCTCGGGCGTGTAGTGGCCCACGAAGGTGTTCTTCGGGGTCAGGGTCGTGAAGGAGGTGTCCTTGGCGGACTCCCGGCCGGCCTCGTCCTTGGCGACCGCGTGGACCTTGTACTCGGTGGCCGAGGCCAGGTGGCGGGCCGGCTCCCAGCTCGCGCCGTCGTCGGAGACCTTGCCCTCGACCGCGTTGCCCTTGGTGTCGGCGACGGTCACCGTGCTGAGCTTGCCGCCGGTGCTCGTGATCTTCAGGACGCCGCTGGTCGCGACCTCCTTGGCCCCGTCGTCGGGCTTGACGTTGACGACGGCCTTCGAAGCCTCGGTACCGGTCTTGCCGCCACCCCCGGCGTTGTCGCTTCCGCTGCCGTTGCCGTTGCCGCCGCCACCGCCGCTGCAGGCGGTGGTGAACAGCAGGGCCGCTCCCAGCAGAAGGGCCGGCAGGCCGGTCCGGGCGCGGCCGCGTATCGGCTGCACGTTCACTCGTGTTCTCCCCATGTCCCCCGCGCACGGACTGTCGCGCGCATGTCGACAGGAAATCACATGGGAGGATCACGATGAGCCACGGTCTTGTCACCGTTCCGTCCCAAGTGCCGCGACACGGCGGGGACGGCTTGCGGGTCAGTCCTCGGTGCCCGGCTTGGTGCCCCAGACGTAGACGGCGTCGCCCTCGGCGAGCAGGTCCCACAGGCGCTTGGCGTCCGCTTCGGTGAGGTTGACGCAGCCGGCGGAACCGCCGCCCTCGTAGAGGGTGCCGGGCGAGCCGTGCAGGGCCTGGCCCCCGTCGAAGAACTGGGCGTACGGCATGGGCGACCCGTACAGCGTGGAGACGTGGTTCCTGCTGCGCCAGTACACCTCGTGCCAGCCGGTCCGGGTCTCCTGGAAGTCGCGGCCGGTGCGGATGGGCACGGGCCGCAGGACGACGCCGCCGTTCTTCTGCACCCACAGCAGCTGGCGGTTGAGGTCGACGCAGGTGACGCGGTGGGCGCGTTCGGGGCAGGCGCCCGCGGCGTTGGGGTCGGGGCGGGCCGTCACGACGAGCATCGTGCGGTAGGTGGCGACGCCCGCGTAGCCGTCGGCGGGGCTGACGCCGTTCCTGCGCTGGAAGTCGCGGACCGCGCGGCAGTCCGCCGAGGACTGCACCCCGTCGACCGGCCGTCCCACGTGGTGCTCCAGCTCGCGCTGGTAGGGGCCGGTGCCCGCCACGCACGCGCTCTCCGGTTCCGCCTGGGCGGCCGCGGCGAGGGACGGGGGCGGGCCCGCGAGTGCGAGCAGGGCGCCGAGTACGGCCGCCCGGGCCACCGGGCCTCTCCCCTGACGTGCGGCCATGGGGCCTCCTCGGTCTGCGAGCGCGGACGGTCGTACCCCAGCCAAGCCGTGTGGCCGGGGTACGGCGCGCGCTGCTGCGCCGCCGGAGTGAGGAGGTCACTCCACCGGCGCACCCGGCCGCGTGGTCCGGGCGGGGCGGCCCCTCTCCCGGGTGCCCTCGCCCGCGGCCTCGGCCTTCTCGTCGAGGGGGATCGGCTCGGCGCGCTTGTTGTAAACGGTGAGTACGAGCTGCCGGCCGCTTGCTGCGTCCAGCTGGTAGGGGCCGGCCACCGGGCTCTTCGGCAGGACGTAGCCCTCGGGGACATCCTTCTCGACCAGGAAGTACCCGCCGTCGGCGAGCCCGTCGAACTCGCAGGTGCCGTCGGCGTCGGTGGCGCAGCCGGGCCTGACGCGCTGGTCGGCGTCGATGCCCCGGGTCTTGAGGCCGGTGGTGCCGTTGGTCTCCTTCCACAGCTCGAACACCGCGCCGTGCAGGGGCGAGCCGGTCTTCGCGTCCTTCTTGCGGACGCGGATCCAGCCGCTGTACGCGGCGTCGGGGCGCCGGTTGGGGACGCCCAGGACGAGACCGTCCCGGGCTGCGGCCTCGACCAGGTCGAAGCCGGTCGCCGCTTCGTCCGGCCACTCGTAGCCGGCCGGGGCCGCGACCTGGAGCGCGTAGTACGTCTCTCCGGTCGCGAGCTCCACCGTGCAGAGGCCCTTCGCGTCGGTCACGCAGACGCCGCCCCGCTGTCTTTCGTCGGCGCCAGGGCCGGTGCTCTGGAGCCCGGCCCGGTCGTTGGTCTCCCGCCACAGCTCGAAACGGGCCCCGGGCAGCGGTGCGCCGGTGTCCAGGTCGGTGCTGCGCAGTACGACCTTGGCGGTGCCGGCCGCCGCCGGGGGCGGTGCGGCCAGGGCCGGCGCCGCCGCGGTGAGCACCACCGCGGCGGCGAGACCGATGGGCCACACCCTCGTCGTCCTGGCTGTCATGCCGCTCCGTCCGTCGTAGGGGGCCTGGGATCAGATCCGGGATCAGATCCGCGGGTCAGGCCCGGGGGCCCTTGGCGTCCTTCGGGTGTCGGGCGTCCTTCGGGTGCTCGGCGTGCCCGCCCTTGCCCTTGCCGTGGTCGCCCTTGCCGTGGCCCTTGGCGTGGTCGCCCTTGCCGTGGCCCTTGCCGTGGTCGCCTTTGCCGTGGCCCTTGCCGTGGTCGCCTTTGCCCTTGCCGTGGCCGTCGCGCTCGTTGCGGAGCGTGACCACGAGCCGCCGGTCCGGGGTGGCGGCGTCCAGCCGCAGCGGTCCGGTCACCCGGTCCGCGGGCAGCGCGTAGCCCTCGGGCACGGCCGTCTCGACGAGGTAGTAGGAGCCCTCGGGGAGCGGGCCGAAGTCGCAGATCCCGCCGCGGTCCGTGGCGCAGCCGTCGGCCGCCCGGCGGTCGGCGTTGATGCCGCGCGTCTGGAGTCCGGCGGTGCCGTTGGTCTCCTGCCACACCTCGAACACCGCGCCGCGCAGCGGCCGTCCGGTCTTGGCGTCCTGCTTGAGGATCCGGATGGCGCCCTCGTACCGCTCGCTCCTGGTGTTCGGGACGGAGACGGCGATGCCGTCCGCCACGTCGCCCTCGGTCAGGTCGAAGCGCGTGACCGGGTCGGCGGGCGGTTCGTATCCCGCCGGGACCGCGGTCTCCCGCCAGTAGTAGGTCTGGCCGACCGGCAGTTCCACCGTGCAGGTGCCCTGGGCGTCGGTCACGCAGGTGCCGTCCAGCCGGGTGTCACCGCCCGGGGCGGTGGTCTGCAGGCCGGCGGTGCCGTTGCTCTCCCGCCACAGCTCGAACTCCGCGCCGGCCAGCGCCGCGCCCGTCGCCCCGTCCGTCTTGCGCAGCACCACGCGGGCGGCGTCCGGCGGTTCGGGGCCGCGCTGGTTGTCCGCCTCGTACCGGACGCCGGCCTGCGCGTTCTCGGCGGTCAGCGTCAGCGCGCTGACCGGCTGGGGCGGGAGTACGTACCCGGGGGGCGCCTGGGTCTCGCGCCAGTAGTACGTGCCGAGCCCGGTGGTCGTCTCGCACAGGCCGGTGGCCGGGGTGGTGCACTCGCTGACGCGGGTGTCGGCGCCCGGCCCGGTGGGCTGGAGGCCGGCGGTGCCGTTGCTCTCCCGCCACAGCTCGAACCGCGCGCCCGCCAGCGCCGCGCCCGTCGCCGCGTCCCGCTTGAGGACGGAGACCGCGCCGGTCACCGGGACCGTGCCGCCGCAGTCGGGGAGGTCGCCGTTGAAGGGGTAGGCGTGGAACTCCTGGCCGCCGCCTCCGACTGTCTCGCTGCCGTGGGTGACGGAGCCGGTCGTGAAGAAGCGGCCGTTGATGCCGGGCAGGGTGACGGTGGTCTCGGAGGTCTGCTGCCCCATCAGGAAGCTGCCCTGGAACTGGCCGCCGCCGGTCAGGTTCACGGTGGTGGCGTCCGGGAAGTTCCACAGCAGCCGGTCGCGGTAGGCGTTGAGCGGGTCGGTGTCCGCGATGCCGCCGCTGTAGGTGTTGATCGTGCGGGTGGCACCCAGGACGTTGACCAGGACGGTGGCCGTGGCCGGGATGCGGGCGAACCGGATGCCCTGCTGGCCGCCGCCGTTGCCGACCAGGTCCGCGTCCACGTTGAAGATCTGGAGCGCGGAGGTGCCGTCGCCGGTGAACACGGTCTCGAAGCCGCTGTTGACGACGGTGCCGGTGGCCGGGCGCGGCTGCCCGCCGACCCGGGCGTAGCACTGGCTGGCGGCGCTGAGCCGGTCGCGCAGTCCGGCGTACGGGGCGACGGCGGCGGGGTCCTGGACCTGGGTGCCCCGCACGTCGCCGGTGAGGGGGCCCGCGTGCCGGACCACACCGCCCTCGGCGAGCAGACGCTCGTCCTGGGCGACGGTGACGCCCGCGCCGGTGGTGAGGAAGTCGGCGCCGTCGGGGGGCGGTACGAGCGATCCGGCGCCGACGATCCCGACGTTGTACCGGCTGTCGCCGCCGGCCGCCTTGTCCTGGTCGAAGCCGCCGAGGACGACGAGGCGGCCCTCGGCCTCGGAGGCCCGTCCGCGGACCCGGAAGTCGCCGCCGGCGAAGATGTTGATGCCGTTGTCCCGGCCGCGCAGGACGCCGTCGCTGTTGATCGGCGGGTACGGGTCCGGGCAGCGCCCCGGAACGCACGGACCGAGCCCGTCGGGCAGCGGCGCGCGGGCCGCCGCCACCGGCCGGTCGGCGCCGGGTCCGGCGGCGACGGCCGTGGGGGCGCCGGCGGCCAGCACGGCGCCGATCGCGAACCCGAGGGTCCAGTTCCTTGCTGACATGGTGCTCCGTCCGTTTCCCCTGCTGCCCTCATGTGCCCTGACAGGCTGGGGGCAGGGGTCGGCGGTGCGGGTCGTGGACACCCTCGGCTACGGCATTCCGATCACACAAGTCACTCGTGCGGGGGTGGCGGTGCGCCGTTCAGGCGATGGCGGATCCGGCCACCCAGTCCGCCCAGGACATGTTCCATCCGCCCAGCCCGTTGTCGGCTGCGACCGTCTTGTCCTGCGAGTTCACGACCTCCACCACATCCCCGATGAGGGTCCGGTCGAAGAACCAGCCCGCCGGGGTGTCGGAGCCGCCGCCCTTGTCGTCCCGCAGGCCCACGCAGCCGTGGCTGACGTTGGTGGTGCCGAAGGTGTCGGGGCTGGACCAGTAGTTGCCGTGCAGGAAGGTCCCGGAATTGGTGAGCCGCATGGCGTGCGGGACGTCGGGGATGTCGTACTCGCCGCCGAACCCCACGGTCTGGCCGTTCATCCGGGTGACGTCGAAGAGCTCCATCACCACCATCTTCCCGTTGTAGGTGGTGGTCTTGGGCGCTCCGGCGCTGATCGGCACGGTCGACAGCAGCTCGCCGTCCCGGCGGACCTCCATGGTGTGGGCGGCCGCGTCCACGGTGGAGATCTGGGAGCGGCCGACGGTGAAGGTGACGGTCTTGGACTGGATGCCGTACGAGCCGGGCGCGCCCTCGACGTCGCGCAGGTCCATCCGCACGGTGACCTTGGTCCCCGGTTTCCAGTACTGCTTGGGCCGGAAGTCGAGGCGTTCCTTGCCGAACCAGTGGCCGACCACCTCCACGGCCGGTTCGGAGGTGATCCGGATGGCGCGCTCCACCTCGGCGCGTCGCTCGACGGCCCGGCTGAACTTGAAGGAGACGATCATGCCGGTGCCGACGGTCGAGCGGTTCTCCGGCTTGAAGTAGCCGATGAACCGCTCCTCGGGAACGTAGGTGGTGAAGGTGGTGTGCCGGGCCTGGCGGCGGTTGTGCCCGTCGAGGGCGACCGCGTCCACGGTGTACTTGGCCGCGAGGGCGAGCCGGCCGGCCTGCGGGGTGGGGCTCCAGCTGAGGCCGTCGGCGGCGATGGCGCCGGGGACCTCCTCCTGCTGCGCGTCCTCCACCTTGGTCACCACCACCCGCTCCAGCCGCCCTTCGGGCACGGTGACCGTCAGCCGCCCGTCGGCCGGGACGTCCTTGGCGTTGTCTTCGGGGGTGATGCGGATGGCCTCGTCCGGCGAGCGGACTCTGCCGGGGAGCTGGATCTCGACGGGCGACTTGCCGTCCTCGGTGCAGCCGGCCAGCCCGCCCAGCAGGCCCGCCCATGCCGCCACGGCGGCCAAGCCCGCCCCTGCCCGCCTTGTCAGAAGTGTCACGATCCCTCCAACGACCGGAGCCCTCCCGGGGAAACGTGAGCGCGGGCGACGTTCCGGACAGAACAGTCCGGGCAGAACAGTGGGAAGGACCAGACGGGGGCGGGCCCTGGCCGGGACGCCGGGGCCACACACTCCCCTGCCCCCGCCGGTACCGAGGAGCCGTGGAGGCGGGCAGTGTCGAGCGCAGCCGAGCAGGAGGCGGTGGAAGCCGTCAGCAACGCCGTCGAAGCGGTACGGGGCGGACAGGCCGCGCCCGTGCCGCATGTCGACGGCCGACCGGGCGGCCCACTGGGCCAGCAGTCGGACGGGCGGCCGGAGGGCCGGACGAACGGCCAGGTCAAAGGCCAGGTGTTACGGGCGCACGGGCGCCCGGCGCCGGCGGTGTGGCCGGGGTCCTCGCATCCCCTGGGGGCCCGCTTCCACCACGGTCCGGACGGGACCGCGGGCACCAACTTCGCCGTGTGGGCGCAGGGCGCGGAGTCGGTGGAGGTGTGCCTGTTCGACGAGGCCGGGGCCGAGACGGCCTGCGTCCTGACGGAGCTCACGCACGAGATCTGGCACGGTTTCGTGCCGGGCGTGCGCCCCGGGCAGCGGTACGGCTTCCGGGTGCACGGCCGCTGGGATCCCTGGACGGGTGTCCGGCACAATCCGGCGAAACTGCTCCTGGACCCGTACGCGCGGGCCGTCGACGGAGACTTCACCCTGCCGCCGGAGGTGTACGGGCACGTCCGGGACTGGCCGCAGCAGTACATCGCGGACACCGTGCGCGACGACCGGGACTCCGCGCCGTATCTCCCCAAGGGCGTGGTCGTGCACGATGACGACGACTGGGCGGACGACGTCCGGCCGAAGACGCCCTGGGCCGATTCGGTGATCTACGAGCTGCACGTGCGCGGCTTCACGATGCGCCATCCGGGTGTTCCCGAGGAGCTGCGCGGTACCTACGCGGGCCTGGCCCATCCGGCGGCGGTCGAGCACCTGGTGAAGCTGGGCGTGACGGCGGTCGAGCTGCTGCCGGTGCACCAGTTCGCGCACGAGGACCACCTGCTGCGCAGGGGGCTGCGCAACTACTGGGGGTACAACTCGGTCGGATACTTCGCCCCGCACGCCGGGTACTCGTCGAGCGGGACGGCCGGGCAGCAGGTCGGCGAGTTCAAACGGATGGTCCGGGCGCTGCACGCGGCGGGGATCGAGGTGATCCTCGACGTGGTCTACAACCACACGGCGGAGGCGGGCGAGCTGGGGCCCACGCTGTCGCTGCGCGGCTTCGACAACCGGGGCTACTACCGGCTCCAGTCCGACCAGCGGCGGTACGCCGACTACACGGGCTGCGGGAACACCCTGCACGCCGGGCGTCCGCACGTGCTGCGGCTGATCACGGACTCGCTGCGCTACTGGGTCACGGAGATGGGCGTGGACGGCTTCCGCTTCGACCTGGCGGCGGCGCTGGCCCGTTCGATGCACGACGTGGACATGCTGTCGCCGTTCCTGGCCGTGATCGCCCAGGACCCGGTGCTGCGGCGGGTGAAGCTGATCGCGGAGCCGTGGGACGTGGGTTCGGGCGGCTACCAGGTGGGGGCGTTCCCGCCGCTGTGGACGGAGTGGAACGACCGCTACCGCGATGCCGTGCGGGACTTCTGGCGGGGCGCGCTGCCCGACGTACGCGATCTCGGGTACCGGCTGTCGGGGTCGAGCGACCTGTACGCGTGGGGTGGGCGGCGGCCGTACGCCTCGGTGAACTTCGTGACCGCTCACGACGGTTTCACCCTGCGGGACCTGGTGTCCTACGAGCGCAAGCACAACGACGCGAACGGGGAGGCGGGCCGGGACGGGACCAACGACAACCGCTCGTGGAACTGCGGGGCGGAGGGAGAGACGGACGACGTGCGCGTCGCGGTGCTGCGCCGCCGCCAGCTCCGCAACCTGCTGACCACCCTGCTGCTGTCGACCGGGGTGCCGATGCTCGTGGCGGGCGACGAGTTCGGGCGCACGCAGGGCGGCAACAACAACGCCTACTGCCAGGACAACGAGACGGGGTGGGTGGACTGGTCGCTGCTGGAGGATCCGGCGTGGCGTTCGCTGTTCGCCCTGACGGCCCGGCTGATCTCGCTGCGTCACGCCCATCCGGTGCTGCGGCGGCGGGCGTTCTTCTCGGGCCGCCCGCAGGGGGCGGACGGACTGCGGGACCTGGCCTGGTTCACGCCGGCGGGTGTGGAGATGACGGAGCGGGACTGGTACGCCCCGGCGGCCGCGCTGGGGATGTACCTGTCGGGGCGGGACATCCCGGGCCGTGACGCGCGGGGCCGGCAGGTGACGGACGACAGCTTCCTGGTCCTGCTGCACACCGGTGACCGGCCGGCGGCGTGGGTGCTGCCGGGGGCGCCGTGGGCGCGGGAGTACGAGCTGGTCCTGGACACCTCCCTGGAGGAGCAGGCCGTCGCCCCCGGCACCGTGCACCTCGCCGGGGAGACGGTGACCGTGCCGGCCCGCTCGGTGCTCCTGTTGCGGGTCGTCAGCGGGTCTCGACCGCCGGCAGCATCCGCTTGAGGCGGGCGGCGAGCGCGGCGCGTTCGGCGTCGTCGAGGGGCTCCGGCGCCGCCGCGTACCTGTCCGTCCTGCTCCTTCCGGACGTCCGCAGACATCCGGAACCGACTCGCTCACCCGTCCTGCGATGATGTGTTCGACATCGTCGCTGAGGGGAGCCCCTGCATGGGCAGAGTCGGGACCGCGCTGCGGGAACTGCGCGGGGCGCAGAAGTCGGCGAAGGGGGTGTCGCTCTACTCCCGGTTCGTGAACCGGCCGACCGGGCGCTACCTGGCGGCCGGTTCGTACGCGCTCGGGCTCACGCCGAACCAGGTGACGCTGATCAGTGCCGCCTTCAGCTTCGCCGCGGTGGCCGCGGTCGCGCTGACCGGGCCCTCCTGGGCGCTGGGGATCGCCGTGTGGGCGGCGCTCGCCGTCGGCTTCGCCTTCGACTCCGCCGACGGGCAGCTGGCCCGGCTGCGCGGCGGCGGCAGCGCGGCCGGCGAGTGGCTGGACCACGTCGTGGACGCCGCCAAGCTGACGGCCCTGCACGCGTGCGTGCTGATCGCGTTCTACCGGTTCCCCGAGGAGTACGGGACGTCGGCCGACGGCTGGCTGCTGGTGCCGCTCGGCTTCCAGTTCGCCGCGGTCGTCACCTTCTTCGGCGGGCTGCTGACCGAGAAGCTCAAGGCCCGGCCGGCCCCGGGAAGCCCCGCCGCCGCGCCCTCGACCGCGCGCGCGGTGGCGCTGCTGCCCGTGGACTACGGGGTGTTCTGCCTGGTGTTCCTGCTGCTCGGCGGCGGGAAGCTGTTCGCCTGGGCGTACGCCGGACTGGGCGCGGTCGCCGCGCTGTTCCTGCTGGCTTTCCTCGCCAAGTGGTTCCGGGAGCTCAGCGCCGTTCGCCGGTGACCTGACCCGGCGCCGCGGCCGGTTCGGCGAGCGCGTCCAGCGCCCGGCGCAGCTGGGTGCTGGAGGTGTGGACGGTGTAGGGGAAGTAGACGACGTCGACGCCGTGGGCGGCGAAGTCCTTCTCCAGCTTGTCGCCCTTGGGGGTGCCCCGCCAGTCGTCGCCCTTGAAGATGACGTCGAAGCGGACCTGCTTCCAGGTCTCCACCTTGTCGGGCACCGTCTCGACGAAGGCGGCGTCCACGTACTTCACGCTGCGCACGATCTCCAGCCGCTCGACGAGCGGGATCATCGGGCGCCGGCCCTTGGCGAGTTCGGCCATCTCGTCGGAGACCACTCCGGCGACGAGGTAGTCGCACCGACTCCGGGCGTGCCGAAGAATGTTGAGATGCCCGATATGGAACAGATCGTAGGCGCCCGGCGCGTAACCGACTCGATACGGTCGACGCGAAGGCGCACCAATATCCGACATGTACCGCTCCGTCATCTCTTTGTCCCCAGCGGCCACACCCCCCGGTGTAGCGGATTAGCAGACAATAGCGTGCACGTTCCGCAGCACGCGGGTGAACGAATAGGGTGACGTGCGCATCATCCAGGGGAAGAGGGGACGCTCGGTGTCCAGATCCGGTCAGCGGCGCATGCTGCTGGTTTCCACCAATTACGCTCCGGAGCACGCGGGTATCGGCCCGTACGCGACGCAGATCGCGGAGCACTGGGCGGATCTCGGCCACGAGACGCACGTCCTCGCCGGCATGCCCCACTACCCCGCGTGGTCGCTCGAACCGGAGTACAAGGGGGCGCTCCAGCGCACGGAACAGCGCGCTGGAGTAACCGTGCACCGGCGCGCGCACACCGTGCCGTCGCGTCAGACCGCCGTGAAGCGGGCCCTGTTCGAAGGATCGATTCTGCTGCACGGCGCCGTGGCCCCGCCTCGAATGCCCAGGCCGGACGCGGTGCTCGCCCAGATGCCCAGCCTGGCCGGCGGAGTGCTCGCCGCCCGCCTCGCGGCGCGCTGGAAGGTCCCCTTCGTCCCGGTCGTCCAGGACCTCATGGGCGCCGCCGCCGCGCAGAGCGGGATCAGCGGCGGCGACAAGGCGGCCGCCGTCGCCGGCCGCGCCGAGGCGTACGCCCTCAGGCGGGCCACCCTCGTCGGCGTCATCCACGAGACCTTCGTGGAGCGGGTCGTCGGCATGGGCGTGGACCCCGGCCGGATCCGCCTCGTCCCCAACTGGTCGCACGTGCCCAAGCCCACCAGGCCGCGCGGCGAGACCCGCCGCCACCTCGGCTGGGGCCCCGGTGAGACCGTCGTCCTGCACTCCGGCAACATGGGCCTCAAGCAGGGACTCGAAGTCCTCGTGGGCGCCGCACGACTGGACCCCGAGGTCCGTTTCGTCCTGATGGGCGACGGCAGTCAGCGCTCCGCGCTCGCCGACCTCTCCGCGGACGTGCCGAATCTGGACATCATCCCCCCTGCCGCTGACGGCGAGTTCCCGGATATCCTCGCGGCGGCGGACGTTCTCGCGGTCACACAGCACGCCGCCGTGCTGGACATGAGCGTTCCGTCGAAGCTCACCTCCTACTTCCAGACCGGTCGGCCCGTCGTCGCCTCAGTGGCGGCGGAGGGCGGGACCGCCCAGGAGGTGGAACGCTCGGGCGCAGGGGTGCTCGTACCGCCGGAGGACCCCGAGGCCCTGCTGAAGGCCGTACGGGCCCTGGCGGAGGACCCCGAGGGCGCGGACGCACTGGGAGCGGCCGGGCCCCGCCACGTAGCGGCCCACCTGAGCCGCGAAGCGGGCCTGGCCCGCATCGACGCACTGATGGACGAAGCACTTGGGGGACCCCGGCCGTGATCGAGACGAACCGCCCGGCAGCGGCACCGGCCGACGACGAACCCGACCTCCTCAGGGACCAGTTCCGGCAGCTCCTGCGCTACCGCAGGCTGATCGGCGCGGGCATCGCCGTCGGTCTGCTGGGCGGCGTCTACCTCGGCATATCCACCGCCGACACCTACGTCGCCACCGCCGACGTCGTGCTGCGCGCGCCCACCGACGACCCGTTCAACCCGAGCCTCGCCCCGGACAAGGCGATCAACGTCGGCTCCGAGCGCCAGGTCGCGCTCAGCTCCTCCATCGCCAACGAGGCGGCGAAGAGGCTCGGCGTGTCCGCCAAGGACTTCGCCGCCCTGCGCTCCGGACTGCAGGTGACCAACCCGCCGCAGACCATGGTGTTGCGCTTCACCTACACCGCGGACTCCCCCAAGGAGGCCGCCAAGCGCGCCAACGCCATGAGCGAGGCCTACCTGCTCAAGCGGCAGGAGTCCCTCGACGCCACCCGCGACAAGATGGTCAAGGGCTACAAGGACCAGCGCGACCCGGTCGCCAAGAACCTCGACGAACTCTCCAAGGAGATCGCCCGGATGCCCGCGGGCGCCGGGCGCGACGCGGCCAGCTCCGCCAAGACCGACCTGCAGAGCGAGGTCGGCGGCTACAACAGCAAGATCACCAAGCTGGAGGCGCTCGACATGACCCCGGGCCGGGTCACCAGCGCCGCGACCGCGCCCACCGCGACCGACGGCCCCGGCATCGTCATGTCCCTCGCGCTCGGCGCGGCCGTGGGCCTCGCCCTCGGCCTGCTGGCCGCCTGGGTCCGGCTGGTCTTCGACCCGGCGCCGCGCTCCGAGGGCGACGTGGCCCGGGCCCTGCGCGCTCCCGTCCTGGGCTACCTGCCGCGCGACCGGACGGGCGGCGGACCGCTGCTCGCCGCCGGCGAGGCCGACCCCCGGCTCGCCGAGGAGTACCGCTCGGTGGCCTTCCGCCTCGCCTACGACGCCCGCTTCGCCGACCGGCGCCGACTCCTCGTCGTCGCACCGCGTGGCAGCAGCGAGACCGCGGCGGCGGTGGCCGTCAACATGGCCGCCTCCTTCGCCGAGACCGGCAAGGACGTGCTCCTCATCGAGGCCGACCTGCGCACCCCGGTGCTGGCCAGCCAGCTGCCGACCGACGCCGGCGGCCGGCCCCGCTGGAGCCAGGGCCAGGGCGGCGCGCCCGCGCCCGGCCGGCACGCCGACTCCGAGTGGCCCGACGGACGCCAGCTCGTCGTGGACGCCGGGGAGTCCGGCTCCTTCGACCTCATCCCGGGCGACCGGGCGCGCAACGTCCCGCGCGCGCTGACCTCCGCCCGCGCCACCCGGCTGATCTCCGAGGCCGACGCCCCCAACTCCACGGTCGTCGTCCTCGCACCGCCCGTGCTCTCCTACGCCGACGCCCTCGCCCTCGTCGACCGGGTCGACGGCGTCCTGGTCGTCTGCGACCCGCGGGCCATCCACCGCACCGACCTCATCCGGATCCGCGAACTCATCAGCGGCGCCGGCGGCACGGTGCTCGGCGCGGTGCTGCACGCGCCGCTGCCCGGCGAGAAGCGCGGCAAGGGCAAGGACAAGGGCGGCCCGTCCGCCGCCGGCCCGGCGGCCCCCCCGACGGCGGGGAAGGCCGCGCCGCAGCCCCAGCCGATCCCCTACGAGGTGGCCGAGCCCGAGCAGCACATCCCGGGTGACGGCACCGACACCGTCGCGCTGCGCACCGTACGCATGGGCCGCAGATGAGCCGACGCGGCCTCGCCGCCGTCGCCTCGGTCCTGGACCAGGCCGCCTCCAGCGCCACCAACATCCTGGTGCTGGTGCTGGCCGCCCGGCTGTCCTCGGCCTCCGGGTTCGCCGACTTCTCCATGGTGTACGTGGCCTTCAGCGTGCTCCTCGGGCTGAACATGGCCTACGTCGGCCAGAGCCTGGTCCTGGAGAAGGGTGACGGGCTCGGTGCGGCCTGCCGCTCCGCCGCCGGCTTCACCTCGGCCGCGTCGGCCGCCGTGGGCGTGCTGCTCGCCGTGGTGGGCCTCGCCCTCCCCGGAGCCACCGGGCGGGCCTTCCTCGCGCTGGGCCTCGTCCTGCCGCTGGTCCTCCTCCAGGACGGGCTGCGCTACTGCTTCTCCGCGCTGCGCGCCCCCGAGCGGGCGCTGGCGGCGGACGCGCTGCGGCTGGTGTGCGTGGTCGCCGCGCTGGCCCTGCAACCCGAAGGGGCCTCGGCGGGGCGGCTGGTGCTGGTGTGGGGGCTGTCCGCGCTGCCCGCGCTGGCGGTGGGGCTGTGGCTGCTGCGGCCGTACGTCCGCGGCTCCCGCGCCGACCTGCGGCCGTACCTGCGGCGGGGGCACCTGGGGCAGCGTTTCGTGGTCGAGTTCGCGGTGGGCAACGGCTCCAGCCAGCTCGCCGTGCTGGGCCTCGGCGTCTTCGCGACGCCGCTGGCCGTCGGCGCGCTGCGGGGTGCGACCACCCTCTTCGGGCCGCTGAACGTGCTGTTCAACTCCGCGAACGCGTTCGGGCCGCCGGTGCTCGGGCGCCTCGGCGGCAAGCGCGCCACGGTGCGGGCCACGGCCGCGCTGGGCCTGGTACTGGCCGCGGTCGGCGCGGGCTGGGCGACGGCGCTGTACCTGCTGCCCGACCGGCTGGGCCGGGAACTCCTGGGCGACACCTGGGCTGCGGCGTCCGCGCTGCTGCCGGCCACGGGTGCCCAGTACGCCGTGATGGGCCTCGGCACCTGCGCCCTGCTGACCCTGCGGGTCCTCGCCCCGAAGGCCACGCTCTCCCTCCAGGTGGTCTTCTCGCTGCTGTCCGTGGGACTGCTGCTGGGCGGGTACGCGGTGTGGGGAGTGGCGGGCGCCGCCTGGGCCCTGGCGGCCGGCTCGGCGCTCAAGGCCCTGGCCGCCTGGTGGCGGGTGGCCCGCCTGCCGGCTGCCGTCCCCGTCGTGACCGAACCCGCCACCGCGCCTGCGGCCTGATCCGCTGCGCGGGCCTTCTCCCCGCCCCGCCCTTTCGCCATTTCCCGGGCTCCGCCCGGACCCGCACCTCAAACGCCGGCGAGGCTGTATTTCAGCCTCGCCGGCGTTTGAGGCGCGTGGTCTGGGCGGAGCCCCAGCAGCGGTGCCGCGGCCAGGCGCGGAGGAGGCCCGGATCGTGCTGAACCCAGCGGAGCGCTACCGCAGGGTGGTGGACTTGTCCGTGCGGTAGGTCGCGACCAGCGCGAGGCAGAGGGCCGCGATCGCGACGCGCCCCGACGCCTGGAGCAGCGGACCGCGCAGCAGGATGAAGGAGTAGCCCGCGACCAGCGGTACGACCACCGAGATCAGGCTGCCCGGTGGCGACCTTCGCGTGGCCCGTTTCGCGTAGCGCCGGTCGACGCGGGCCGAGGCGTACCCCATGCCCAGCAGCCCCGCCCCCATGCCCAGCGGCCCGAAGTCGAGCCACAGTTCCGCCCAGATCGGGGAGGAGAGGTTGGTGTTGACCGTGCCCATCCACTGACCGACCATCACGCCCGTGTCCCTCGGCTTGCCCTCCCAGACCGAGCGGGGCACCGCGAAGAAGATCGATCCGGCCAGCTGGCGCCCGTAGAAGTGCCCGGGGCCCGATTCCGAGAAGGTGATGGTGTTCGCGAACATGCCGATCTGGTCGTAGTCCTTCAGCGCCATCGGCTCCAGGAAGGACGTGGTCTCGACCGGCCGGTAGTTCTTCTCGTCGTACCGGAAGCGGTCCGCGAACGGGAAGATCAGGAGGGCGACGACCACGGCCATCGACAGCGCCACCCGGTACATCGCCGCGCTCACCGGGAAGACGGTGAAGAGCAGCGCGAACATGACCGTCAGGAACCAGTACCGCGGGTTGGAGATCGGGTTGTTGACGATCAGGTTGAGGCCGGCGAGCGCCCCCCACGTGACGATGACCGACACCTTGCGGCGGGCGAACTTCGAGGTGATCAGCCAGCGCGTGTAGAGGAGCAGCGCGAGCAGGGCCGGCACGGTGCCGAAGCCGCGCAGCAGTGCCTGGCCGGCCTGGCCGTCGCCGTTGGAGACGCCCGCCTCCTGGATGCCGGCGATGATCTCCTGGCGGCTGGAGAAGAAGACCGCCGGGCCGCCCAGCTTCATGATGAAGGCGGCGCTGCACAGGAACGACAGGACCGTCAGCAGTTGGAGACGGCGCCGGTGCGCCATCACGGGCTTCGACTCCTTCTGGGAGCCGCCCGCGCGCCCGGCCGGGCGGTGCCGGGCCAGCAGCACGCCGACGTCGAACGCCGTGCAGCCGAGCAGCACCAGCCCGATGGCGGCGGTCAGGTCGGAGCGCGGGCCGACGACCGGCGTCGGGACCTGGCCGAGGACGGCCTGAGCGAGCGGGGCCACCCCCATGGCCATGTAGACGAAGAGCCAGAAGGAGCCCTGCAGCAGCTTGCGGCGGCTGGTGAGCACCATCGCGGAGAGCCGGGCCCCCGCGTACATGGTGAGCAGCAACTGCAGCCAGAAGGCCGCGTCGCGGGCGCCCGCACCCGTCTGGACGGCCACGAACAGCGGGAGGAAGACGGAGAATCCGAGCGCGAGCGGTACGGACAGCGCACGGGAGAGCAGGGTGCGCGGCAGGGTGTCCCGGCCCCACATGCTCTCGTCCTCGAAGGGGGACGGGACGGCCGGCTTGGCGGGCGCTGCGGAGGGCTTGCGTATGTCCGTCGTCACTGCCGCCCCCACCCGATGTGCCTGGTCCGCGCGCAGTCTAGTCTGAGCGGGCCGCGCCCGGGGAGGCCGTGGCCGAGAGCACGATGGGGGCTTCTGTTGCGTGATCTTCCTTCCTTCACGCTGGCCGGGTACGACAAGGGGCGCGGGCTGCTGACGCAGGTGCTCTGGTTCGCCGTGATGAACACGCTCTTCATGGCGTGGTTCTGTCCCGCCCGGCTGCGGGTGGCGCTGCTGCGGGCCTTCGGCGCGCAGATCGGCGAGGGCGTGCTGATCCGGCACAGGGTCCGCGTGCTGTGGCCGTGGAAGCTCACCGTCGGCGACCACGCCTGGATCGGCGAGGGCGTCTGGGTGCTGAACCTGGAGCCGGTGACCATCGGTTCGCACGTGTGCCTCTCGCAGGAGGCGATGCTGTGCACCGGCTCGCACGACCACCGGGCCGCCGACTTCCGCTACCGCAACGCCCCGATCACCGTCGAGGACGGCGCCTGGGTGGCGGTACGGGCGACCGTGCTGGCCGGGGTGACCGTCGGCCGGTGCGCCGTCGCGGGCGCGGGGGCCGTCGTGCACAAGGACCTGCCGGAACTGACCCTGCAGACGCAGGACGGGCGGCGCCGCCCGGTGGAGGAGCCCAAGTGAGTGCCGTGATGAGAGTCCTGCACGCCGTCACCCTGCACTCCCCCTCGCATGCCTTCGGCGGGCCGGTGCGGGTCGCGCTGAACCTGTCGAAGGGGCTGCGGGCCCGCGGCCACGAGGCGCGGCTGCTCGCGCTGGGCGAGGGCTTCGACCAGTGGCCCACCTCCGTGGAGGACGTCCCGGCGAAGCTGTTCCCGGCCCGCCGGCTGCTGCCGCTCGGCTTCAGCGGGATGACCTCGCCGGCCCTGCTGGCCTCGGTGGGACGACTGGTGCGCGAGGCCGACGTGGTACACGTCCACCTGGCGCGCGACCTGGTGACCCTGCCGGTGGCGCTGGCGGCGCTGCGCGCGGGCAGGCCGCTGGTCCTCCAGACCCACGGCATGGTGGACCCGAGCGGGAAGTTCCTGGCGAAGGTGCTGGACGCGGTGGCGGTACGCCGGCTGCTGCGCGGTGCGGACGCGGTGCTGTACCTGACCCCGCACGAGCGGGAGGGCCTGGACGCGGTGGTCGGCGCGCCGCTGGCGAACACGGTCCGGCTGGTCAACGGGACCCCGGCGCAGGAGGAGCGGCCCGCGCCGGAGGGGGCGCCGCGCATCCTGTACTCCGCGCGCCTGCAGGCCCGTAAGCGGCCTGTGGACTTCGTGGACGCGGCCCCGGCGGTGCTCGCGGAGCACCCGGGCGCGCACTTCGTCGTCGCGGGCCCGGACGAGGGCGAGCTGGGGGCCGTACGGGCACGGATCGGGGCGCTGGGCCTGACGGACCGGTTCACGGTCCCCGGCCCCCTGTCCAGCGCGCAGGTGCTGGCGGAGCTGCGCCGGGCCCACGTCTACGTCCTGCCGTCCGTGGACGAGCCGTTCCCGATGTCGGTGCTGGAGGCCCTCGCCGTGGGCGTCCCCTCGGTGGTGACGCACTCCAACGGCCTGGCGCGGGACATCACCAGGGCCGGGGCGGGCCGCGCGGTCGACCCCGGTCCGGCGGGGGTGGCCGCCGCGGTCCTGGAACTGCTCGACCCGCAGGCGGGCCGCGAGGCCTCGCTCGCGGCGCGGAAGCTGGCCGAGGGTTCCTTCTCCATGGACGCGGTCCTCGACACGCTGCTGCCGGTGTACGAGGCCGCGCTGCGCGGTTGAGGCGGAGCCGCCGGGCCTGCCCTGAGGTCAGATGACGTCCCGGCGGTGCTCCTCCACCACGGGGATCGCGCCCGCGGTCCGGCGCCGCTTGTAGATGCTGGTGTAGACGGCGAGGCCGATCCCGCCCACCGCCATCATGATCAGGCCGACCAGGTCGAGGTTGACGCTCTCCATCTCCCAGTCGCTGGCGAAGGTGAGGACGGCGCCCACCACGATCAGGCCTATGCATCCGCCGATGCCCATGGGTCCGCCTTCCGGTGTGGTGACTGTGACCGCGCGGGTACCCGGGTATCGGGAACGAAAACGCCCCCCGGGGCCGGAAGTACCGGCCCCGGGGGGCGTGTTCGCGACTGCGGTGGTGTTACGCGGGGATCCAGGCGTAGCAGCCGGAGGAGTTGAACTCCGCGGTGCCCGCCGGGATGGCGGCCGTGATCTTGTCACCGGCCTTGGGCGGTGTCTCGGGTCCCGAGGCGAGGACGGAGCCGTCCTTGCCCTTGGCCTCCCAGGTGCAGTTCGTGGCCTGGGTCAGCGCGCGGTAGTTGCCGGCCGCGGGAGAGGTGCGGGGCCCCTCGGGGAAGCCCTTCTCCGCCGCGGCGAGGACCGGCTTCTGGTCCGGGCACAGGTGCGTGATCGCGTCCTTGGCGCCCGGGATCTCCCCGGTGATGACGGCGCCGGTCGCCGCGTCCTTGTCGCGCTTGGCCGTGCGCGCCACCCGCTGACAGGCCTCCTGGCCGGTCTGCAGGACGGCCGCCGGGTCCATCTTCTCGGGGACGCGCCCGCTGAGGTACTTCTTCTCCTCGGCCGTGAAGCTGCCC
The DNA here is from genome assembly GCF_042726555.1 of Streptomyces sp. NPDC060232. NCBI lineage: Bacteria > Bacillati > Actinomycetota > Actinomycetes > Kitasatosporales > Streptomycetaceae > Streptomyces > Streptomyces sp. NPDC060232. The sequence continues at coordinate 236,880 of NZ_JBHXAG010000002.1, read as the reverse complement.
GTCTTCGGGGTGATCTTGGCGTCGGGAAGGACCGGGCCGGTCGGCTTCGCGTCGGGCGCGGGCGCCGACGGGTCCGGGGTGTCCGCCGGGTCGGGGGCCGCCGACGCGGCCGGGGGCTTCGCCTTGGCGTCTGCGTCGGCGTCGTCCCCGCCCGAACTGCAGGCGGTCAGCGTCAGTGCGGCGGCGAGCAGAACGGCGGCCGCTGCGGAGCGTCGGTACATCGGATGGCTCCCGTACTCAAAAGGATCTGCACAGGAATGCGGGGCCCGGCCACGCAGCCGGGCCCCGCATCCGTCAGGCGGTTGCTTCGGTGGTGCTACTGCGCGCCGAAGGTGAGGACCAGCTGCGGAGTGCCCTCCGCGGCGGTGGACTCCGAGGCCCAGAGCCACAGCGGGTCGCTGCCGTTGCTCGTCAGGCCCAGGCTGTAGCTGCTGCCCAGCACCGCGGTGACCGCGGCGGTGTCCAGTGGCACGTTGTGCAGGGCCGAGCCGTCCGGCACGCCCGCGACGGTGCCGAGCGGGGTGGTGCCGAGAGCGGGCTTGGTCTTGAAGGTCGTGCCCGCGCCGGTCCAGGTGCCGGTGACCGGGACCACGGAGACGGTGTCGACGGTGCCGGCACCCGTCTGCGTGGTGGTCTTGAACTGCAGCGAGGCGGACTTCAGGACCTGGCCGGCCGGGGCGGCCGGCAGGTTGAAGCGCAGGTACGTCTCGTACAGCGAGCCGCTGCCGCGCACGGCGAGCGAGGTGGACGTGCCGTAGGCGGTGCTCGGGGCGCCCTGGTTGATGTAGGTGTCCTCGGTCGTCTTGACCGTGGAGACCGTGTCGGTGGGCGCCTTGGCCAGGTCGAAGTGGTTCTTGACCTGGGCCTGGGTGAGCGCCGTCGGGTACACGGCGGTCTCGTCGAGCTGACCGGCGAAGTAGTTGCTCGTCGGACGGGTCGGCCAGCCGGAGAGGTTGTCGCCGCCGGCGTGCCAGTAGCCCGCGTAGGTGCCGTTGCTGGTGGCGTTCAGCGTGCCCTTGTTCTGGCCGTCGACGTACAGCGTGATGCCGCCGGGGCCCTGGGTGCCGACCACGTGGTGCCACTTGTTGTCGTTGTACGTCTCGAACAGGCCGGTGGAGACCGTCCGGACCGAGCCGTTGTAGACGCCGAACACCAGGCGACCGGCGTTGGTCATGTAGATGTGGCGGTCGTGCGAGCCGCTGTTGCGCGTGGTGTTGTTGCCGAAGCCGATCAGCTTGCCGCCGCGCGTGGTGTTCGTCTTGAACCACGTCTCGATGGTGAAGGTGTTGCCGACCGTCTGACGGCGGTCGCTGTGCACCTTCTGGCTGGTGCCGTTGAAGCCCATGGCGTTGCTGCCGGGGACCGCGCCGGGCGACTGCTTCAGGGCGGGGGCGTTGACCTGGATGCCGCTGCGGTTGCCCGACACCGAGGAGTCGGCGACGTACGGGCTGACCACGTCGTCGTAGCGCCAGTACAGCTCGGCGCCGTCGGTGCGGACCTGGTTCGGGTAGCCCTGGACCGAGGTCGGGACAGTCACCTTGGTGGTGGCCGACAGGGCGCTGGTGTTGCCGGCGGCGTCGGTCGCGGTCACCCGGTAGCTGTACGTCTGGCCGGCCTTGGCCGTGGTGTCGTTCCAGGATGCCTGCGGGCGCTCCCACTCCAGCGAGCTGGCGGTGACGGTGGCGGCCGGGGTGGCCGAGCCGTTGCGGTAGATGCGGTACGTCAGCTTGCTGTCGTCCGCGTCGTAGCTGGTGCGCCAGCGGACCTGGACCTCGCCCGGCTTGACGCTGGAGGCGCTGGCCACCGGGGTGGTCGGGGCGCCGACGTCGCCGGTGGAGGCGAAGCGGGTCAGGGCCTGCTGGGCCTTGCCGTTGATGAGGGTGAACTCACCGCCGACCCACATGTACTTCACGTCGTTCTTCTCGGCCACGGCCATCACGCGCGGGCCGATGCCCTCGCCGAGGCCGTCGTTGGCCGTGGGGTGCCAGCCCAGCTTGCCCGGGCCGCGCACGAAGCCGTCCACGGGAGCGGGGGCGGCGCCTTCGTGGTCGGTCGGCTGGGCGAGCAGGAAGTGCCGCTTGCCGTCGGGGAACTCCAGCTCGGTGGAGCAGTTGTGCGCGTGCGAGGAGCTGTAGAGGACGCCCTCGTACGGCAGGACGAACTGGGTGGCGCCGAGGCAGCGGTCGCGCCACTTCTCGGTGAAGTCGCTCAGGCGCAGGCCGATGCGGCCGTCGAAGACACCGCCGCCGGAGCCCTCGTTGCCCGTGTAGAAGCCGGTGTCGTCGGTGGAGATGTCCTTGACGACCGAGTTCGACGGGATGTTGGTGTAGGTCTTCTTCACCGCGCCGGACTCGGCGTCGACGACGGCCAGCGCGTGGCTGTTGGCGTTGTTGACCGTGAAGAAGTCGCCGCCGAGCAGCACGCTCTTGCCGTCGGGGGTGACCTCGACGGCCCGGCCCGGCTCGTCGGCGTTGGCCTTGAAGGGCTTGAGCGCGCCGGAGGTGGCGTCCACGGCGGCGAACCGCTCGCGGGTCTGGCCCTCGACGTTGGTGAAGTCGCCGGCCGCGTACAGGGTGTCGTCCGTGACCGCGAGTCCGCGCACGGTGGCGGGGAAGCCGGGGTGGAACGCTGCCTTGGGGGTGCAGCTCGCGATGTCGATGGCCGCGACGCTGGAGACCGGGGTGCCGTTGACGGCGCCGAAGTAGCCGCCCGCGTAGAGGGTCTTCTTGTCCTTGGAGACGACCAGCGTACGGACGGTCGCGCTGCCGTCCCCGATGGTGAAGGCCAGCTTGCAGGAGGTCGGCTTGCCCGTTGCCGCGTCGAGCGCGACGAAGTTCACGGCCTCCTGCTCGGCGCCCGCCACGCCCTCGGGCGGGCGGACGGCGGAGAAGGTGCCGCCGGCGAAGACGGTTCCCTCGGCCTGGGCCATCGCCCAGACGATGCCGTCCGGCTGCCAGGTCGGCAGCTCGTCGGCCGTGAATGCCACCGGCGCCGTGATGGCGGACGCCTGGGGCATCAACACCAGGCCTATCCCGGTGCCCGCACCGGCCAGTGACAGTACGAGGGCGGCAGTCAGCCCTCTGGATCTACGCATGAGCCCCCCAGGGCAATCGCCCGGTTTGATGGCTGGAACTATCCGAACAGCCATATGTATCTGGCGCAGACTAGGGCTCACGCGGGGGCCTGGTCACCTCCCTTGACCCATTGCATACCAACTTGGAATCAAAGGTTCAGCATGGAGGGCGCACTAGGGACATACGGCACGTATGCCCCGGCCACACTGGCGCAGATCCGCCTGCATGACCGGAACACGGCAAATCGTAGGGGAAATATAAGCCCTCAGCGATCGATACGGACCGTCACACCCGCCAGTTGGTCCTCCACTTGGCGAATGTCGGCGTCCACCATGATCTGGGCGAGTTCCGCCACCAGTACTGACGGCTTCCAGCCAAGCAGGTCATGGGCCTTGGATGCGTCGCCGATGAGGGCGTCGACCTCGCTGGGACGCTCGTACTTGGCGTCGTAGCGGACGTGCTCGGTCCAGTCGAGGCCGGCGTGCGAGAAGGACGACTCGACGAACTCCCGGACGGTGGCGGCCACACCGGTGGCCACGACGTAGTCGGTGGGCTCGTCCTGCTGCAGCATCCGCCACATGGCGTCGACGTACTCGGGGGCGTAGCCCCAGTCGCGCACCGCGTCGAGGTTGCCGAGGTAGAGGTGGTCCTGCAGGCCTGCCTTGATGCGGGCGACCGCCCGGGTGATCTTGCGGGTCACGAAGGTCTCGCCGCGGCGCGGGGACTCGTGGTTGAAGAGGATCCCGTTGACGGCGAACATGTCGTACGCCTCGCGGTAGTTCACCGTGGTCCAGTACGCGAAGACCTTGGCGGCGCCGTACGGGCTGCGCGGGTGGAACGGGGTCTGCTCGTTCTGCGGCGGCGGGGTGGACCCGAACATCTCGGAGGACGAGGCCTGGTAGATGCGGGTGTCGACACCGCTGGCCCGGATGGCCTCCAGCAGCCGCAGCGCGCCGAGGCCGGTCACGTCGCCGGTGTAGAGCGGGGCGTCGAAGGAGACGCGGACGTGGGACTGCGCGCCGAGGTTGTAGACCTCGTCGGGGCGTATGTCGCGGAGCAGGTTCACGAGCGCGACGCCGTCGGAGAGGTCGGCGTGGTGCAGGACGAACGACCGGTTGGCCGTCTGCGGGTCCTGGTAGATGTGGTCGACCCGCTCCGTGTTGAAGCTGGAGGACCGCCGCACGAGACCGTGCACCGTGTAGCCCTTGGAGAGCAGGAGCTCGGCGAGGTACGAGCCGTCCTGTCCGGTGACTCCGGTGATCAGTGCGGTCTTGCCCATGGGGTCCCCTTGCTGGTGGTTGCTGTGTGTCGTGGTGAGGCGTTGCCTCGGGGTGGGTGCGGAACGGGCCCTGCGGGGCGGCCCACCGGTGGTCGGGCCGCGGTCGGGCGGCTGGATGCGTACCGTACACGGCCGCCCGTCGTCGCCCCGTGCGGGACGCCCGCCGCTCTGTGCTGCGGACGCCGCCCGGTACGCCCTCGGTTCCGGAGCCGCCCGGCACCCCGCCCGAAGCGATGCCGGCACCGACGGGCGGTCAGGGCTGGGCGGGCCGCCGGGCCCGGAGCCGCGCCGGTGGCACGGCTCCGGGCCGCGGACCACTGCGGCCCCCGCGGGAGCGGACTGGCATCATCGGCGGTATGACAAGTTCGCTGCCGCTTCTGCCCCCGAACGCCCGCGTCTTCGTCGCGGGCCACCGCGGCCTCGTGGGGTCCGCGGTCGCCCGCCGGCTCACCGCCGACGGCCACGAGGTGCTCACCCGGGGCCGTGCCGACCTCGACCTGCGCGACGCCGCGGCCACCGGGGCGTACCTGAAGGACGTCCGCCCGGACGCCGTCGTGCTGGCCGCCGCCAAGGTCGGCGGCATCATGGCCAACAGCACGTACCCGGTTCAGTTCCTGGAGGAGAACCTGCGGATCCAGCTCAGCGTGATCGGCGGCGCCCACGCCGCCGGCGTGGGCCGGCTGCTGTTCCTCGGTTCGTCCTGCATCTATCCGAAGCTGGCGCCGCAGCCGATCCACGAGGACGCGCTGCTGACGGGCCCGCTGGAGCCGACCAACGAGGCCTACGCCCTCGCGAAGATCGCCGGCATCGTCCAGGTCCAGTCCTACCGCAAGCAGTACGGGGCCTCGTACATCTCGGCCATGCCGACGAACCTCTACGGGCCGGGCGACAACTTCGACCTGGAGTCCTCGCACGTCCTGCCCGCCCTCATCCGGCGCTTCCACGAGGCCGCCGCCGAGGGCCGCGAGGAGGTCGTGCTGTGGGGCTCCGGCACCCCGCGCCGGGAGTTCCTGCACGTGGACGACCTGGCCGCGGCCTGCGCCGTGCTGTTGAACACCTACGACGGCCACGAGCCGGTCAACATCGGCTGCGGCGAGGACCTGACGATCCGCGAGCTGGCCGGGACGGTCGCCGAAGTGACCGGCTTCCGGGGCCGGATCGCCTGGGACACCTCCAAGCCCGACGGGACGCCGCGCAAGCTGCTGGACGTCGGCCGCCTGACCGCGCTCGGCTGGAAGCCCGGCATCCCGCTGCGGGACGGCATCGCCTCCACGTACGCGTGGTGGCGCGAGCAGAGCTGATCGCACAGGCGGCCTCGGCCCCTCAGTAGGCTCCGCGGCCGTCGACGACGGCGCGGAGCGTACGGCCCATCACGTCGACGTCACTGGTGAAGGACCAGTTGTCGACGTACTGCAGGTCCAGCTGGATCGTTTCGTCCCACGACAGGTCCGACCTGCCGCTGATCTGCCACAGCCCTGTCATCCCGGGGCGCACGGTCAGCCGGCGCAGCTCGACCTCGTCGTACTGGGCCACCTCGTCCGGCAGCGGCGGGCGCGGGCCGACCAGCGACATGTCGCCGAGGAGTACGTTGACCAGCTGCGGCAGTTCGTCGAGGGAGGTGCGGCGCAGCAGTCGGCCCACCCGGGTGACCCGGGGGTCGCGCCGCATCTTGAACATCAGGCCGTCGTTCTCGTTGGCCCCGGCCAGTTCGGCCTTGCAGGCGTCGGCGTCCACCACCATCGTGCGGAACTTCCACATGACGAAGGGCACGCCGTCGCGGCCGATGCGCTGCTGGCGGTAGAAGGCGGGGCCGCGCGAGCCGAGGCGGATGGCGAGCACGATCCCGAGGAAGAGCGGGGAGAGCAGCAGCAGTCCGGCGGCGGCGCCCACCCGGTCCAGGGCCGACTTGAGCAGCGTCTGCACGCCGCGGCTGACCGGCGGCGCGACGCGCAGCACGGCGAGTCCGCCGGCGGACAGGGTCTCCAGTCGCTTGACGGAGACCTCCACCAGCCCGGGGAAGACGGCGAGTTCCAGTCCCGCGTCGTGCAGGGCCCAGGCGATGCGGCGCAGCCGCTCCCCCGTGATCCGTACGCCGGGGGCCACCAGCACCAGGTCGGCGTGGTGGCTGAGGACCGCGCCGAGCACGGCGGCGGAGTCGACGCCGGGGGCCTCGGGGGCGTCGGCGTCGAGCCGTGCCGCCACGGGGACACCGCTGGCGAGCGGGCCGGTGCCGACGGGGACGACGCCGACGACCACGTACGGGTGGTCGGTGCGGGCGGCGAGGTGTGCGATGACGTCCTCGGCCGCGTCGGGTTCCCCTATGACGAGTACGCGGCTCACGGCCTGGGCCTCGCGACGGGCGGCCGAGAGGTGGCGGTAGGTCAGTTTGTGGCAGGCGATGGTGATCAGGAGGGCGGGCAGCAGGGCCCCGAGGGCGGACAGCCGGGGCGTGTCCTCCTCGGTCACCACGCGCGCCACGGCCAGGACGCCGATCAGAATCAGCCAGTCGTGGAGGACGGGCAGCACTCCGCGGGACTCCCCGAGCGCCCGGGTGGCGTATCTGCGGCGCAGCGCCTGTATGCCGGTCCACGCCACGGCGGCGGCCACCGCGCAGTAGACGGGTCGGACCTGCTGGGCTGCGTCGAAGACGAGTCCGACGGGGACGGCGGCGCCGAAGAAGTCGGCGGCTATCGCGGCGGGACGGTACCAGCGGGCCTTGTCCCCGAGGCGCCGTGCGGGCACCAGGGGCTCATGAGCCGCCCTGGCCACTCTTTGCGCAGGAAAATGAACATGCCTCATGGGCCCCCCTGGCACGTGGTCTATGACATTGGCACGTGTCCATGGCTTCCCCTGGCAACAGACACTGCCGCACCGGCAAACAGTACGACAAACACCCGTGCGGTCATGGCCGTTTCGGTCAACCGGGCCTCTTGTTGCGCAAGTGTTAGCAACCGGTAGCTGGCGTTCCGCATCCTGGACGCCTTACGGAGCACACGAAGGTGAATAGTCCGGATACCGGATATGCATCTTCGGACAACGAACCGTTTCCGGCCAACCTTTTGACGCGGCCCTGACATCCGACGCGCCAAGTGGCAATCTTCGACCGTTCATCGCACCGCACCTGCTCTGCCCGGAGGCCCACCCAGCCGTCCGGAACCCCCCTTGCAGAAGGAGTCTGCGTTGAGGTCCACCCCCCAGAGGCGTGCCACCGCGGCGGGCGCGCTCGTTGCCGCGGCAGCCCTGCTCGCCGTAGGTATACAGACCGGAACCGCCTCCGCCGACGCCACCGCGTCACAGGCACCCAAGGCCGCCCAGTCCAATCCGGGCGCGGCCAACCGCGTACTCAGCGCATCGGAGCGTGCGACGCTCCTCGCCGAAGCCAACTCGACCACCGCGCAGGCCGCCAAGGCGCTCGGCCTCGGCAGTGGCGAGAAGCTCGTCGTCCGCGATGTCGTCCAGGATGCGGACGGTACGACGCACACCACGTACGAACGGACCTACGACGGCCTGCCCGTGCTCGGCGGCGACCTCACCGTCCACGCCAAGAACGGCGTCACCAAGAGTGTGACGAAGGCGACCCACCACGAGATCAAGGTCGCGACGACCGAGGCCTCGGTCGCCCCGTCCGCCGCCGAGAGCCAGGCGGTCTCCGCCGCCGGCGCCGAGGGCTCGACGGAGGCGAAGCCCTCCAAGAACGCCCGCAAGGTGATCTGGGCGGCCGAGGGCGCTCCGAGGCTCGCGTTCGAGACGGTCGTCGGCGGCCTCCAGCACGACGGCACGCCGAACGAGCTGCACGTGGTGACCGACGCCAGGACCGGCGCCAAGATCACCGAGTGGCAGGCCGTCGAGACCGGCACCGGCAACACGATGTACAGCGGCCAGGTGACCCTCGGGACCTCGCAGTCGGGCAGCAGCTGGAACCTGACCGACGCGGCGCGCGGCAACCACAAGACGTACAACCTCAACCGCGGCTCGTCCGGCACCGGCACGCTCTTCTCCGGCCCGGACGACACCTGGGGCAACGGCCTGCCCTCCAACCTGGAGACGGCCGGCGCGGACGCGCACTACGGCGCCGCGGTCACGTGGGACTACTTCAAGAACGTGCACGGCCGCAACGGCCTGCGCAACGACGGCGTCGCCCCGTACAGCCGGGTCCACTACGGCAACAACTACGTGAACGCCTTCTGGCAGGACTCCTGCTTCTGCATGACGTACGGCGACGGTGACGGCAACGCCAAGCCGCTCACGTCCACCGACGTGGCCGCGCACGAGATGTCCCACGGCCTGACCTCGGTCACCGGCAACATGACCTACAGCGGTGAGCCCGGCGGCCTGAACGAGGCCACCTCCGACATCTTCGCCGCGGCGGTGGAGTTCTACGCCGGCAACCCGCAGGACGTCGGCGACTACCTGGTCGGCGAGAAGATCGACATCCGAGGCAACGGCACCCCGCTGCGCTACATGGACAAGCCCAGCAAGGACGGCTCGTCCAAGGACGCCTGGTACTCGGGCATCGGCTCCATCGACGTCCACTACTCCTCGGGCCCGGCCAACCACTGGTACTACCTGGCCTCCGAGGGCTCCGGCGCCAAGGTCGTCAACGGCGTGAGCTACGACTCGCCGACCTCCGACGGCCTCCCGGTCACCGCGATCGGCCGCGACGCCGCCTCGAAGATCTGGTTCCGCGCGCTGACCACCGGTCTGTTCAAGTCGAACACCAACTACGCGGCCGCCCGTACGGCGACCCTGCAGGCGGCGGCCGACCTCTACGGCGCCGGCTCGACCACCTACAACAACGCGGCGAACGCCTGGGCGGCCGTCAACGTCGGCCCGCGCATCGTCAGCGGCGTCTCGGTCACCCCGATCGCCAACCAGAACACCCAGGTCAACACCGCGGTGAGCCTGCAGGTCCAGGCCACCAGCACCAACCCGGGTGCGCTGAGCTACGCGGCGACCGGCCTGCCGGCCGGCCTGTCGATCAACTCCTCGACCGGTCTGATCTCCGGTACGGCCACCACCGCGGGCACGTCCAACGTGACCGTCACCGTGACCGACTCGCAGAGCAAGACCGGCACGGCGTCCTTCACCTGGACCGTCGGCACCAGCGAGCAGAACGTCTTCGAGAACACGGCCGACTACCAGATCAGGGACAACTCCACGATCGAGTCCCCGATCAACGTGACCCGTTCGGGCAACGCCCCGAGCACGCTGAAGGTGGACGTCAACATCGTCCACACCTACGTCGGTGACCTGGTGGTCGACCTGGTAGCCCCCGACGGCAGCGTCTACAACCTGCGCAACCGCAGCGGCGGCAGCGCGGACAACATCGTCCAGACCTTCACCGTGAACGCCTCCTCCGAGGTCGCGAACGGCACCTGGAAGCTCCGCGTCAGGGACGCTGCCAGCCTGGACACCGGCTACATCAACAGCTGGAAGCTCACCTTCTGACCCTTTCGGGGCAGCGTGGGCCACAGCTGAACAGATAGATAGACACGGGGCCGCCCGGGAGTAGACCTCCCCGGGCGGCCCTGTCCCATCGGCCCTGTCCCACCGGCCCTCCCCGCGGGCCCGGACCGCCCTTCGCCGGACGGACGGCGCGGCGGGGCCGACGCAGGAGGTCCGGCCGGTCAGCCGACGGCGCGCAGGACCCTGGAGACGAAGTCCTCCTCCGCTTCATCCGCCTCGTCCACTTGCTCCACCTCTTCCTCGTCGCCCTGCTCGCCCCGGCCCTGGCCCTGCTCGCCGTCGTCGTTCCAGTCGCCGCGGCCCTGCTCCTGCTCGCCGTCGTCGTTCCAGTCGCCGCGGCCCTGCTCCTGCTCGCCGTCGTCGTCGTTCCAGTCGCCCCGGCCCTGCTCCTGCTCGCCGTCGTCGTTCCAGTCGCCCCGGCCCTGCTCCTGCTCGCCGTCGTCGTCGTTCCAGTCGCCCCGGCCGGGGCCACCGGCTTCGTCCGCCGGCGTGAAGAAGGCCGCCACGACCTCCACGCCCGACACCGCCCCGTTCGGCCTCAGCGTCGCGACGGGCCTGCCGCCGCAGCCGGGGTCGTCGAACAGCAGGGCCCGCGACCGCGTCCGGTTGGCGACCTCGACGGCGGGGTCGCGGCGGGAGGTGCCCGTGAGCAGGTAGCAGGTGCCGTCGTCCGCGGGCCGGATCCGGCCCTGCCGCTCGCGGCCGGCGTCGTCGACGTACCGGTAGGTCAGCGTGCCGAGGCGGTATCCGTGGTCGTCGGCCGGCGCGGGCCCGGCGGTGGGCAGGGCGAGCGCGAGAGCGCCGGCGAACACGGCGGCGGTGGTGCCAAGACGCATGGGGAGTGTCCGTTCCTCGGGTTCCTCGGGTTCGGCGGATGCCGGATCCGGTGGCATCCGCGGGCAGCGTAGGAGCGGAACAGGACGCCGAAACGATTCGGCAAACCGGGCGCGTACGCAGGTTCACCCAGGAGGTCCCCCGTCGTGCACCTCTGGCGAGGAAGCGGGCGGCGGACGGACCCGCCGCCCGCGCGCCCGCCCCTCGCCGGAGCGTGTGCGGACAGACCACCTAGTGCCGCGCCAGGCGACGACTGCCCGTCAGGAGCGGCGTCCGGTGCGTGCTCTCGGCGTGCCGGCCGGAAGCGCTCGTACGGGACGTACGTGGCTTTCGGCCGGTGCGGCGAGAGTGCGTGCCGGGCGTCGCGACGGGGCGAACGTTGCCTGACGCGGCACTAGTGCCTGACGCGGCGCTAGCGCAGCAGCACCCCGCCGCCGTTGTCGGTGGCCGCGGGGGCCGCGACCAGGCCCAGTTCGGCCGGGGTCGCCAGCAGCGGATGCGTCGGCAGGATGCGGACCGTGTAGCCGAAGGGCCCGGTGCGGTCGAGGGCGAGCGGCCCCTCGTACACCCAGCGGCCCTCCATGTCGGGACCGGCGGCCGGCTTGAGCGGGAAGGTCCGCGCGTCCCGGATCACGTCCTGCGGGTCCACCCGGCCCGCGACCGCCTGTACCTCCACGTCCTCGGGCGCGAGCGAGTCCAGGGACACCTGTACCCGCAGCGTGAGGGTGGCCCCCAGCTCGGCGGTGCCGTTCACGGGAGCCGCGGCCAGCGCCTCCACGTGCTCGACACCGACCCGCGGCCACGCCGCCCGGACCCGGCCCTTCCACCAGGCGAGGTCCCGCGCCGCGTCGGCGGTGAGGGCGCGGTGGGCGAGCGCGGCCGGCGCGTACAGCAGCTCCACGTACTCGCGCACCATCCGTCCGGCCAGGACCTTCGGCCCCAGCGACACGAGCGTGCGCCGGACCATCTCGATCCACCGCACCGGGAGTCCGGCGCGCCCGGCCCGGTCGTAGAACCGGGGCGCGACCCGGCCCTCGATCAACTCGTAGAGGGCGTTCGCCTCCAGGTGGTCGCGGCGGTCCTCTTCCGCGCCGAGCCCGTCGGCGGTCGGGATGGCCCAGCCGAAGTCCGGCTCGAACCACTCGTCCCACCACCCGTCCAGGACGGACAGGTTGAGGCAGCCGTTCAGCGCGGCCTTCATCCCGCTCGTACCGCACGCCTCCAGCGGGCGCAGCGGGTTGTTCAGCCAGACGTCGCAGCCCGGGTAGAGCTTCTGTGCCATGGCCATGCCGTAGTCGGGCAGGAAGACGATGCGGTGGCGCACCCGCGGGTCGTCCGCGAAGCGCACCAGCTCCTGCACGAGCCGCTTCCCGCCGTCGTCGGCCGGGTGCGCCTTGCCCGCCACGACGATCTGCACGGGCCGCTCCGGGTCCAGCAGCAGCCTGCGCAGCCGGTCCGGATCGCGCAGCATCAGCGTCAGCCGCTTGTACGAGGGCACGCGCCGGGCGAAGCCGATGGTCAGCACGTCGGGGTCGAGTACGGAGTCCACCCAGCCCAGTTCGGCGGCGGCGGCCCCGCGCTGGAGCCACGAGGCCCGCAACCGGTCCCGTACCTCCTGCACCAGCTGCTCGCGCAGCACCCGCCGCAGGTCCCACACGTCCTGGTCGGGGATCTCGGCGACCGCGTCCCAGCGCCGGGAGCCGCCGACCGACAGGGCGTCCTCGGTGCGGCCCGCACCGATCTGGCGGGCGCCGAGCCGGACGACCTCGGGGGCCACCCAGGTCGGGGCGTGGACGCCGTTGGTCACGGAGGTGATGGGCACGTCGGCCGGGTCGAAGCCGGGCCACAGCCCGGCGAACATCTCCCGGCTGACCGCGCCGTGCAGGGTGGACACGCCGTTGGCCCGCTGGGCCAGCCGCAGCCCCATCACCGCCATGTTGAACACCCCGGGGTCGCCCCCGGGGAAGGACTCGGCGCCCAGTTCCAGGATCCGCTCGACCGGTACTCCGGCCAGCTCCCCGCCCTCGCCGAAGTGCCGGGCGACCAGGCTCCGCTCGAAGCGGTCGATCCCGGCCGGGACGGGGGTGTGCGTGGTGAACACGGTCCCGGCGCGCACCGCCTCGACGGCGGCGTCGAAGCCGAGGCCGCGCTCCCGCTCCAGTTCTCTTATGCGCTCAAGGCCCAGGAAGCCGGCGTGGCCCTCGTTGGTGTGGAACACCTCGGGCGCGGGGTGGCCGGTGATCCCGCAGTACGCGCGCACCGCGCGCACGCCGCCGATGCCGAGCAGCATCTCCTGGAGGAGCCGGTGGTCGCTGCCGCCGCCGTAGAGGCGGTCGGTCACCTCGCGGGCCGCGGCGTCGTTGTCCTCGACGTCGGAGTCCAGGAGCAGCAGGGGTACGCGCCCGACGCGCGCCTGCCAGATGTGGGCGTGCAGGGCGCGGCCGCCGGGCAGGGTCAGCGAGACGCGGGCGGGGGTGCCGTCGTCCTCGCGGAGCAGGCCGAGCGGGAGTTCGTTGGGGTCGAGGACGGGATAGTGCTCCTGCTGCCAGCCGTCGCGGGAGAGCGACTGGCGGAAGTAGCCGTGCCGGTAGAGAAGTCCCACGCCGATGAGCGGGACCCCGAGGTCGCTGGCGGCCTTCAGGTGGTCCCCGGCGAGGATGCCGAGGCCGCCGGAGTACTGGGGCAGGGCGGCGGTGATCCCGAATTCGGGGGAGAAGTAGGCGATGGCGGCGGGCAGTTCCGAGCCGTTCTCCCGGCTCTGGTACCACCTCGCGCCGTTCACGTAGTCATCGAGGTCGGCGGCGGCGACGGCGAGGCGCCGCAGGAAGCGGCGGTCTGCGGCCAGTGCATCGAGCCTGGCGGCGGAGACCGTGCCGAGCAGCCGGACGGGATCCCCGCCGGCGGCCTGCCAGCCCTCGGGGTCGACGGATTGGAAGAGTTCGCGGGTCTCGGCATGCCACGACCAGCGCAGGTTGCGCGCGAGATCGGTGAGCGGCAGCAGGGATTCCGGGAGGACGGGGCGCACGGTGAATCGACGGATAGCCTTCACACGTTCCACCTTCGCAGGGGATTGCGGATCGGAGCGGCCGCACCACGCTGTGCACCCGCGCATCACCCCGGGAAGGCTAGCGACACCCCCGCGTCCCGGCCATGCCGCCGCCTGCGGCGGGCGAGGTGGTCCGGAGGGCGGGGTGCGCGCCGGCGGGCCCGGCCGCCGCGCAGCCGGAGCGGGCGCCCGCGACGCGGTCGGCCCCTCCGGGGCGTGCGCCGGCTCGCCGCCGCCCGAATCCGGCAGGTGCTCGGCGGCACGCGGAACCTGCCGGACACCTCCCGGGGACCATCTTCGGCCAGATCTTCCAAGCCCCGCTGCACCAGCGGTCACTCCCGCCCCGCGACGGGGCGAGCGGTCGTCTCCCGTACCCCCGCGCGGGTGGTTCTCACGGGGCTCCGGAGGCCGGTGGGACCGGTGATTCGGGCTCCTACGCCACCTGGTCCCCGCCGACTTGACGGAGCCGCGCCGGATGTCGAGCGGAGGCTTGGTTATGCCCGTGCCACTACGTACGAGTAGTTAACCAAGTGCGCGGATTGGGCGGGGGGAGAGTGGGAAGGGCTCCCCGGGTACACGTGGTACACGCACGGCGCACCCGCCCACAAACCCTCTCCCCGCCACCCGAGTGAACGCGGACAGGAGCGGCCATGCCCGCAGCCCAGCCGTCTCTTGAGCGGCTAGAAACAGAGCGAACAGAGCGTGCACTACCAGTCGTGATACCGGCTGGCCTGTTGTCACCGAGCCCTGCGAACTGCCCCCAGGTGATCCCATCATGATCGGTCGCATTCCCGTGCTGGACGTCCGCCCCGCCGTCGACTGCGGCGCCAGACCCGCCAAGGCGGTCGTGGACGAGGTCTTCGAGATCTCCGCCACCGTGTTCCGCGAAGGACACGACGCCCTCTCCGCCCACGTCGTCCTGCGTGATCCGAAGGGGCGGCTGCGGCCCCCCGTGCCGATGAGCGAACTGGCTCCCGGCACCGACCGGTGGGGTGCCCGGGTCTCCGCCGAGGCCGAGGGGAGGTGGACGTACACCGTCGAGGCGTGGAGCGACCCGGTGGGCACCTGGCGGGCCCATGCCGCGATCAAGATCCCCGCCGGGATCGACACCGGGCTGGTGCTGCTGGAGGGCGCGGAGCTCTACGAGCGGGCCGCGGCCCGGATCCCCAAGCGCGACGGCCGAGAGGCCGTCCTGGCCGCCGCCGACATCATGCGGGACGAGGACCGGCCGGCCGCCGAGCGGTACGAGGCCGCCCTCGCCCCCGCCGTGGCCGCCGCGCTCGCCAGGCGCCCGCTCCGGGAGCTGGTCACCGCGTCCAAGCCTCTGCCCGTGGTCGTCGAGCGCAAGCGGGCCCTCTTCGGCTCCTGGTACGAGATGTTCCCGCGCTCCGAGGGAGCGGTACTGGAGCCCGGCGAGGCTCCGGTCAGCGGCACTTTCCGGACCGCCGCCGAGCGGCTGCCCGCAATCGCCGCGATGGGCTTCGACGTGGTCTACCTGCCGCCCATCCACCCGATCGGCAGCACCTACCGGAAGGGCCCGAACAACACGCTCTCCGCGGGCAGTTGGGATCCGGGTGTGCCGTGGGCCATCGGTTCCACCGAGGGCGGGCACGACGCGGTCCACCCCGAACTGGGCACCATCGAGGACTTCGACGCCTTCGTCGCGCGCGCCCGCGAGCTGCGCATGGAGATCGCGCTGGACTTCGCCCTCCAGTGCTCCCCGGACCACCCCTGGGTGGAGAAGCACCCCGAGTGGTTCCGCCACCGCGCCGACGGGACGATCGCGTACGCCGAGAACCCGCCGAAGAAGTACCAGGACATCTACCCGGTCCACTTCGACACCGACATGGCCGGCATCGTCGAGGAGACCTGCCGGATCCTGCGGCACTGGATGGACCACGGGGTGCGCATCTTCCGCGTCGACAACCCGCACACCAAGCCGGTGGTCTTCTGGCAGAAGGTGATCGCGGACATCAACAAGTCCGACCCGGACGTGATCTTCCTGGCGGAGGCCTTCACCCGGCCCGCCATGATGCGCGCGCTCGCCTCCGTCGGCTTCCAGCAGTCGTACACGTACTTCACCTGGCGCAACACCAAGGCCGAGCTGACCGAGTACCTGACCGAGCTGTCCTCCACCGCGTCCGCCTCGGTGATGCGGCCCAACCTCTTCGTCAACACGCCCGACATCCTGCACGAGTACCTCCAGAAGGGCGGCCGTCCCGCCTTCGAGGTGCGCGCGGTCCTCGCCGCCACCATGTCGCCCACCTGGGGGATCTACTCCGGCTACGAGCTGTGCGAGAACACCCCGGTGCGCGAGGGCAGCGAGGAGTACCTGAACTCCGAGAAGTACGAGTTCCGGCCGCGCGACTGGGACGCCGCCGACCGCGAGGGCCGCACCATCGCCCCGCTGATCACCGCGCTGAACCGGCTGCGCCGGCGCAACCCCGCGCTCCAGCAGCTGCGCGACATCCACTTCCACCCGACCGACAACGAACAGGTGATCGCCTATTCGAAGCACGCGGGCGCCAATTCCGTACTGGTGGTCGTCAACCTCGATCCGCACCACACCCAGGAGGCGACGGTCTCGTTGGACATGCCGGTACTCGGCCTCGACTGGCACGGGTCCCTCGCGGTGCGCGACGAGCTCACCGGCGAGACCTATCACTGGGGCAGGGCGAACTACGTGCGCCTAGAGCCGGGCCGCACGCCCGCGCACGTACTGGCCGCTCTGCGACCGTCCCCGCCCACCGGAGGGTCACCCACCACATGATGATCAACGATCCCGTCCACGACACCTTCGAGGACACCCCCGCCAAGGACCGCGATCCCGACTGGTTCAAGCGGGCCGTCTTCTACGAGGTCCTCGTCCGCTCCTTCCACGACAGCAACGGCGACGGCGTCGGGGACCTCAAGGGCCTCACCGCCAAACTGGACTACCTCCAGTGGCTCGGCGTCGACTGCCTGTGGCTGCCGCCCTTCTTCGCCTCGCCCCTGCGCGACGGGGGTTATGACGTCTCCGACTACACCTCGGTGCTGCCCGAGTTCGGCGACCTCGCCGACTTCGTGGAGTTCGTGGATGCCGCGCACACCCGCGGCATGCGGGTGATCATCGACTTCGTCATGAACCACACCAGCGACCAGCACGAGTGGTTCCAGCAGTCGCGCAAGGACCCGGAGGGCCCCTACGGCGACTACTACATGTGGGCCGACAACGACAAGCAGTACCAAGACGCCCGGATCATCTTCGTCGACACCGAGACCTCGAACTGGACGTACGACCCGGTCCGCAAGCAGTACTACTGGCACCGCTTCTTCTCCCACCAGCCGGACCTCAACTTCGAGAACCCGGCCGTCCAGGAGGAGATCATCTCCGCCCTCCGGTTCTGGCTGGACCTCGGCATCGACGGCTTCCGCCTCGACGCCGTGCCCTACCTGTACGCCGAGGAGGGCACCAACTGCGAGAACCTCCCGCGCACCCACCAGCTGCTGAAGCGGGTCCGGGCGGAGATCGACGCGCACTACCCGGACACCGTGCTGCTCGCCGAGGCCAACCAGTGGCCCGAGGACGTCGTCGACTACTTCGGGGACTTCGCCAAGGGCGGCGACGAGTGCCACATGGCCTTCCACTTCCCCGTCATGCCGCGCATCTTCATGGCGGTGCGAAGAGAGTCGCGCTACCCGGTCTCCGAGATCCTGGCCAAGACCCCGGCCATCCCGAAGAACTGCCAGTGGGGCATCTTCCTGCGCAACCACGACGAGCTGACCCTCGAAATGGTCACGGACGAAGAGCGCGACTACATGTACGCCGAGTACGCCAAGGACCCGCGGATGCGGGCCAACATCGGCATCCGGCGCCGCCTCGCCCCGCTCCTGGACAACGACCGCAACCAGATGGAGCTGTTCACGGCCCTGCTGCTGTCGCTGCCCGGCTCGCCGGTGCTCTACTACGGCGACGAGATCGGCATGGGCGACAACATCTGGCTGGGCGACCGCGACGGCGTCCGCACCCCCATGCAGTGGACCCCGGACCGCAACGCCGGTTTCTCCTCGTGCGATCCGGGCAGGCTGAACCTGCCGGTCATCATGGACCCGGTCTACGGGTACCAGGTCACCAACGTCGAGGCGGCCATGGCGTCGCCCTCCTCGCTGCTGCACTGGACCCGCCGGCTGATCGAGATCCGCAAGGCGAACCCGGCCTTCGGCCTCGGCTCGTACACCGAACTGCAGTCGTCCAACCCGGCGGTGCTCGCGTTCCTGCGCGAGTACGGGGACGACCTGGTGCTGTGCGTGCACAACTTCTCCCGCTTCGCGCAGCCCACCGAGCTGGACCTTCAGTCGTTCAACGGGCGGGTTCCGGTGGAGCTCACCGGTGATGTGCGCTTCCCGCCGATCGGCGAGTGGCCCTACCTGCTGACCCTGGCGGGACACGGCTTCTACTGGTTCCGGCTGCGTGCCGAACAGCGCGGTGACCGCCGCGTGAAGTAGCCGCACGGCGGTTCACGGGCGAGTGAGTCGAAGGGGCGCGCCTGGGGAACAGGTCCGAACGCGCGGAGGAATCGCGAGGTACGAGCGATTCCGAGCACGTACGGACCTGTGAGCCAGGCTCATGGCGCCCCGGAGGCGAACCGAGCCCGCAAAAGAGGGGCGGGCGGCTCGAATGGGTCAATCGCCCGCCCCTGTACGGATCATCCTGACCCGACACTCGCACATGCCGGAGAAGCAACTGCCGCGCATCCGGGACACTCTGCGCATTCTGTGACGGCCCGGGGAAAGGACGCGACGCCATGTCGGAGGCTGCATCCGCCCGGAGCCGGCTCACTGCCGACCGGGCCGCCGGGATCGCCCCGCTGGAACCGATGCTGCGGGCCTGGCTGCCCGCGCAGCGCTGGTTCGCGGGCAAGGGCCGGGCCATCAGCAGACTCACGACCGTCTCGGCGGCCGACCTGCTGCCGCCCGGCTCCACACCCGGACTGCTGCACGTGCTCCTCGACGTGGACGGGGACTGCTACCAGCTGCTGCTGGGCATCCGCCCGTCCCTGCCGCCCGCACTCGCGCCCACCCTCATCGGCCGCGCCGAGGAAGGGCCGTACGCCGGCCGGGTGGTCTACGAGGCACTGGGCGACCCACGGCTCGCGGCGATGCTGCTGGAGCGGCTGCGCTCCCCCGGCGGGCTCGGCCCGCTGCGCTTCGACCGGGACCCGGCCACGCCGATCCCGGCGGGACTCACGCCCAGACCGCTGTCCGGGGAGCAGACGAACTCCTCCCTGATCTACGGAGATTCGTTCATCCTGAAGGTCTTCCGCCGGGTCGGCCCCGGCGTCAACCCCGACCTGGAGCTGCCCAGGGCGCTGGCCGCCGCCGGCTGCACGCGGGTGCCGGCGCCCGTCGCCTGGTACGAGGCCGAGCCGCCCGGCGGTGAACCGCTGACCCTGGGGGTGCTCCAGCCGTACCTGCGCGGCTCCGACGACGGCTGGCAGCTCGCACTGCGCCGGCTCGGCGCCGGTGAGGACTTCACCGCCGAGGCGCACGCGCTCGGCCGGGCCACCGCCGAGGTGCACAGCGCGCTCGCCTCGGCCCTGCCCACCGTCGCGCTCGGCCCGGAGCAGACCGCCCGGCTGGCCGCCGGGATGACGGCGCGGCTGGCGGCCACCGCCCGGGAGGTGGCGGCGCTGCGGCCCTACGAGGCCGGGCTGCGGGGTGCCTTCGACGCGCTGGCCGCGTCCCGCGGGACGGGCGTGGCGGCCCAGCGCATCCACGGTGACCTCCATCTGGGCCAGACCCTGCGCACCCTCGACGGCAGCTGGTCGTTGATCGACTTCGAGGGCGAGCCGGCCCGGCCGCTGGCCGACCGGCGCCGTCCCGAACCGGCGGTGCGCGACATCGCCGGGATACTGCGTTCCTTCGACTACGCCGCCCGCTCGCACCGGCCGTTCGCCCCCGCATGGGCGGACGACTGCCGGGCCGCCTTCTGCGAGGGCTACGCCCGCACCACCGGCCGGGACCCGCGCGAGGACCCCGTCCTGCTGCGGGCGTACGAGACCGACAAGGCGGTGTACGAGGCCCGCTACGAGTCCCGGCACCGTCCCGACTGGCTGCACGTCCCGATGGCCGCGATCCGGCGGCTCTCGGAGCCCGCGCGGCCCGCCCACCGCATGCCGCCGGCCCCGCCCGCCCTCTCTCCCCATCCGCACCCGAAGCCCCCGAGGAGGCCGCTCGCGTGAGCGCCGCACGACAGCCGTCACCGACCGTCCGCGACGATGCCGCAGAGTCCGGCGCGCCGCCCGCCCCGGCGGCGGCCAAGAAGCCCCGCACTCCCCGGGCCCGCCGTGCCACCCCTCCGCACGGGGTCCGGCCGGCGCCGGCGCTCGGCTCCGAGGAACGGGCCCGGCTGCTGGAGGGCCGTCACCACGACCCGCACGCCGTGCTGGGCGCGCACACCCAGCGCGGCGGGGTGGCCTTCCGGGTGCTGCGCCCCTACGCCAAGGCGGTCACGGTCATCGCCAAGGGGCTGCGGGCCGAGCTCCACGACGACGGCGACGGGCTGTTCTCCGGGCTGCTGCCGCTGACGGCGGTGCCGGACTACCGGCTGCTGGTGGCGTACGACGGCACCGAGATCGAGGTCCACGACCCCTACCGGTTCCTGCCCGCCCTCGGCGAGCTGGACCTGCACCTGATCGCCGAGGGCCGCCACGAGCAGCTGTGGACGGCGCTGGGCGCCCAGCCGATGGAGCACCAGGGCGTGGCGGGGACCCGGTTCACGGTGTGGGCGCCGAACGCGCAGGGGGTGCGGGTCGCCGGGGACTTCTCGTACTGGGACTCCGTCGCCCATCCGATGCGCTCGCTCGGCGCGAGCGGCGTCTGGGAGCTGTTCCTGCCCGGGGTGGGCGCCGGGACGCTCTACAAGTACGACATCACGCGCCCGGACGGCAGTCACACGCTGCGCGCCGACCCGATGGCCCGGTCCGCGGAGGTCCCGCCGGCGACCGCCTCGGTGGTCACGGCGTCGGAGTACGAGTGGCAGGACGCGGAGTGGATGGCGCGGCGCGGGTCCCGCCCCCTGCACCAGGCCCCCTTCTCGGTGTACGAGCTGCACCTGGCGTCCTGGCGGCCGGGGCTCTCCTACCGGCAGCTCGCCGAGCAGCTCCCCGCGTACGTCAAGGAGCTGGGCTTCACGCACGTGGAGATGATGCCGGTCGCCGAGCACCCCTTCGGCGGGTCGTGGGGCTACCAGGTCACCGGTTTCTACGCGCCGACCTCGCGGATGGGCACGCCGGACGACTTCCGCTTCCTCGTGGACTGCCTGCACCGGGCCGGGATCGGCGTGATCGTCGACTGGGTGCCGGCGCACTTCCCGCGGGACGACTGGGCGCTCGCGGAGTTCGACGGGCGGCCGCTGTACGAGCACCAGGACCCGCGGCGGGCCGCGCACCCGGACTGGGGCACGCTGGAGTTCGACTACGGGCGCAAGGAGGTCCGCAACTTCCTCGTCGCCAACGCCGTGTACTGGTGCGAGGAGTTCCACGTGGACGGGCTGCGCGTGGACGCGGTGGCCTCGATGCTGTACCTGGACTACTCACGGGGCGAGGGCGAGTGGACGCCCAACGAGCGCGGCGGCCGGGAGAACCTGGACGCGGTGGCGTTCCTGCAGGAGATGAACGCCACCGTGTACCGGCGCTGCCCGGGGGTGGTGACCATCGCGGAGGAGTCCACCGCCTGGAACGGCGTGACCCGGCCGACGGACGGCGGCGGGCTGGGCTTCGGCCTGAAGTGGAACATGGGCTGGATGCACGACACCCTGCGCTACATGTCGAAGGAGTCGGTGCACCGCAAGTACCACCACCACGACATGACCTTCGGGATGATCTACGCCTTCAGCGAGAACTACGTGCTGCCGATCTCGCACGACGAGGTGGTACACGGCAAGCTCTCCCTCGTGTCGAAGATCCCGGGGGGCGACTGGTGGCAGCAGCGGGCCGCGCACCGGGCGTACCTGGGCTTCATGTGGGCCCACCCGGGCAAGCAACTGCTGTTCATGGGGCAGGAGTTCGCGCAGGGATCGGAGTGGTCGGAGAGCCACGGGCCGGACTGGTGGCTGCTGGACTCCTCCTACGCGGCGGCCGGCGACCACCGGGGCGTGCGCGACCTGGTGCGCGACCTGAACCGCACCTACGCGGCGACGCCCGCGCTGTGGGAGCGCGACACCGTGCCGGAGGGCTTCGCCTGGGTGGAGGCGGACGCGGCGGAGGACAACGTCTTCGCCTTCCTGCGGTACGCGCAGGACGGTTCGCAGCTGCTGGCGGTGTCCAACTTCTCGCCCGTGGTCCGGCACGGCTACCGGATCGGGGTGCCGGAGGAGGTGCCGATGTGGCGCGAGGTCCTCAACACCGACCGGGAGGTGTACGGCGGCAGCGGGGTGCACCACGCGCAGCCGCTGCGGTCGGAGCCGGTGCCGGCGCAGGGCCGCCCGGCGAGCCTGCGGATGACGCTGCCGCCGCTGGCGACGATCTGGCTCAGGCCCTAGTGCCGCGTCAGGCAACGTTCGCCCCGTCGGGCGAACGTTGCCCGGCGCGGCACCAGCGAGCCGGTCCTCCAGCTCCTGGAGGAGGCCTGGCTCGGGCCGGGTGGGGCCCTCGCCACCCCCGTATGCGAGGGCCCCACAGGAACCACGTACGAGAAGGGGTTCCGGTTCACGTTTCATGGAGGCCGTGTGAGGGGCCTTGCGTCGCGGGGAGTTGGCTGGAACCGTACGCAGTAGTGGATCTTCGCGATTCCCAAGCGCACCGATTACCGGACAGTCGCCGGAAAACTCGCCAAAAGCCCCTTACTTCATAGGACGTTCCTACGAGGTATGGGCTTGTTTGTTTGGTCTGTAGGCGGCGCAGCCCGGCCACTTCTACGGTGTGCGGTGTGCACTCCAGCCCACCTTTCAATGCCCCCGCCGCGCGGCGCCTGCGCGCGGCCCTGGGCATGGCTCCCGGACATGTCGCCTACGGCCTGCGCGCCCAGTACGGACTCGTCGTCGCGCCCGAGACGGTGATGGCCTGGGAGCGCGGGGAGATATCACCGTCGTCCGCCGAGCTCACGGCGCTCGCGGGCGTCCTGTGGTGTGCGCCGGGCGAACTGCTCGCCGAGCCGGTCACCTTGCGGGAGCACCGGATGGCCCGCGGGCTGGGCGCGGACGAACTGGCCCGGCGGATCGGCCTGGAGACGAGCGCCTACCAGAAGATGGAGGACACCGGGCGCTGGAAGGGCAACGAGCGGCAGTCCGCCGCCCTCGCCACGGTGCTCGGGCTGACCCTGGCCCAGTTCGTGACGGCGACCGGCAAGCACGAGGAGCTGGCCGAGCTGCTGCGCAGCGCGGTCACCACGCGCTGGCAGGCGTACGTGAAGCCGCTCGGCAAGCTGCTGCCGATCCCCAAACAGCACCTGGAGCAGGCGCTGGAGCAACTGCACGGGGACTACCAGTCGCGGATGGTGGCGACGCTCAGCTGGGGCGGCGGCCAGGGCGAGGCCGCCAGCGGGGACGCGGGCCGCGAGTTCCTCACCGGCATCGTGGACCGCTTCTGGCAGCTCGCGGGCGGCGCGGCGTAGCTCGCGTCCGGGCCGCCCGGAACAACGCGCCCTTACGGCAGTGGCGCGTCGACCACGGTGGCGGCGACGCCGCCGGCCGCCAGATCGTGCCGGATCCGGTCGGCGGTCTTGCGGTCGCCCACGAGGACGGTCGGCGGGGCCGGGCACGAGGTGATCGCGGTCTTCAGGTGGCCCAGCGAAGCCTGGTACTCCTTCTCCTCGACCGCGACGGCTCCGCCGACCTTGACGTAGAAGACCTCGTACAGCCCGACCATGCTGCCCCCCTGCTTGGTGAGGATCTGGGCGAGGAAGGTCGTCCTCAGGTTGAGGTAGGCGTCGTTGCTGTAGAGGGCGATCACCGGCGACGCGGCCCCCTGCAGGTCGCGCCCGGTGAGGGCGGCGGCGGGCCGGGCGATGTCGGCGCTCCTGGCCTCGCCCCGGGTCCACTTGAGCATGGGGCTGTCGTACCAGGCGGAGGGGTGGCCCCAGCCGGAGGGCACACCCCACTGGACGCCGCCGAACAGCGCCAGCGCCGCCGCCGTCGCGAGGCCGGAGCGCAGCAGCAGGTCCGCCCGGCGGCGCAGCGCGGTTCCCGCGGTGCTCCCGGCGGCGGGCAGCATCAGCCCGGTCAGGCCGAAGGAGAGCAGGGCGATCACCAGCCCGGCGGCGGTCAGCTTCTCGAAGTAGTACGAGTAGTAGCCGATGGTGGCCTTCTGCCAGGCGCCGAAGACACCGATCACGGCGGCCGCGCCGAGGACCACGGCCAGCACCATCTGGCCGGTGCCCGTCCGGCGGTTCACCGGGAGGGTGGCGACGACCAGAGCCAGCAGTCCGAGCCCGATGAACACCGGCCGGTCGGGTACGACCATCGGGCCGGCCAGGTTCGAGGTCTTGGCGACGTCCAGCTTCGTGAGGACGGAGAAGACGCTGGGCAGTCCCGCCGCGAGGGCGGCGCCGGCGAGTGCCGCGAGGACCGGTGTCCAGCGTCCGGCGAACCGGCGCCGGTGGACGGTCAGCACCGCGGCCAGGGCGAGGCCCACGAGGGCGCCGTAGAGGTTGTAGACGTAGGTGACGGCGATCAGCCCGGCCATCGCGACGAGGACGAACTCGGCCCGGCCCGCGGCGGGCCGCACCAGCAGGGCCAGGGCCACGGCCAGGAACAGCAGGCCGATGGTCTCGGAGTCGAAGCCCCGCTCGATCAGTTGCGCCATCGAGCCGGACATCATCACCGCGGCGACGGTGGCGCAGACCGCGGCCGCGCGCCAGCCGCGCAGGCGCGGGCCGCCGATCCAGCGGGCGGCCCAGACCAGTGCCCCGCAGAACAGCGCGTAGGCGGCCAGGACGTAGAGGAAGTAACGGTTCGTCATGGCGAGGGCGGAGCCCGCCTGGGCCGAGGAGGTCACCAGGGAGTCGACCCAGGCCAGCAGGAAGTGGGAGCCCTGCGGGTACACCGCCTCGGTCGGGGTCATCATGTACGTCCGGGCGGCGTCCTGGTGCAGGAAGGCGTAGCCGCCGACCTCCCGGATGCCGGTGAAGTACGAGAAGTGCCCCATCCGGTCCTCGGAGGTGACGAAGTAGGCCAGCCGGTCGGCGGCGGACTTGCCGGCCACCGGGTGGTGGACGTAGTGCCAGACCACGGCCACGGTGCCGGTGACCAGCGCGTCCGAGCCGCGCAGCCGCAGCGGGATGCGGGGCCTGCGGCGGGCCAGCCAGCCGGAGAGGGAGGCGGCCGTCAGCAGCAGGCCGGCCCCGGGCACGGGGGCCAGGCCCCACGGCCAGACGGAGAAGAGCAGGCCGAGGCCCATCACGGCGCCGCAGAGCAGGAAGGCCGCGACCACGAGGCGGTCGAGCAGGCCGCCGCCCACCCGGATCAGGGCGGCGATCGTCAGGATCAGGACGGGGAGGAGCAGTACGTCGAGGGCGACCGCGTGGAGCAGCAGCGGCACCGCCCAGGACGCGGCGAGGGCCGCGGCGAGGACGGGCGGACTCCGCCGTGGGGCGGGGCCGGTGACCACGGGTTCCGGTCTGGTCAGGACCGGTTCGGGGGTCAGAACGGCAGAGCTGGTCGCCACGGGAGCGGGTCACCTTTCCATGGAGTGCGTGCGTACGGAGGACGGCCCCGGACATGCGGGCCCTACACGTGCACACGACTCAGCTGACCCATCCCTCCGCCGGAATGATATCCAGCGGGTCCGGAGCGCTCGGCGGGGCCCCGAGCGGCGTGTCGGGGGCCGTCCGGCGGGCGGGAAGGGACCGAGGTCCCGGCTCGGCAAGCTCGACAGGCAGGGCAGGCGGGGCGGGTGGGGCAGGCGGGTCCGGGCCGCGCGGGTCAGAAGACCGACTCGGCCTCGTACATGCGGTCGTCGGGGACCGTCTTGAGCTCGGTGACGGCGTGGGCGAGCGGGGCCATCACGATGTCGGTGCCGCGCAGGGCGGTCATGTTGCCGAATTCACCGCGGTGGACCGCCTCCACGGCGTGCCAGCCGAAGCGGGTCGCGAGGACCCGGTCGTAGGCGGTGGGGGTGCCGCCGCGCTGGACGTGGCCGAGGATGACCGGGCGGGCCTCCTTGCCCAGGCGGTGCTCCAGCTCGATGGCGAGGCGGTTGCCGATGCCGGCGAAGCGCTCGTGGCCGTAGGCGTCGATCGCGCCCTTCTCGTACGGCATGGAGCCCGCGGCCGGGTGCGCGCCCTCGGCGACGCAGACGACGGCGAACTTCTTGCCGCGGGCGAAGCGTTCCTCGACCATCTTGACCAGGGCGTCCACCTCGAAGGGGCGCTCCGGCAGGCAGATCCCGTGGGCGCCGCCGGCCATGCCGGACTCCAGGGCGATCCAGCCCGCGTGGCGGCCCATGACCTCGACGACCATCACGCGCTGGTGCGACTCGGCGGTGGTCTTGAGGCGGTCGATGGCCTCGGTGGCGACCATGACGGCGGTGTCGAAGCCGAAGGTGCGGTCGGTGGAGGAGATGTCGTTGTCGATGGTCTTCGGTACGCCGACGACCGGCATCCCGGCGTCGGCCAGCATCCGGGCGGCGGTCAGGGTGCCTTCGCCGCCGATCGGGATGAGGGCGTCGATGCCGTAGCGGGTGGCCAGCTCCTGCGCGTTCTCGGCGGCCTCGTGGAGCCGGGCCCGCTCCATGCGCGCCGAGCCGAGGATCGTGCCGCCGCGGGCGAGGATGCCGCTGACGGCGTTGATGTCGAGGGGGCGGAAGTGGCCGTCGAGGAGGCCCTTGAAGCCGTCCTCGAAGCCGATGACCTCGTCGCCGTGCCCGACGACCGCGCGGTGTACGACCGACCGGATGACAGCGTTGAGGCCCGGACAGTCGCCGCCCGCGGTGAGAACTCCGATACGCATCGTGCTGTGTCTCCTGCTCCTGGGTCGTACCCGGCCGTGCGCGAGGGTGCCTGCGGCCGGCCCGTCCGTATGAAGGGCGTATTGGTGCCGCCTGTCCGATTGTTCCACGGGCTCCGGGTGGGGCGCGCTCCGCGCCACTCGTCCCGGGGGGCCTTGAGACCCCCCGGACCGGGCCTTTGTCCCGTCGGGCGCTCTATCCATTGGCGGAGGTATTGTCAAGAGGGCAGGCCATCCCAACTGGGTCAATCGACTACAGCAGAGACGGAGAGCACGCGTGACGCGCAGCGTGTACGTGACCGGTATCGAGCGGGGGGACGGCCGACAGGTCGTCGAACTCGGGATCATGGAACTGCTGACCCGGCAGACGGGCCGCGTCGGCGTCTACCGACCGTTGCTCCACGACGCACCCGACCGCCTCTTCGACCTCCTCAAGGCCCGCTACCGGATCGACCAGGACGCCTCGACGGCCTACGGGATGGAGTACCGCGAGGCCTCGGCGATCCTGGCCGAGAAGGGCACCGACGAGCTGGTCTCCCAGCTCGTCGACCGCTACCACCGGCTGGCCCGCGACTACGAGGTCGTGCTCGTCCTGGGCACCGACTACGCCGACACCAACCTCCCCGACGAGCTGGCGCTCAACGCCCGCATCGCCAACGAGCTGGGCGCGGTCGTCGTCCCCGTCGTGGGCGGCACCCGGCACGCCGCCGAGGAGGTGCGCGCCGAGGCCCGCAACGCCTACCGCGCGTACGAGAGCCTGGGCTGCCACGTCGTCGCGATGGTCGTCAACCGGGTGGCCGCGGAGGACCGCGACCAGATAGCGGAGCGGCTGGCCGCCCGCCTCCCCGTGCCCTGTTACGTGCTGCCGGACGACAAGTCGCTGTCCGCCCCGACCGTCGCCCAGATCACCCGGGCCCTGGGCGGCGAGGTGCTTCTCGGCGACGAGGCGGGCCTGGCCCGCGACGCCCTGGACTTCGTCTTCGGCGGCGCCATGCTGCCGAACTTCCTGAACGCCCTGACCCCCGGCTGCCTGGTCGTGACCCCCGGCGACCGCTCCGACCTGGTCGTCGGCGCGCTGGCCGCGCACGCCTCCGGCACCCCGCCGATCGCCGGCGTGCTGCTCACCCTGAACGAGCGCCCGGGCAAGGACATCCTGGCGCTGGCCTCGAAGCTGGCGCCGGGTACGCCCGTGGTGTCGGTGGCCGGCAACAGCTTCCCGACCGCCGCCGAACTCTTCTCGCTGCAGAGCCGGTTGAACTCCGCCACCCCGCGCAAGCTGGAGACCGCGCTCGGCCTCTTCGAGCGGCACGTGGACACCGGCGAGCTGCGCGGCCTGCTCTCGGTGGCCCGCTCGGAGCGCGTCACCCCGATGATGTTCGAGAACGAGCTGCTGGAGCGGGCGCGCTCCCAGCGCCGTCGCGTCGTGCTGCCCGAGGGCGCCGAGGAGCGCGTGCTGCGCGCCGCGGACGTGGTGCTGCGCCGGGGGGTCTGCGACCTGACCCTGCTGGGCGACGAGCAGGCGATCCTGAAGAAGGCGGGCGACCTCGGCCTCGACATCTCGGGCGCGCAGCTCATCGACCCGGCGACCTCCCCGCTGCGGGAGGGTTTCGCCGAGTACTACGCGCAGGTCCGCGCCCACAAGGGCATGACCGTCGAGCTGGCCCACGACGTGGTCACCGACGTCAACTACTTCGGCACCCTGATGGTGCAGCGGGGCCTGGCCGACGGCATGGTGTCCGGCTCGGTGCACTCCACCGCCGCGACCATCCGCCCGGCCTTCGAGATCATCAAGACGAACGCAGCCGCGCAAGGCGCGCCGGACAGGGTGGTGGCGGGCGACGGGAGGGCCGCGCCGGAAGCGTCGATCGTCTCCTCTGTCTTCTTCATGTGCCTGGCCGACCGCGTCCTCGTGTACGGCGACTGCGCGGTCAACCCGGACCCGAACGCCGAGCAACTCGCGGACATCGCCGTCCAGTCGGCCGCGACCGCCGCCGCCTTCGGCGTCGAGCCGCGGATCGCGATGCTCTCGTACTCGACCGGCACCTCCGGTTCGGGCGCGGACGTCGACAAGGTGCGCAAGGCCACCGAGATCGTCCGCGAGCGGCGCCCCGACCTGGCCGTCGAGGGCCCGATCCAGTACGACGCGGCCGTGGAGCCCTCGGTCGCCGCGACGAAGCTGCCGGGGTCGGAGGTGGCCGGCCGTGCGACGGTGCTGATCTTCCCCGACCTCAACACGGGCAACAACACCTACAAGGCCGTGCAGCGGTCGGCGGGCGCGGTCGCGGTCGGCCCGGTGCTCCAGGGCCTGCGCAAGCCTGTCAACGACCTCTCGCGCGGCGCGCTCGTCCAGGACATCGTCACCACCGTGGCCATCACCGCCATCCAGGCGCAGGGCGCGCCGGGCTCCGCCGCCACCGCCTGAACCCCTCCCCGCCCCCTTCCCCCGCCCCGCTCCTCACCGCCCGCGACAAGGAAAGACCCGCACCGTGACCGCATCGCGCGTACTCGTCCTCAACTCCGGCTCCTCGTCGGTCAAGTACCAGCTCCTCGACATGGCGGACCGGTCGCGTCTGGCCGTCGGCCTGGTCGAGCGCATCGGCGAGGAGACCTCCCGGCTGGTGCACGAGCCGCTCACCGGACCGGCCGCGGCCGGCGGCAAGCGCGAGCAGACCGGCCCGGTCGCGGACCACGAGGCCGCGCTGAAGGCCGTGGCCGCCGAGCTCGCGTCCGACGGGACGGGCCTGGACTCCCCCGAGCTGGCCGCGGTGGGGCACCGGGTGGTGCACGGCGGGACGAGGTTCACCCAGCCGACGGTGATCGACGACGAGGTGCTGGCGGAGATCCGGAAGCTGATCCCCCTGGCGCCGCTGCACAACCCGGCGAACGTCACGGGCATCGAGGTGGCGCGCTCGCTGCGCGCGGACATCCCGCAGGTCGCCGTCTTCGACACCGCCTTCCACTCGACGATGCCGGAGTACGCGGCGCGGTACGCGATCGACGCCGCGACCGCGGACGCGTACTCCGTCCGGCGGTACGGCTTCCACGGCACCTCCCACGCCTATGTCTCCCGGGCGACGGCCGGGCTGCTCGGCAAGCCGGTGGAGGACGTGAACGTGATCGTGCTGCACCTGGGCAACGGCGCCTCCGCCTCGGCCGTTCGGGGCGGGGTCTGCGTGGAGACGTCCATGGGCATGACCCCGCTGGAGGGGCTGGTCATGGGCACCCGCTCGGGCGATCTCGACCCGGCGGTCGTCTTCCACCTGGCGCGGGTGGGCGGCCTCTCGGTGGATGAGATCGATTCGCTCCTGAACAAGAAGAGCGGTCTGCTGGGCATGTGCGGCGACAACGACATGCGCGAGGTGCTGCGGCGGGCAGCCGGGGGCGACGAGACGGCACGCCTGGCCTTCGACACCTACGTCCACCGGCTGAAGAAGTACATCGGGGCCTACTCGGCGGTGCTCGGGCGGGTGGACGCCGTGGCCTTCACGGCCGGGGTCGGCGAGAACGCCCACCAGGTCCGCCAGGCCGCGGTCGAAGGCCTGGCCGAGCTGGGCCTGGTGCTGGATCTCGAAGCCAATGCGGCGCGTTCCCCGCAGCCGCGGCTGGTTTCGGCGGATTATGCCCGGGTGGCCGTGGCGGTGGTCCCGACGGATGAGGAACTGGAGATCGCCACCCAGGCGTACGCGCTGGTTACCGAGTAGTCACTTGGACTTTCCACCAGCCGGAATATTCCGCTACGAAACAAACCGATAGGATCCAGTCATGCGCCGTTCCAAAATCGTCTGCACGCTGGGCCCCGCCGTCGACTCGTATGAGCAGCTGAAAGCGCTCATCGAGGCTGGTATGAACGTGGCCCGATTCAACTTCAGCCACGGGTCCCAGGCAGAACACCAGGAGCGGTACGACCGCGTCCGGCAGGTCTCCGAGGACACCGGGCGCGCCGTCGGCGTCCTCGCCGACCTCCAGGGCCCGAAGATCCGTCTGGAGACCTTCGCCGAGGGTCCCGTCGAGCTGGTGCGCGGTGACGAGTTCACCATCACCACCGAGGACATCCCGGGCGACAAGTCCATCTGCGGCACCACCTACAAGGGGCTCCCGGGCGATGTCGCCAAGGGTGACCAGGTCCTGATCAACGACGGCAACGTCGAGCTCCGGGTGACGGAGGTCGAGGGCCCGCGGGTCAGGACCATCGTCATCGAGGGCGGTGTCATCTCTGACCACAAGGGCATCAACCTGCCGGGTGCCGCCGTGAACGTCCCCGCCCTGTCGGAGAAGGACGTCGACGACCTCCGCTTCGCCCTGCGGATGGGCTGCGACATGGTCGCCCTGTCCTTCGTCCGCGACGCCAACGACGTCAAGGACGTCCACCGGGTCATGGACGAGGAGGGCCGCCGGGTCCCCGTCATCGCCAAGGTGGAGAAGCCGCAGGCCGTCGAGAACATGGAGGCCGTGGTCGCCGCCTTCGACGCGGTCATGGTGGCCCGCGGCGACCTGGCCGTCGAGTACCCGCTCGAAAAGGTCCCGATGGTCCAGAAGCGGCTCATCGAGATGTGCCGCCGCAACGCCAAGCCGGTGATCGTCGCGACCCAGATGATGGAGTCGATGATCACCAACTCCCGCCCGACGCGCGCGGAGGCGTCCGACGTCGCCAACGCGATCCTCGACGGCGCGGACGCGGTCATGCTGTCCGCCGAGTCCTCGGTCGGCGCCTACCCGATCGAGACCGTCAAGACGATGTCGAAGATCGTCACGGCGGCCGAGGAGGAGCTCCTCTCCAAGGGCCTCCAGCCGCTGGTCCCGGGCAAGAAGCCGCGGACCCAGGGCGGCTCCGTCGCCCGCGCCGCGTGCGAGATCGCGGACTTCCTCGACGGCAAGGCGCTCATCGCCTTCACCCAGTCCGGGGACACCGCCCGCCGCCTGTCGCGCTATCGCGCCACGCAGCAGATCCTGGCCTTCACCACGGACGTCAACACCCGCAACCAGCTCACGCTGAGCTGGGGCGTCGACTCGTACATCGTCCCGCACGTGGACACCACCGACGCGATGGTCGACCTGGTGGACGGCGAGCTGCTCAAGCTGGGCCGCTACAACGACGGCGACACCATGATCATCACGGCCGGCTCGCCCCCCGGCGTCCCGGGCACCACCAACATGGTCCGGGTCCACCACCTGGGCGGCGGCGCGCGCGACTGACGCCGCCGCACCGCACCCGACTCTGCCGCACAGAGGCCGAGGGCGGCACCCCGCAGCGATGCGGGGTGCCGCCCTCGGTGTGTACGGCGCTGCGGGGACTACTCCGGCGGGCCGATGTAGTTCTGCAGGCCCGGGACCGTGAGGGTCCCGCCGAACTGCGCCGCCTGGACGACCTTGACGTCCGTGAAGAACGCGAACGGGACGTTCAGCGGCGGCGGGCTGTCGGGGGTGAACTCGATCGGGATCAGACCGAACAGGTTCCCCTTGAGGCTCTCGGTGTACATCGTCACCGTGCCGCCGCGGATCTTGGACGTGGAGCCCGGACGGGACTTCAGGTGCGCGACGTTCCCGCCCTTGCCGACCGTCTGGTAGAGGTCCTTGATGTCGAGCGAGTCCGCCGTGAACTTGAGGACCTTCTTGATCTTGCCGCTGCCCGTCTTCACCTCGACGATGCCGTGGTAGTCCAGGCCGTAGAGGGTCAGCAGGGAGCTGTCGAGGTACCAGGGCTCGTCCGGCAGGAGCGGGATGCCCTGCTCCAGCTCGGCGTTGGCGAGGGCCTCGGCGTCGTGGGTCGGACAGGGGAAGGGTTGCTTCCCGTCCGGGTCCTTCTTCGCCTCGTCCTTGTCGGTGTCGTCCTTGTCGGCCTTGTCGTCGCCGGCCTTGTCCTCGTCGCCCTCGTTCCCGGGCGTCTCGTCCTTGGGCTTCTTGACGGTGTCCTTGACCGCGTCGGGCAGTTCCTCGACCGTGGCACCCGCCTGCTGGGCGGCCTCCCGGATCGCGTCCGCGGCCGGGTCCGGAGCCGGGGCCGGCTCGGCCTTCGTGGTCGGCGTGGCCGTGGGCGCCGGGGTCGCCTTGGTGTCCTTGAGCGGCTGGCCGAGCCCGTCGACGAGGTCCTTGAGCTTGTCGCCGACGCCCAGCGGGTCCAGCGGGTTCGCGGACCTGGTCGGCGCCGGCGTGGTGGCCGCCGGGGCCGGGGCGTTCGCCGTCGGGGACGTGTCCGCCTCCGGGGTGGCGCTCAGCTTGGGCTTCGCAGCCGTGGACGGGTCGGGCGACGCGCTGGGCGACGCGCTCGGCGAGGCGCTCGGCGAGGCGCTCGGCGAGGCCGTCTTCGAGGGCGTGGGGGACGGGGACTTCGACTCGGTCTCCGCCGGCTCGTCGGACCGCGTCACGCACGGTCCGGGCGCGAAGGGGATCTCCTTGTCGTCGGCCACGGCCAGTTTGGGCGCCATGCCCATCCCGACGAACACGGCCGTCGGCATCGCCGCCAGCGCCATGGTCTTGCCGACGGGTATCTGGATCTTGTTCAGCAGCGACTTCCTGGGCGCCGCGTGGCGCGGGCCCTTCCTCTCACGGGACTCTGCGCCCGGGGCCACTGCCCGCTGCGTCTCGTCACCCCGCACTGTTCCTCCCGCCATCGGCGTGGGCAGTCGTCTCGCTCGCGTGTGCCGTCTTTGTCTCACGGGGTCCCGGGATGCCCGGGGTACCCGCCATCGCCTCCGACCTGGCCGGGGCGACGGCGGCCGGCGGCTGGTCCGCCGGCTCCTCGTCCACCGGCTGTCCGGGGGCCCACGACAGCGCCAGGGCGCCGCCGATGAGGGAGCAGAAGAAGCCCATCCCGAATCCGCCGAGGTTGGAGACCGGCAGGGACACCAGGGCCAACAGGATCGAGGCGACGCCGGCGAAGACGCGGATGGTCTGCTGGAACCAGAGGGCCAGGCCCAGCGTGATGAGCAGTACACCGATGATCAGTGCGCCCGCGCCGCCGGTGGTGGCCATGGCGAGACTGACGTTGCCCAACCGGAGGTCCGCATACGGGAAGTACGCGATCGGGAAGCCACCGAGGAGCGTGAACAGCCCGGCCCAGAAGGGGCGGCGACCGCGCCAGGCGCGGAAGTGGTAGTACACCACGGTGAGCCAGGCGTCGTCTTCTGCGCGAACGTAAACCGGGGCCTGGGGGTTCATGGACAACAGCTCCCTGGAAACGGTGGTACGGAGAACTCTGTGGAGCCCGGACGGGCGGGCGGCGACGGCCGCCGGCGCCCGCCCGTCCGGTCATTCACCAGGACCGGATCAGTCCTTGATGTCCTGGTAGCACGGCTTGTCGCCACCGAGCAGACGGAGCTTCAGGTCGGGCAGCTTGAACGTGCCGGCCGTGGTCGCCCACGCCTTCTGGCGCACGTTGGTCAGGATCGCCTTGTCGGCGCGCTGCGAGAACGCGTACGGGCTGGTGACCGTGCCGGCCTGCGGCTTCGTCTTGTGGTTCGGGTCGCCGACCGCGACACCGATGTCCAGGTTCTTGAACTCGGCGTCGGTGTCGAGCTCCGCAACATCCAGGTAGATGTTGTCGGCGACGGCCGGCTTGCCCTTGTGGCCGGTGCGCAGCTGCAGCGTGATGTTGCCCAGCGGCGTCGGGGTCACCAGCGACTGGCACATGTTGGTGATCTCGGCGTGGCTGAACCCGGAGATCGTCACCGGGTGGTGCTGCGCATTGCCCTTGAGGTCGTGCCCCTCGGCGATGCCGCCGTACTGGATGAGGTTGTCACCGTCGAGCTTGTCGGCCGAGACCTTGAAGTCCTGGCCGGAGACGCTGAAGGACGCCGCGAGGGCACCCTGCGCCAGACCCACACCGACCGCGGCCGAGGCCGCGATGCTCGGCACCATGACGAGCGCGAAGCGCTTCCATCTGGTCCCGCCACGAACCTGAGAACTCATTTCGTTCCTCCTTCTCGGACGTACATCTCCGGTCCGGGCCGTGCCCGTCCTGGGATGGGAGAAGTGCTACGTCCTCGGGAAGGAGCGCAGGTGGCCGGGCCGCGGCCGTGCCACGTCCGATACACCGGCGTCCACCCCCGAGCGACAACCACTGGGCCACGCGTTCGCGCAACCTGGAGGACAGGCCCCGCCGTGCGGCAGAGACCCCCCTGTCCCGCGGCCGGTGCCACTGCCACCGGCCGGCCCGGTGGGGACCCTCCACCGCGGCTCCGAGTGAGCGGCTCTGCGGGAAGGACCGAGCGTCGCCGATCGTGGTGCATTCCCGGCCGGGGCACAAGGGGGTTCGTTACTGGCGGGTAACGGCCCGGTAACCCGGAAGCCGCCCGTAACCGACCGCCGGCAACGCAGGGTGCCACCAGAGGCCATGACAGAACGGGGAAATGGTGAACACACCGGGCAGTTCACGGGGTTCGATTTACTGCGAGTAACAGCGGCCGCGATTGCCAAGTTTTGGCAAAGCGCGGCCGCTGTTTATCTACGTGTCAACAAATCGGCGGCCGCCCGACGGCGTCCGGGACCCTTCGCGGGACCGGGGCGGGAGCGGCGGCGGAGCCGGTCCGGCGCGGTCCCGGCCCGGCCTAGAAGAGCACGCGCGCCAGCGCCGTCCGCGCCGCAGTGACCCTCTGGTCGTCGGCGCCGATGACCTCGAACAGTTCCAGCAGTCGCAGCCGCACCGCATCGCGATCGTCACCGAACGTGACCTTCACGGTGTCCACCAGACGGCCGAAGGCGTCCTCCACGTGTCCGCCGGCCAGGTCCAGGTCGGCCGCGGCGATCTGCGCCGCCGGGTCACGCGGATTCTCGGCCGCGGCGGTGCGCACCTGCTGCGGGTTCATGTGCTGGACCCGGGCGAGGAGCTCGGCCTGGGCGAGGCCCAGCTTGGCCTCGGTGTTGCCCGGGTCGTCCGCGAGTACGTTCTTGTACGCCTGCACCGCGCCGCCCAGGTCGCCGGCGTCCAGCGCGACGACGGCCGCCTCCAGCAGCGCGTCGTGCGGACCGGCCGGTGCCTCGGCCTCGACGGGCCCGGCGGCCCCCTCGGCGTTCGGGTCCACCTCGATGCCGATGATCCCGAAGCGCTCCTCGGCGACCTGGACCAGCTGGGCGAGGGTTTCGCGGATCTGCTGCTCGGGCGCGACGCCCTGGAAGAGCGGCAGCACCTGGCCGGCGACCACGGCGAAGACGGCCGGGATGCCCTGGATCTGGAACTGCTGCATCAGCATCTGGTTGGCGTCGACGTCCACCTTGGCCAGCACGAGGCGGCCGTTGGCCTCGGTGACCAGGCGTTCCAGGAGCGGGCTGAGCTGCTTGCACGGCTGGCACCACTCGGCCCAGAAGTCCAGGACGACCGGGACTTCCGCGGAGAGCTGGAGCACATCACGTTCGAAGCCGGCCTCGTCTACGTCGACGACGAGCGCGGACGGCGGAACGGCGCCGGCGGACGGGCCGGCCCCGCCGCCCTGACTCGCCTGGCGTGCCGCCTCGGCGCGGGCCTGCTCGGCCTTGGCCTTGGCCTCGCCGGCCGCCTTCACCGCGGCAAGGTCGACGACGCCGCTCATGGACATGTTTCTGGGCTGCATGCGTACATCCTCCCCCGAGTGCGCGCGCCGACGAAAAAGATCGCGGGAATTGCCCGTGCCGGCGTACCGTCGCGATCGTGCTGCTGGGCGGCGCCGGGTCCCCACCTGGCGCCTGTAGGTCTTCGCGTGGTTGTCGCTCTTACGCTACGAGCCGTAGCGTAACTCCCCCGGAGGCCGTGCGCGCCCCCGCGGTGCCCGTGATCTGAACCACAGCCTCCCGCTCGGCTACCGACGGGTATGGTCTCGGCCATGCGCAACCCCAGCCCCGGCCGCACCGGTCGCCCCCGCAGCGCGGCCGCGGACGCCGCCATCCTCGCCGCCACCCGGGACGCGCTGGTCGAGCTGGGCTGGTCGAAGCTGACGATGGGCGACGTCTCGGCCCGCGCGGGCGTCGCCAAGACCACCCTGTACCGGCGGTGGGCGGGCAAGAGCGAGCTGGTCGTGGACGCCGTCGCGGAGCTCTTCGACTCCCTCGAACTGCCGGACCGGGGCTCCCTGGAAGCCGACATCGAGTACGTGGTCCTGCGCTTCGCCGAGCTGCTGCGGCGCCCGGAGGCCCGTACGGCCCTGATGGCGGTCGTCTCCGAGTCCACCCGGGACGAGGCCCTGCGCGACCGGATCCGGTCGGCGATCGTCGACCGGCAGAAACGTCTCGTCGTACTGGGTCGCGAACGGGCCCAGGCCCGCGGCGAGCTCCCCTACGAGGAGGACGAGTTCCTCGCCGGCCGCACCACGGACCTGATCTTCGACGTGATCGCGGGCACCGTCGTGCACCGCGCCCTGGTCAGCTCCGAGCCGGTGGACGAACTCTGGGTGGCCACCTTCACCGCCCTCCTCATGCACGGCCTGCGCGGCCCGTCCGCGGCCTGAGCCCGCCCGCCCGGCTGCTGCCGCCGCCCGTCAGAAGGTCCACGCCTCGGAGCGGCGCCGGGAGTCCAGGACCTGTTCCGCGAGCGCCGCAGCCCGCGGGTTCTCCCCCGGCCAGGGCCGCCGACGGCCCGGCCAGCTCGCCCAGCGCAGCGCGTCGGCCTCCTCCTGCGGCCGCAGGCCGGCCGCGACGAGTGCGCCCCGGGCCACTTGGGCCCCGGCCGTGCGGTAGCCGATGTCGCGGGCGTCCGGCCAGTAGACGCCGCCGTCGGTGATCAGGACCGCGGCCTCGACCCCGTCGAGGCCCAGTTCGATACCGTCCCGCACGGCCGCGAGGAACTCGACGGGCAGCCGCTCCTCCCGAGCAAGGCTCAGGATCTCCGTCCCGGCCGGTCCCGGTGGCTCGAAGTCGGCGACGACGTAGGCGTAGTGGCCGCCACACCCGCCCTTGTTCATCACCACGCGCGCGCTCACGCCCCGTACGGGCACAGGAAGGCCGGTCATGCCCCCAACGTAGGGGGCACGACCGGCCGTCCGGGCCTGCGGGCCCGGAACCGGGGGCTAGAAGCCCGGGGGCTCGGTGTAGACGCCCCACTCGTCGCGCAGGGTGTTGCAGATCTCGCCCAGCGTGGCCTCGGCGCGCACCGCGTCCAGCATGGCGGGGATCATGTTCGACCCGTCGCGGGCGGCGTCCAGCATGGCCTTCAGGGACGCGGTGACCTTGGCGTCGTCGCGGCGGCCCTTGCGGTCGGCGAGCACGCGGACCTGCTCGCGCTCCACCTCGTGGCTGACCCGCAGGATCTCCAGGTCCCCGGTGACCGAGCCGTGGTGGACGTTGACGCCGACGACCCGCTTGTCGCCCTTCTCCAGCGACCGCTGGTACTGGAAGGCCGACTCGGCGATCTCGCCGGTGAACCAGCCGTCCTCGATGCCGCGCAGGATGCCCGAGGTGATCGGCCCGATGGGGTGCCGGCCGTCCGGGTGGGCGCGCAGGCCGCGCTCCTTGATCTGCTCGAAGATCCTCTCGGCGTCGGCCTCGATGCGGTCGGTGAGCTGCTCCACGTACCAGGAGCCGCCCAGCGGGTCCGCCACGTTGGCGACGCCGGTCTCCTCCATCAGCACCTGCTGCGTGCGCAGGGCGATCTCGGCCGCCTGCTCGCTCGGCAGCGCGAGGGTCTCGTCGAGGGCGTTGGTGTGCAGCGAGTTGGTGCCGCCGAGGACCGCCGCGAGGGCCTCCACGGCGGTGCGCACGACGTTGTTGTACGGCTGCTGCGCGGTGAGGGAGACGCCGGCGGTCTGCGTGTGGAAGCGCAGCCACATCGACTTCTCGCTCTTGGCCCCGTAGACCTCCTTCATCCAGCGCGCCCAGATCCGGCGGGCCGCACGGAACTTGGCGATCTCCTCGAAGAAGTCGAGGTGCGCGTCGAAGAAGAAGGACAGACCGGAGGCGAAGTGGTCCACGTCAAGGCCGCGGGAGAGGCCCAGCTCGACGTAGCCGAAGCCGTCGGCGAGGGTGTAGGCGAGCTCCTGCGCGGCCGTGGCCCCGGCCTCGCGGATGTGGTAGCCGGAGACGGACAGCGGCTTGTAGGCCGGGATGCCCTCCGCGCAGTACTCCATGAGGTCGCCGATGAGGCGCAGGTGCGGCTCGGGCTCGAAGAGCCACTCCTTCTGGGCGATGTACTCCTTGAAGATGTCCGTCTGGAGGGTGCCGTTCAGGACGGCGGGGTCCACGCCCTGGCGCTCGGCGGCGACGAGGTACATGCAGAAGGCGGGCACGGCGGGGCCCGAGATCGTCATGGAGGTCGTGACGTCGCCGAGGGGGATGTCCTTGAAGAGGACCTCCATGTCGGCGGCGGAGTCGATGGCGACGCCGCAGTGGCCGACCTCGCCGAGCGAGCGGGGGTCGTCGGAGTCGCGCCCCA
Organism: Streptomyces sp. NPDC060232; assembly: GCF_042726555.1. Lineage (NCBI taxonomy): Bacteria > Bacillati > Actinomycetota > Actinomycetes > Kitasatosporales > Streptomycetaceae > Streptomyces > Streptomyces sp. NPDC060232. The sequence goes on along the minus strand of NZ_JBHXAG010000002.1, from coordinate 197,928 downwards.
TGAGGGTCGGCATGTCGAAGGCCACGGAGAGTCCGCCGCCGCCGGCGGCCAGGATCATCTTGTAGCGCTCGTTCGTCTGCTCGGCGTTTCCGAAGCCGGCGAACTGGCGGATGGTCCAGGTCCGGCCGCGGTAGCCGGTGGCATGCAGACCGCGGGTGTACGGGTACTCCCCCGGCCAGCCGATCCGCTCGAAGCCCTCGTACGCGTCGCCGGGCCGGGGCCCGTAGACCGGCTCGACCTCGTCGCCGGAGAGCGTGGTGAAGTCTGCCTCGCGCTTGCGGGCCTTGTCATAACGGGCCTGCCAGCGGCGGCGGCCCTCCTCGATGGCGTCAGCGTCCATACCGACGAATTTACTAGGACGTCCTAGTAAATGTCGATGGGAAACCCCCGGGAGTCCTCCCGGGGGTGAGTGACGCTCGCCTCGCCGTCAGGCCTTCGCGGTCGCGAGCGAGTCGCTGACCAGCGGCTCCACCTCGGCGCGAATCGTGCGCTCGACGAAGAAGGCGGCCAGTGGAATCGTGCCCGACACGAGCACCCACAGCAGCTTGCCGAAGGGCCACTTCGCCTTGGACCCCAGGTCGAAGGCGAAGACCAGGTAGATCATGAAGAGCACACCGTGGGTCTGCGACACCACGAAGGTGAGATCGGCACCGGTGTCGAAGCCGTACTTCGCCACCATGCAGGCGCAGAGGATCAGGAGCATGACCGCGGTCACGTAGGCCATGACGCGGTAGCGGGTCAGCACGCTTCGTTTCATGCGGACGAGCCTAACCGTCCGTTTTGCTCGATCTTGACGCGGCCCCGGGATCGCGGGAGGGCCTCAGGACTCCTCGAAGTCCGCGGCGGCCACCCGCAGGGGGCGGAGCAGGGCGAAGATCTCCCCGCACTCCTCGGCGTCGTACGCGCCCAGGCCGAAGTCGATCGCCATCAGGTCCTTGGTGGCGGCCTCGACGACCTCCCGGCCCTTCTCCGTGATGGAGGCGAGGGTGCCGCGGCCGTCGTTGGGGTTGGGCCGCTTGGCGACCAGCCCGGACCGCACCAGCCGGTCCACGGTGTTGGTCACCGACGTCGGGTGGACCATCAGCCTCTCGCCGATCTTCGACATCGGCAGCTCGCCCGCCTTGGAGAAGGTGAGCAGCACCAGGGCCTCGTAGCGCGCGAAGGTCAGCCCGTACGGCTTGACGACCGCGTCGACCTCGCCGAGCAGGATCTGGTGGGCGCGCATGATCGAGGTGATCGCGGCCATCGAGGGCACGGGCCCCCAGCGCTGCTGCCAGAGCTCGTCGGCGCGGGCGATGGGGTCGAAGGGAAGGCTGAGCGGCTTGGGCACGCGTCCGACCCTACCGGGAGGTCACTTCACGGCGGGGGCCGTCTCACCCCTCAGTCGCTCCTCCTGCCGGATGGCGGACCGCAGTTCGGCCAGGAGCGCCAGGACGACGGCGGTGCCGAGCACCCCGGACCCGGTGACGACCGCGTGCACCGGGAAGAACTCGGCGGCGAGGCCGGCCAGGGCCATGCCGGCTCCCTGGAGGGTCATCAGGCCGGTGCCGAGCAGGGTCATGGCCCGGCCGCGCAGCTCGTCGGGGACGGCGTCCACGTACCACTGGTCCAGCCCCAGGGTGTAGGCGTGGGCCAGCCCGGCGAGCAGCAGCGCGAGCAGGGCGAGGGGCGCGCCCGGCCGGCCGGCGTAGAGGAGGAAGGGCAGCAGGCCGGCGGCGGCGAGCGGGACGACGATCCGCGACCGCGTCCGCGCGCTGAGGGCGGCGCCGGCCCAGAGCTCTCCGGCGAGGGTGCCCACGGGCAGGGCGCACATCATCAGGCCGAGGACGGCGGTCCCGGCGCCGATGCTGTCGGTGTACGCGGCGAGCAGCGCCTCGGGTACGACGAGGAAGAGGGGCGGCAGCCAGAACAGCAGGGTGAGCGCCCGCAACCGGCGCCGTCCCAGGACCGCCCGGATCCCGGCGAGCGGGGAGGTGCGGACGGCTGTCCGTGCGGGCCGGGCGCGGGTGCCCAGCCGCAGCAGGAGGGCCGAACCGAGGAATCCGGCGGCGGTCAGCGCGATGGCGGCGCGCGGGGCGAGGACGGTGAGCAGCAGCCCGCCGAGGCCGAAGCCGATGAGCTGGGCGCTCTGGGCGACCATGCGCAGCAGCGAGCGGCCCAGGACGTAGCCCTCGCCGACGCCGAGGATGTCGGGGAGGGAGGCGTTGCGCGTGCCCTGGAAGAGGGGGGCGACGAAGGCCATCGCGCAGCGCAGGACGAGGAGCGCGGCGACAGGGGTGGCGGGCAGCACCATGGCCGCGGCGCAGGCCGCGCAGACGAGGTCGCAGGTGACGAGCACCCGCCGGGCGGGGCGGCGGTCGGCGATCCCGGCGAGGAGGGTGCCGCCGAGGGCGTACGGGAGGAAGCCGAGCGCGAAGGTGAGCGCGCTCATCAGGGGAGAGCCGGTGAGGCGGTAGACGAGGACGGACAGGGAGATCTCGGCGACGACCAGGCCGAGGACGGACATCAGGTGCGCGGCGAAGACGGCAGGGAACTCGGGGGTCCGGAAGACGGTGAGGTAGCCGGCGGAGCCCGCTTCGGCCGTGGCCGGGGTGACGGTTGGCATGACGGCAGCGTCGGGGGCCTAGGCTGGCCGGGGGAGAGATTCGGCCTGGGCCGAATGTCGGGCGGAGCGTTCGGCGCGAGCGAGAGGGTGGTGCGGCATGGGTTTGCACCATCGTTTCGGGCGCGCGGACCTGCTGCGGTGCCGGTTCGCGCTGTCGCCGGCCTGGGAGACGCAGGAGGCGATCCGCACCCTGAGCCGCCCGGACCGGCAGGGCTACCACCTGCCGTGGCTCCGGCGGATCCGGGCCGCCGCCGCCGGGCTGGACCTGCGGCCGCTGTGGTTGCTGATGCCGCGCAGGGGGCACAGCACCGACTTCATCAGCCCACCGCCGAGCGGGCCGGGCGTCTCCTTCGAGGAGGAGCTAGCGGTGATCCGCGCAGCCGATCCGGCCGCGGCGCGCGAGGACATGCGCAAGTCGCTCGCCTGCACGCCGGGCGCCCTCGACAGCGACCTGGGCCGGGCCCTGCTCGCGGATCCGGCGCGGGCGGTGCGGGAGCTGGCGGACCTGTTGGAGGGGGCCTGGGGCGTGCTGGTCGAGCCGCACTGGCCGCGGCTGCGGGCGCTGCTGGAGGCGGACATCCTCTTCCACACCCGCCGTCTGGCCGCCGGCGGGCTGGAGTCCCTCTTCGACGGCCTGCACCCCGATCTGTCCTGGGACGCCGCTTCGCTCACCCTCACCATCGAGCGGCCCAGCCACCACGACCGCGTCCTGGGCGGCCAGGGGCTGCTGCTCATGCCGAGCGCCTTCGTCTGGCCGCAGATCGCGGGCGGCTTCGACCCGCCCTGGCAGCCGACGGTCGTGTATCCGGCCCGGGGCATCGGCGCCCTGTGGACACCGGCGGGTGAGGACACGCCGACCGCGCTGGCCCGGCTGCTGGGCCGGGCCCGGGCGGACGTGCTGTGCGCGCTGGACGAGCCGGCGTCCACCACGGCCCTGGCGCACCGCCTCGGGCTGGCTCCGTCCACCGTCTCGGCGCACCTGCGGGTCCTGCACGCGGCGGGACTGCTCATCTCCGCCCGCCGCGGCCATCAGGTGTTCTACGAGCGCACCCCCCTGGCCATCGCCCTCACCACGGGGGACGCCGCCGGCTGACCGGCGCGGGCGGTGTCGCACGGTCGAGCCGACGGTCCGTCATGCCACCACATTCCGGTCTTGTGGTCTGCCGCCCGACCCTTTGTCCCGAGGTAACCGGATGCCACCCGCCGCCCCCAGGTCGTGTCCCAGGCCACGCCGTCCCCCGGCTCGCCACGCCGCCGACCGGCCGGACCCGCGACCCGCTCGTCGACGCGTACCTGTGGGTGAAGCGGCCCGGCGAGTCCGACGGGACCTGCCGGGGCGGCCCCGCGGCCGGCGCCTGGTGGCCAGAGCAGGCCCTGGGCCTGGCCCGCCGCGCCCGTGACTGAGTCGGCGTCACGACGGCGTACCGGCAGGCGGTGGCGAGCAGTTCGCCGACGGAGCGAAAGCGCCCCCGGACCATCGGCCGGGGGCGCTTCGGACGTACGGGGGCGGGCCGACGGCCCGCTCAGCCCTGACCGAGGTGGCGTTCCACCGTCTCGACCTTCGAGGTGATGCCGTCGGTGACGCCGGGTCGGATGTCGGCCTTCAGGACGAAGGAGACGCGGGGCGCCCGCTCCTCGACGGCGGCGACCGCGCGCCGGATGACGTCCATGACCTCGGTCCACTCGCCTTCGACGGTGGTGAACATCGCGTCGGTGCGGTTCGGCAGACCGGACTCGCGGACCACCCGGACCGCGTCGGCGACGTACTCCCCGACCTCCTCACCGACCCCCAGCGGGGTCACCGAGAACGCGACGATCACGCCTGGGCCGCCTCACGGGCACGGGCCGCCACCACGCTGTCGGCCTCTTCCCGCTTGAGCAGCTTGTCCCCGTACAGGCCGCCCAGGGGCACCACGGAGAGGACGAAGAAGAACACGACCTTCTTGAACGGCCACTTCGCCTTGTTCCACACGTCCAGCAGCAGCACCCCGTAGACCATGAACAGGATCGCGTGCAGGACGCCCAGCGGCATCAGCAGGTAGTCGATGTCCGAGACCCGGCTCAGCAGCGAGCCGAAGATCAGCAGGGCCGGGAACGACAGCGCCTCCGGTACGGAGACGAGGCGCAGGCGGTGCAGGGCGGAGGCGGTCTTGATGTCCACGTGAAACCTTCGGTGTGGAGGCCAGGGTCGCCTCCAGTGTCTCAGCCGCTTTACGGGATCTTGACCCGGGCCCTGCCCGTCGGAGCGAGCCCGGATCGCACCGGTTTCACGCCCATACCGCCGAGGTGTGGCATATCTCGGCCACGGGCCCTGTTCGGGTCCGCCCGCTGCCGATAACGTCTCCCCGTGGCTCAGTTCCGACTCCAAGGCAGCAAGGTGCTGGCCGTCGACCTGACCGGGGACGCCGTGAAAGCGAAGAACGGCTCCATGGTCGCGTACGACGGGCAGATGGCCTTCAAGAAGATGACCGGCGGCGGCGAAGGCCTCCGCGGCATGGTGACCCGCCGGCTGACCGGCGAACAGATGACGGTGATGGAAGTGCAGGGGCACGGCACCTGCTTCTTCGCCGACCGCGCAAGTGAGATCAACCTGGTCAGCCTGCGCGGCGAGAAGCTCTACGTCGAGTCCAGCAACCTGCTGTGCACCGACGCCGGTCTGCGGACCGGCACCACCTTCACCGGGCTGCGCGGCGCCTCGACGGGCAACGGCCTGTTCACCACGACGGTCGAGGGATCGGGGCAGGCGGCCGTCATCTCCGACGGTCCGGCCGTGGTGCTGCGCGTGAGCGCCCAGTACCCGCTGTCCGTCGACCCGGGGGCGTACATCGCGCACACCGGCGACCTCCGGCAGTCCTTCCAGTCAGGTGTGACCTTCCGCACACTGATCGGCGAGGGCTCCGGCGAGGCCTTCCAGATCCGCTTCGAGGGCGAGGGCCTGGTCTACGTGCAGCCCAGCGAGCGCAACACCGTCGGGGGCGACGTCTGATGCCGTTCCGCGAGATCAACTCGAAGATGGTCGAGGCCCAGGTGATCCCGGGCCAGAGGATGTTCAGCCAGCGCGGCGCGATGCTCGCGTACCGCGGCGACGTCTCCTTCACCCCGAGCCTGACGGGCGGTCAGGGCGGGGTCATGGGCATGATCGGGCGCCGCGTGGCGAACGAGCAGACCCCGCTGATGACGGTCGAGGGCAGCGGCACGGTGATGTTCGGCCACGGCGGCCACCACATCCAGGTGATCAACCTGACCGGCGAGACCCTCTACGTCGAGGCCGACCGGCTGCTCGCCTTCGACGGCACCCTCCAGCAGGGCACGATGTTCATGGGCTCGCAGGGCGGGGTCATGGGCATGGTCCGCGGCCAGGTGACCGGCCAGGGCCTGTTCACCACCACCCTCAAGGGCCACGGCTCGGTCGCCGTGATGGCCCACGGCGGGGTCATCGAACTCCCCATCACCCCGAACCGGCCGATCCACGTGGACCCCCAGGCCTACGTGGCCCACCACGGGGACGTCAGGAACAAGCTCTCCACCGCCCTCGGCTGGCGGGACATGGTGGGGCGCGGCTCGGGCGAGGCGTTCCAGCTGGAACTGTCCGGTCAGGGCGCGGTGTACGTACAGGCCTCCGAGGAGAAGCTGTGAACTTTGGCCCCGTGATGGGCGGGCCGGGCGGCCCGACGGTGTTCGACCCGTACACGCTGCCGTCCGACGACAACGTGAACGCGTACACCTTCTGCGTGGAGCTCAAGGGGAGCCAGTGGTTCCTGCAGAAGGGCAAGATGATCTCGTACTACGGGCACATCGAGTTCAACGGCATCGGCAACGGGCGCTTCGACCGCCTGCTGCGCACCAGCTTCCATTCCCCGCTGCACGCGAGCGACTGGGTGGTCGCCGAGGGCCAGGGCAAGATGCTGCTGGCGGACCGGGCCTTCGACGTGAACTCCTACGACCTGGAGAACGGCAACCTGACGATCCGCTCGGGCAACCTGCTGGCGTACCAGCCCTCGCTCGCCCTGAAGCAGTCGATCGTCCCGGGCTTCCTGACGCTGATCGGGACCGGGAAGTTCGTGGCGGCCTCCAACGGGCCGGTGGTGTTCATGGAGCCGCCGCTGCGCGTGGACCCGCAGGCGCTCGTCGGTTGGGCGGACTGCCCGTCCCCCTGTCACCATTACGATCACGGCTACATGTCCGGCGTGATGGGCGGACTGCGTTCGCTGACGGGCATCGGGGGCACCTCGGGCGAGGAGCACCAGTTCGAGTTCGTGGGAGCCGGCACCGTGCTCCTGCAGTCCTCGGAGATGCTGATGGCGGAGCAGACGGTCGGCGCGGTGGGCGCCGGGGCGGCCACCGGCAACGCGCAGGGCGTGCCGGGTGCCGGCCAGGGACCCCTGGGGCAGGTGGGCGTGCCACGGATGCCGGGGCAGCTGGGTGATCTCCAGCGCCGCCTCGGGCTGTGACGTTCTCGGCACTTCCGACCTTTGTACGCAATTCAACTTTTTAGGTAGAGTTCATTCATGGAGACCATGGAGACCGAGACGGCCACGCGCTGGCTCACCGACGCGGAGCAGTGCGCCTGGCGCACCCACCTGGACGTCAGCAGGCTGCTCATGCACCAGCTGGAAAAGGATCTCCAGCCCTTCGGACTCACCAACAACGACTACGAGATCCTCGTGAACCTCTCGGAGTCGCAGGACCACCGGATGCGGATGAGCGATCTCGCGACCGCCACCCTGCAGTCCAAGAGCCGGCTGTCGCACCAGATCACGCGCATGGAGACGGCGGGCCTGGTCCGCCGGGTCAACTGCGAGTCCGACCGCCGCGGCCTGTACGCGGTGCTCACAGACGAGGGCATGGAGACGATGCGGAAGGTCGCCCCGCACCACGTGGCGTCCGTCCGCCAGCACTTCATCGACCTGCTGCCGCCGGAGGCCCTGGCGGCGCTGCGCGCCTCGCTGACGCCGGTGGCGGAGCACCTGCGCGGCACCCGCGGCAAGGTCTGAGGCCGGACGCCCGGCGCGCCCCGCGGGGCGGCGGGCCGGACCATGGGCGGTATCCGCCCGCTGCCGGCCGCGCCGGGCGACCGTGGGTGCCATGGCCGGCCTGAGGAGGTCCCCAGCCCTGGTGCGCACGAGAGCCCTGGTGCGCACGAGGTACATCTGTGCGGCCGCGTCCGTCGTCCTGGCCTCGGCGGCCGGGCCCGCGACCGGCCCCCGGCCGCCGGGGTCCCCTCAGGACTCCGTCAGGGTCGCCAGGAGGGCGTCGGCCGCCGCGTACGGGTCCAGATCGCCCTCGGCGACCCTGGCGGCCAGCGCGCCCAGGTGCGCGTCCCCGTGGACGTCCGCCATCCGCGCCCGCAGCGCCGTCACGGCGATCGTCTCGACCTCCCGTGCGGCCCGCGCCGCCCGCCGCTCGGCGAGCACCCCGCGCTCGTCCATCCACGCCCGGTGCTTCTCCAGCGCCTCGACGACCTCGTCGATGCCCTGGCCGCGGGCCGCGACCGTCTTCACGATCGGCGGCCGCCAGTCGTTGCGGCCGCGTGCCTCGCCCAGCCCCAGCATGTGGTTCAGCTCCCGGGCGGTCGCGTCCGCGCCGTCCCGGTCGGCCTTGTTGACCACGTACACGTCGCCGATCTCCAGGATGCCCGCCTTCGCGGCCTGGATCCCGTCGCCCATCCCGGGGGCGAGCAGCACCACCGAGGTGTCGGCCTGCGAGGCGATCTCCACCTCCGACTGCCCGACACCGACCGTCTCGACCAGGATCACGTCGCAGCCGGCCGCGTCCAGCACCCGGATCGCCTGCGGGGCGGCCCACGCCAGGCCTCCCAGGTGGCCGCGGGTGGCCATGGAGCGGATGTAGACCCCCGGGTCCGAGGCGTGGTCCGACATCCGCACCCGGTCGCCGAGCAGCGCGCCGCCCGAGAAGGGCGAGGACGGGTCGACGGCGAGGACGCCGACGCGCTTGCCGGCCTTGCGGTAGGCGGACACCAGCGCCGAGGTCGAGGTCGACTTGCCCACGCCCGGCGAGCCCGTCAGGCCCACCACGTACGCCCCGCCCGTCAGCGGGGCCAGCGCGGCCATCACCTCGCGCAGTTGCGGGGACGCCCCCTCGACCAGCGAGATCAGCCGGGCCACCGCTCTCGGCCGGCCCTCCCGCGCCTGGGCCACCAGCTGGGGGACGTCCACCGCCGTCATCTGTGCTGCGCTCCTCGGTTCTTCGTACGGGATGCGTGAGGGCCGCCAGGCCCGGCAAGGCGGGCCCGCGAGGCCCGGAGATCGGGGCCCGCCGCGGACCCGGTCCGGGTCCGCGGCGGGCTTGCCGCGCCTACTTCTTCGCGACGCGGACGATCAGCGCGTCACCCTGGCCGCCGCCACCGCACAGGGCGGCCGCGCCGACCCCGCCGCCGCGGCGCTTCAGCTCCAGCGCCAGGTGCAGCACCACACGGGCACCGGACATGCCGATCGGGTGCCCCAGGGCGATGGCGCCGCCGTTGACGTTCACCTTTTCCGGGGTCACGCCCAGGTCCTTCATTGACTGCACGGCGACCGCGGCGAAGGCCTCGTTGATCTCGATGAGGTCCAGGTCGGAGACCTCCAGGCCCTCCTTCTTCAGGGCGTGCAGGATCGCGTTGGACGGCTGCGACTGGAGGGAGTTGTCCGGGCCGGCCACGTTGCCGTGGGCACCGATCTCCGCGATCCACTCCAGGCCGAGCTCCTCGGCCTTCGCCTTGCTCATCACGACCACGGCCGCCGCGCCGTCGCTGATCTGCGAGGAGGTGCCGGCGGTGATCGTGCCGTCCTTGGCGAAGGCGGGACGCAGCTTGCCGAGCGACTCCGCCGTGGTCTCGGGGCGGATGCCCTCGTCGGTGGAGAAGATCACCGGGTCGCCCTTGCGCTGCGGGATCTCGACCGGGGTGATCTCGGCCTCGAAGACGCCGTTCTTCTGGGCGGCGGCCGCGCGCTGGTGGGAGGTCGCGGCGAACTCGTCCTGCGGAGCGCGCTCGATGCCGAGACGGGTGTTGTGCTTCTCGGTGGACTCGCCCATCGCGATGTTCTCGAAAGCGTCCGTGAGGCCGTCGTGGGCCATCGCGTCCAGCATCTCGACCGCGCCGTACTTGTAGCCCTCGCGGGACTTGGGCAGCAGGTGCGGGGCGTTGGTCATCGACTCCTGGCCGCCCGCGACCACGATGTCGAACTCACCGGCGCGGATCAGCTGGTCGGCCAGCGCGATGGCGTCCAGGCCCGAGAGGCACACCTTGTTGACGGTCAGGGCGGGGACGTTCATCGGGATGCCGGCCTTGACCGCGGCCTGGCGGGCGGGGATCTGGCCCGCGCCGGCCTGGAGCACCTGGCCCATGATCACGTACTGGACCTGGTCGCCGGAGATCCCGGCCCGCTCCAGCGCGGACTTGATGGCGAAGCCGCCGAGGTCGGCGCCCGAGAAGGACTTCAGCGAGCCGAGCAGCCGCCCCATGGGCGTGCGGGCCCCGGCGACGATCACGGAGGTGGTGTTGTTCGATCCGGACATGAGGCACAGCCCCTTGGATGAGGAGTGAACGAGGGTTTACGTGAATGTACTGGGCGGTACCGCAGCGGTCACCGGGCTGCCGGTGTGATCGCGCGCACGTTGCGTGACGACCCCCTTCGGCGGTGCACTGTCCCCATGCTGACAAGAATCGACCACATCGGGATCGCCTGCTTCGACCTGGACAAGACTGTCGAGTTCTACCGTGCCACGTACGGCTTCGAGGTGTTCCACACCGAGGTCAACGAGGAGCAGGGCGTCCGCGAGGCCATGTTGAAGATCAACGAAACCTCCGACGGCGGCGCCTCCTACATCCAGCTCCTGGAGCCCACCCGCGAGGACTCCGCGGTGGGCAAGTGGCTCGCCAAGAACGGCGAGGGCGTGCACCACATCGCCTTCGGCACCGAGGACGTCCACGGTGACTCGGAGGCCATCCGCGGCAAGGGCGTCCGTGTCCTCTACGACCAGCCCCGCACCGGTTCCATGGGCTCCTCGATCACCTTCCTGCACCCCAAGGACTGCCATGGAGTCCTGACCGAACTGGTCACCTCCGACCCCGACCATTGATGGACCACTGATGGCCCGATTCCCCGGCCGGTAGAGTGGCCATGGCTCGGCCGGGGTTCGGTGCGGAGAGGGTCGGGGCCTGTGACCCCTGCCCCGGTATCTGACACCATTCCCCCGGGGGCGTCGTTCAGCGGGCGAGCGATGCTCATTGGGAGTGAGCTTGCGACCAGGGGACGGATGGGACCGCGCTGTGCGGGGCTACGAAAGCCAGGAGAGCCATCAGGCCGAGGCCGACCATCTCTCGCGCTTCGAGGCCGAGATGGAGCGGCTGAAGAAGGAGCGCGGGAAGGCCGTCCAGCACGCTGAGGACCTGGGTTACCAGGTCGAGGTGCTGCGCGCCAAGCTCCACGAGGTACGCCGGGCTCTGGCGTCCCGTCCTGCCTACGACGGCGCGGACATGGGCTACCAGGCGGAGCAGTTGCTCCGCAACGCCCAGATCCAGGCCGACCAGATGCGCTCCGACGCCGAGCGCGAGCTGCGCGACGCCCGGGCGCAGACCCAGCGCATCCTCCAGGAGCACGCCGAGCACCAGGCGCGCCTGCAGGCCGAGCTGCACAGCGAGGCCGTCAACCGCCGCCAGCGCCTCGACCAGGAGCTCAACGAGCGCCGGCAGACCGTCGAGGCCCACGTCAACGAGAACGTGGCCTGGGCGGAGCAGCTGCGCGCCCGTACGGAGGCCCAGGCGCGCCGCCTCATGGAGGAGTCCCGCGCCGAGGCCGAGCAGTCGCTGAACGCGGCCCGCGCCGAGGCCGCCCGGGTCGCCGAGGAGACCCGGCGCCGGATGGCGGCCGACGCCGAGGCCGCCCGCGCGGAGGCCGAGTCCACACTGCTGCGTGCCCGCAAGGAGGCCGAGCGCCTGCTGACGGCCGCCTCCGCACAGGCGCAGGAGGCCACCCAGCACGCCGAGCGGCTGCGCTCCACCACCTCTGCCGAGGCCGAGCAGACCCGGCAGCAGACCCTGGACCTCGGCCGGATCGCCGAATCCCGTGCGCAGGAGGCCGAGTCCGCGCTGCGCGAGGCCCGCGCCGAGGCCGAGAAGGTCCTCGCGGAGGCCAAGGAGAGCGCGGCGCGCCAGCTCGCGTCGGCGGAGTCGGTCAACGAGCAGCGCACCCGCACCGCCAAGGAGCAGGTCGCCCGGCTGGTCGGCCAGGCCACCAAGGAGGCCGAGCTCCTCAAGGCCGAGGCCGAGCAGGCCCTGGCCGATGCCCGCGCGGACGCGGAGCGGGTACGCGCCGAGGCCGGCGACAGCGCCCGTACGGCCGCCGCCGAGGACATGGCGGCGCAGCTGGCGAAGGCCGCCCGCACGGCGGAGGACGTACTGAACAAGGCCTCGGAGGACGCCCGGGCCACCACCCGCGCCGCGTCCGAGGAGGCCGAGCGGATTCGCCGCGAGGCCGAGGCCGAGGCCGACCGGCTGCGCCTCCAGGCGGCGGCGACCGCCGACGAGCTCAAGGGCGCCGCGAAGGACGACACCGAGGAGTACCGGGCCCGCACGGTCGAGCTCCAGGAGGAGGCCCGCCGGCTGCGCGGCGAGGCCGAGCAGCTGCGCGCGGAGGCCGTCGCCGAGGGCGAGCGGATCCGCGGCGAGGCCCGCCGCGAGGCGGTCCAGCAGATCGAGGAGGCGGCCAAGACCGCCGAGCAACTGCTCGGCAAGGCCAAGGCGGACGCGGACGAGCTGCGCTCCGGGGCGACCACCGAGAGCGAGCGGGTCCGCGCCGAGGCCGTCGAGCGGGCCGCGGCCCTGCGCAAGCAGGCCGAGGAGACCCTGGAGCGGACCCGCGCCGAGGCCGAGCGGATCCGCGGCGAGGCCGAGGAGCAGGCCGAGTCGGTCCGCGCCGAGGCGGACGCGGCGGCCCTCGCACGCCGGGAGGAGACCGAGCAGGCGCTGGCCGCGAAGCGGGCGGACGCCGACGAGGAGCTCGTACGGCTGCACACGGAGGCCGAGACCCGGCTGACCACGGCCGAGCAGACCCTGCGCGACGCCCGTCTCGCGGCGGAGAACATCCGCCGCGAGACGAGCGAGGAGAACGACCGGCTGCGCGCCGAGTCCGCGGAACGCATCCGCACGCTCCAGACGCAGTCCGAGCAGGAGGCCGACCAGCTGCGCACGGAGGCGGCGCAGGACGCCGGCCGGGTGCGCGCCGAGGCCGAGCAGGTGGCCGTACGGCTGCGCGGCGAGGCCGAGGCCGAGGCCGAGCGCGTGCGCGCCGAGGCCCAGGAGACCGCGGACCGGCTGCGCGCCGAGGCCAAGGCGGCGGCCGAGCGGGTCGCCGAGGAGGCCGCCGAGGCGCTGGCCGCCGCCCAGGAGGAGGCCGCCCGGCGCCGCCGGGAGTCCGAGGAGACCCTGGCGTCGGCCCGCACCGACGCCGACCAGGAGCGGGCGCAGGCCCGCGAGCAGAGCGAGGAGCTGCTGGCCGCGGCCCGCCGCCGCTCGGAGGAAGCGCAGGCCGAGGCGGCGCGTCTGACCGAGGAGGCCGAACGCCGCGCGTCCGAGCTGGTGTCGGCGGCCGAGGCCACCGCCCAGCAGGTGCGCGACGCCGTGGCCGGCCTGCACGAGCAGGCCGAGGAGGAGATCTCCGGGCTGCGCAGCGCCGCCGAGCACGTGGCGGAGCGTACGAGGACGGAGGCCGAGGAAGAGGCCGCCCGGATCCGCGGCGACGCCCACGCGGAGCGGGAGCGGGCCACCGAGGACGCGGGCCGGATCCGCACCGAGGCGCGCGCGGAGACCGACGCGGCGAAGGCCCTGGCGGAGCGGACCGTCGGCGAGGCGATCGCCGAGGCGGAGCAGTTGCGCACCGACACCGCCGAGTACGCCCAGCGGGTGCGCACCGAGGCCACCGACGCGCTGGCCGCGTCCGAGCGCGACGCCGCCCGTACCCGGGCCGACGCCCGCGACGACGCGAACCGCATCCGCGGCGAGGCCGCGGAGTCCCTGAAGGCGGCGCGCGCCGAGGGCGCCCGGATCACGGCCGAGGCCGCGGCGGAGGCCGAGCGGCTCACCGAGGAGACCCTCGCGGCGAACGCGGCCGCGGTCGCCGACGCCGAGGCGGAGGCCGAGCGGATCACCACCGAGGCGGCGCAGGCCGCCGAGGCCACCCGCGCCGAGGCCGCGGCCACGCTGGACGAGGCCCGCGCCGAGGGCAACCGGCTGCGTACCGAGGCCGCGGAGCAGGTCGACCGGCTCATCACGGAGGCCTCCGCGGAGGCGGACCGCCTCATCGAGGAGACCCGCGCCGCGAACGCGGCCACCGTGGGCGAGGCGGCGGCGGAGGCCGAGCGCCTCACCACCCAGGCGGCACGGCTGAAGTCCCAGGCGGCCGAGACCCTGGCGAGCGCCGAGCGGGACGCAGCGAAGATCATGGTCGACTCGCGCGCCGAGGGCGACCGGCTCATCGACGAGACCCGCAAGGACAACGAGCGCACGGTCGGCGAGGCCGCGGCGGAGGCCGAGCGGCTGCGCGCCGACGCGGCCCGGGTGCTGGACGACGCCCGCGCGGAGGGCGGCCGGATCATCGGCGAGGCCACCGCGGAGGCGGACCGTGTCACGGTCGCGGCCGGCGAGACCCTGGCCGGCGCCGAGCGCGACGCCGAGCAGGCGCTGGACGAGGCGCGCGCCGAGGCGAACCGGCTGCGTACCGAGGCGGCCGAGCAGGCGGACCGGCTCATCACGGAGGCGGCGTCCGAGGCCGACAAGCTCACCGAGCAGACCCGCAAGGACAACGAGCGCACGGTCGGCGAGGCGGCGTCCGAGGCCGAGCGGCTGCGCGCCGACGCGTCGGAGGCGCTGTCCTCGGCGCAGGAGCACGCGGCCCGCACCCGGTCGGAGGCCGAGCGGGTCAAGGCAGAGGCCGCCACCGCGGCGGAGCGCATCCGCACCGAGGCCCGTACGGAGTCCGAGCGGCTGCTGGACGAGGCCCGCGAGGAGGCGAACAAGCGCCGCAGCGAGGCCGCGGAGCAGGTCGACCGGCTCATCACGGAGGCGGCGGCGGAGGCCGACAAGCTCACCGCCGACGCCCAGCAGCAGGCCCTCGCCGCCACGACGGCGGCCGAGGAGCAGGCCGACGCGATGGTCGACGCGGCCCGCAAGGAGGCGGCGCGGATCACCTCGGAAGCGACGGTCGAGGGCAACTCCCTGGTGGAGAGGGCCCGTACGGACGCCGACGAGCTGCTGGTCGGGGCGCGTACGGACGCGGCCGCCATAAGGGAGCGGGCGGAGGAGTTGCGGAGCCGCGTCGAGGGCGAGGTCGAGGAGCTCCACGAGCGGGCCCGCCGGGAGTCGGCCGAGCAGATGAAGTCGGCCGGCGAGCGCGTGGACAAGCTGGTGCGCGCGGCGACCGAGCAGAGCGTCGAGGCCGAGGCGAAGGCCAAGGAGCTGCTGTCGGACGCGAGCAGCGAGGCGAGCAAGGTGCGCATCGCGGCGGTGCGCAAGGCGGAGGCGCTGCTCAAGGAGGCCGAGCAGAAGAAGGCCGAGGTGGCCCGGGAGTCCGAGAAGGCGCTGGCGGAGGCCAAGGCGGAGGCCGAGCGCCTCGTCGAGGAGGGCCGTCGCGAGCTGGAGGTCCTGGTCCGCAGGCGGCAGGACATTCAGGGAGAGATCTCCCGTGTCCAGGACGTTCTTGAGGCGTTGGAATCATTCGAGGCGCCCTCGGGCGGCGGAAAGTCCACGGTCGGCGGCCAGGGAGCGGGGGGCACCAAGGCCGGAGTGACCGCGGGATCCACTCGTTCGGGTGGTAAGTCGTCAGAGGGCTAGCCAAGCGGTCGGGGATGTGTGCACCTGATGAGGTTCAGGCGAACGGGTGACAAGCATTCCGCCGCCTTGCCACTCAAAAGGGGTGTCATTGTCCAGATCAAACGCGGATTGACTCGATGACACGCCGTCTGGGCGCCTAGGATTCCCCTTAACACCTCACGTAGCACCTCATCGGTCTCATTCGACAGGAACCCCATGAGCGACACTTCCTCCCCCTTCGGCTTCGAGCTCGTGCGGCGTGGTTATGACCGCGGTCAGGTGGACGACCGCATTACCAAGCTGGTCTCCGACCGCGACAGCGCCCTTGGACGTATCAACTCTCTGGAAAAGCGGATCGAGGAGCTGCACCTCGAGACGCAGAACGCCCAGGCCCAGGTGAACGACGCCGAGCCGTCGTACGCGGGTCTCGGCGCCCGGGTCGAGAAGATCCTGCGGCTGGCCGAGGAGGAGGCGAAGGACCTGCGCGAGGAGGCCCGTCGCGCGGCCGAGCAGCACCGTGAGCTCGCCGAGTCGGCCGCCCAGCAGGTGCGCAACGACGCCGAGTCGTTCGCGGCCGACCGCAAGACGAAGGCGGAGGACGAGGGCGTCCGCATCGTCGAGAAGGCCAAGGGCGACGCCGCCACCCTGCGCGCCGAGGCCCAGAAGGACGCGGCGTCCAAGCGCGAGGAGGCCGACGCGCTGTTCGAGGAGACCCGCGCCAAGGCCGCCCAGGCCGCCGCGGACTTCGAGACCAACCTGGCCAAGCGCCGCGAGCAGTCGGAGCGCGACCTGGCCTCCCGTCAGGCCAAGGCCGAGAAGCGCCTCGCGGAGATCGAGCACCGCGCCGAGCAGCTGCGCCTGGAGGCCGAGAAGCTGCGTACGGACGCCGAGCGCCGGGCCCGCCAGACCGTGGAGACCGCGCAGCGCCAGGCCGAGGACATCGTGGCCGACGCGAACGCCAAGGCGGACCGCATCCGCAGCGAGTCGGAGCGCGAGCTGGCGGCGCTCACCAACCGCCGCGACTCGATCAACGCGCAGCTGACCAACGTCCGCGAGATGCTGGCGACGCTCACCGGTGCGGCCGTCGCGGCGGCCAACCCGATCGTGGACGACGAGCCGGTCAGCCGCGGCGTCCCGGCGCAGCAGAGCCGCTAGAGCGCGGGCATTACTCGCTGGTAGCGAAAAGAGCCTGATCGAGGGCCCTATGTCACTCTTTTGAGGTGGCGTAGGGCCCTCGGGCGCTCTAGCGTGGCCGCATGATCGAGCTCGAGGGCCTCACGAAACGATTCGGCGCGAAGACCGCCGTGGACAACCTCAGCTTCCAGGTCAGACCGGGGGTGGTGACCGGCTTCCTCGGCCCCAACGGGGCCGGCAAGTCGACGACCATGCGCATGATGCTGGACCTGGACAATCCGACCAGCGGTGCGGTCCGGATCTACGGGAAGCGCTACCGGGACCTCCAGGAACCGCTGAAACACGTCGGTGCGCTGCTGGACGCGAAAGCCATGCACGGCGGCCGCAGCGCTTACAACAACCTCCTCTGCCTGGCCCAGTCCAACCGCATCCCGGAGCGCCGGGTCGGCGAGGTGCTGGACCTGGTGGGTCTGACGCCCGTGGCCAGGAAGAAGTCCAAAGGATTTTCGCTGGGCATGGGCCAACGGCTGGGAATCGCCTCCGCGTTGCTGGGAGACCCGCAGATCCTC
Source organism: Streptomyces sp. NPDC060232 (assembly GCF_042726555.1). Lineage (NCBI taxonomy): Bacteria > Bacillati > Actinomycetota > Actinomycetes > Kitasatosporales > Streptomycetaceae > Streptomyces > Streptomyces sp. NPDC060232. The sequence goes on along the minus strand of NZ_JBHXAG010000002.1, from coordinate 180,812 downwards.
ATGTTCGACGAACCGGTCAACGGTCTGGACCCCGAGGGAATTCTGTGGATCCGCAATCTGATGAAGGGCCTGGCGGCAGAGGGGCGCACGATCTTCGTGTCCTCCCATCTGATGAGCGAAATGGCCCTGACCGCGGACCATCTGATCGTCATCGGACAGGGACGACTGCTGGCTGATACCTCTATGGCTGATTTCATTCACCAGAACTCGCGCAGTTACGTCCGCATGCGCTCGCCGCAGCAGGAACGGCTCAAGGACGTCCTGCACGAGGCCGGGATCAACGCCGTCAGCGTCCCCGCCGACGGCACCCTGGAGATCGACGGCGCCGACGCGGAGCAGCTCGGCGAGCTGGCCGCCCGGCACCAGATCGTGCTGCACGAACTCAGCCCGCAGCGGGCTTCACTGGAGGAAGCGTTCATGCGCATGACGGCGGACTCCGTCGAGTACCACTCCCACGCGCCGGGCGCGCCCGGCGCGGCCGCCGACAACCCGGCCCGGCCGGCCGACGTCCCCGCCTGGGGCGCCGGCTTCGGCGCGGCGAGCAAGGGCGGGCAGTGACCATGGCCTTCACCGCCGTCCTCACCTCCGAGTGGACCAAGATCCGCACCGTCGCCTCCACCAGCTGGACGCTCGCACTGGCCCTGATCGTCACCGCCGGCTTCGGCGCCCTGATCTCGACCGCGGTCGCGGCAAGCTTCGACGACATGAGCCAGATCGAGCAGGCCACCTTCGACCCCACCCTGGTGAGCTTCGCCGGGATGCAGTTCGGCCAGCTGGCGATGATCGTCTTCGGCGTCCTGGTGGTCAGCACCGAATACAGCACCGGCATGATCCGCACCTCGCTGGCCGCCGTGCCCGCCCGCGCAGGCTTCCTGCTCGGCAAGCTCACCGTGGCCACGGCGCTGGCGCTGCTGGTCGGACTGCTGACCAGCTTCGTGTCGTTCTTCCTCAGCCAGGCGATCCTGGGCGACCACGGCACCGGCATCGACGGGGAGAACGTCCTGCGCGCGGTGGTCGGCGCCGCTGTGTACATGGCGCTCATCGCCCTGTTCTCCATGGGCGTCGCCGGCATGCTGCGCAGCTCGGTCGCCTCGATCAGCATCCTGATCCCGTTCTTCCTGATCGTCACGAACCTCCTGAACGCCTTCGAGGCGACCCGCGAGTACGGCCAGTACCTGCCCACCGCGGCCGGGTCGAAGATCATGCAGGTCGTACCGAACGCCATGGGCAGCGCGGAGTCCCCGTACGGGCCGTGGGGCGGGCTCGGGATCATGCTTCTGTGGGTGGCCGCCTCCGTCATCGGGGGCTACGTCGTCCTCAGCAAGAGGGACGCCTGACGGCCGGCCCCTCCGGAAGGACTACGGGTCGTGCCAGGGTCGGTCTCGGGGACGGGTCAGGGATCCGGCCCGGGACGGAACCGTAGGATCCTCGCTATCCTCTTAACCCTTACACGGGCGAAAGTCGTCCCGGCCTGGTAAGGGGCAGCAAGATGATCGAGGCAGTCGGCCTGACCAAGCGCTACGGCGCCAAGACCGCCGTCGACCAGTTGTCCTTCCAGGTCAGGCCGGGTCACGTGACGGGCTTCCTGGGGCCCAACGGCTCCGGGAAGTCCACGACCATGCGCATGATCCTGGGCCTCGACCGGCCCACTTCCGGTCATGTCACGATCAACGGCCTCCCCTTCCGGGAGCTGCCGAACGCCCAGCGGCACGTCGGGGCACTGCTCGACGCCAAGGCCGTCCACGGCGGACGCCGGGCCCGTGCCCACCTGCTGTCCATCGCCCAGCTCTCCGGGATCCCGGAGAAGCGGGTGGACGAGGTGCTGGCCGTCGTCGGCCTCCAGGACGCGGCCCGGCAGCGCACGAAGGGCTTCTCGCTCGGCATGGGCCAGCGCCTGGGCATCGCCACGGCGCTGCTCGGCGACCCCCAGGTGCTCCTGTTCGACGAGCCGGTCAACGGGCTCGACCCCGAGGGCATCCTCTGGGTCCGCAACCTGATGCGCCGGCTCGCCGCCGAGGGCCGCACCGTCTTCGTCTCCTCGCACCTGATGAGCGAGATGGCACTGACCGCCGACCACCTGATCGTCATCGGCCGCGGACGGCTGCTGGCCGACATGGGCACGCAGGAGTTCATCGCGCACAACTCGGCCGGATTCGCTCGGGTGCGTGCGGCCGACACCGATCCCGATGGCCGGGAGACGCTGGGCAGGGCCCTCGCCAAGGCGGGCGGCCGGGTCCTCCAGGAGCCCGACGGAGCACTGCGCGTGACGGGCCTGGAGCTGCCCGGCATCTGCGACCTCGCGCACGCGGCCGGCGTACGGCTGTGGGAGCTGTCCCCGCACCGGGCCTCGCTGGAGGAGGCGTACATGCGGATGACCCAGTCCGCCGTCGAGTACACCTCCACCGAGGATCCGCGGGCCGAGCTGTGGGAGCAGGACCCGCTGGCCCTCCCGGACTGGGAGGACGGGCCGGCGGCCCCGGAGGTCCCGCGGGCGGGCTTCTTCGCCCCGCCGCCGCCCGGGGCGGGCGGGAAGCCCTTCCTGATGCCCGGCAAGCCCGGCGAGCTCGCGAGCACCGCCAAGGACTCCGCGGAGGACACCCGATGACCCCGACGACCACGACAGCGGATCAGCCGCGCAGCTACAGCTCCCCGCTGCCCACGCCGCGGCCGCACCTGGGGCACGCCCTCGCCTCGGAGTGGACCAAGCTGATCTCGATCCGCTCCACCCTGTGGACGCTGGGCGCCCTCGTGCTGACCGTCGTCGGCATCGGACTGCTCTTCGTCACCCAGACCGTGGACCAGGACTACGAGTCCATCTCCTTCACCACGCCCGCCCTCTTCGGCCTGATGGTCGGACAGGTCGCGGTGATGGTCCTCGGTGTGCTGACCATCGCCTCGGAGCACGCCACGGGCCTGGTGCGTACCACGTTCACCGCCGCCCCGGACCGCTTCCGCGTGCTCACCGCGAAGTACCTCGTCTTCAGCATCACGGCCTTCGTCGTCACCACGCTGTCCGTCTTCGTGGTCGGGATCGCCGCCATGCTCGCCCACGGCGGGTCCGCGGCCGGCCCGCACGCGGCGCGCGAATGGCTGGGCGCCGCGGCCGGCTGCCTCTACGTCACCCTGCTCGGCGTGCTCGCGCTCGCGATCGGCGCGCTGGTGCGGCACTCGGCGGGGGCGATCGCCGTCATGCTGGGCGTGGTCACGCTGCCGCCGGTGATCGGGGCCATGCTGACGGTCTGGGAGGCCGTGGCCCCCATCGGGCAGGCGGTCCTCCAGCGCAACGTGCCGGTGGCGCTGAGCCAGCTCTTCGGCATACAGGAGGGCGGCGACCTGGGCCCGGCGCCGAGCAACCTCTCCCACCTGCTGATCATCATGCTGATCACGGGCGCGGCCGTGGCCGCCTCGTACGTCATGGTCGGCCGCCGGGACGTGTAGCGGCACCTGCCCGACCGTGCTCTGCGGGGTCAGTACCTCGGCGCGTTGCGGGACCGCTGCACCTTCGTGGTGCGGCGGTCCTTCGCGTTCCAGCAGGCCTTGTGCCAGTGCCGCCGGTCGTCCACGCCGCCGTACTCGGGCCAGGCCACCAGGTGCGGGGTGCCGGAGGGGATCTCCTGGTCGCAGCCGGGGCAGCGGTAGCGCTTGCCCGCCGCGCTCGCGCCCGCGACGTGCCGGACCATCCAGTCCTCGCCCTGGTACTCCTCGGTGCGCTCCAGCCCGAAGCGGTCCAGGCCGCTCCCCGGGCGCTCGTCCGGCGTCTCGCCGCCCCTGCGGCGGTTGTTGCGCGGTGACACGTATACCTCACGGATGGGCTGACGGCAGTGACTTTCTTCCAGACTACGCGCAGCGAGGCCGGGTAACCGCAGGGTGTCTACGGGCGGCCGGGCCGACGACCGGGACTGGCCCGACAATCCCAATAACTTTCGTGTCAGCCCGTGCCTTTGGCACGTGTCAGACGTTGTTGCCATAGGAAGAACCGGTCCACCTGGGGAGGCCGCGTCAGCCGCGAGGAGGCTAAAGGCGATGCGCGTAGGAGCGTTTGTACTGGCGGCCCAGTTCCCGGGCCAGGGACAGGGCGAGGCACTGCACCGGGCGGTGCGGACCGCGGAGGTGGCGGAGGAGGCCGGGCTCGACTCGGTCTGGCTGGCCGAGCACCACTTCGTCCCGTACGGGGTCTGCCCGTCGGCGGTGACCCTGGCGGGCCTGCTACTGGGCCGGACCCGCCGGCTCCGGGTGGGCACGGCCGTGAGCGTACTGCCGAGCACGCACCCGGTCGCCCTCGGGGAGCAGGCGGCGCTGCTGCATCTGGCCTCGGGGGGCCGCTTCACGCTCGGGGTGGGGCGCGGTGGGCCGTGGGTCGACCTGGAGGTCTTCGGGGGCGGCCTGGAGTCCTACGAGAAGCACTTCCCGGAGTCCCTGGACCTGCTGCGGCGGTGGCTCACGCAGGCGCGGGTGGGCGCCGCCGGCGAACGGTACGCCTTCCGCGAGGTGGCCGTCGTACCGCGGCCGTCGGAGGCCCTGGACGGGGACGGACCGGGCCCGGAGGTCATCGTGGCCTGTACCTCGCCGTCGTCGGTGCGGATGGCAGCCCGGCGGGGCCTGCCGATGCTGCTGGGCATGCACTGCGGGGACGAGAACAAGGCCGAGATGGTCGCGCTGTGGCGCAGCACCGCGCTCGCGGCGGGCCACTCCCCCGAGCATGTGGCCGCGGCCGGGCACGTGTCCGCCGGGGTGTGCCAGATCGCGGACAGCACCGCGGACGCCCGCGAGACCCTGCTGAAGTCCATGCCGGGCTGGCTCAGGCTGGGCCTGGACGCGTACGTGACCGTGGACGGCCGCGTGCGCGCGATGCGGGATCCGCTCGCGTACACGGAACTGCTCTGCGACCTGCACCCGGTGGGCACTCCTCAGCTGGCGGCGGACCGCCTGGCCGCCACCGCCGCGCGCACGGGCATCACGCGCTTCGCCCTGCTGGCGGAGGGCTCCGGAGACCTCGCCGCGACGGAGGAGAACGTACGACGGCTCGGCGTCGAAGTCCTGCCCCGTCTCGGCCGAGATCTACCGGCTCGGGCCCTGGCTCAGCAGTCCCGCAGTTCCGGCGACTGGTTGAGCAGCTGACCGCGGATCGAAGTGAACTTGGCCAGCCGGTCGTCCACCGAGGGATCCAGCGGGAAGACCGCCACCCGGTGACAGTTCTGGAATGCCAGGCGCACTCCGAAGTGCCGCTGCAGCGCACCGCGTATCGCGTCACTCGCGAGTGCGCGCAGCAGCTGCCCACGCGCCTGCTCGTCGGGCGGCGGCGTCTGGTTGTCGGCGAACTGGCCGCCGTCCACCTTCAGCTGGGCCACCAGCGAGCTGATCATCTCCCAGGCAAAGGGCAGGGAGGTCCGGACGCAGTCGACGAAGGCGGCTTCGTCGACCTCGCCTCGCTCGGCCTGTTCGAGTAGGGCCGGTGAGACGTCGAGCGACATGGGTTCTCCTCTCGCGACCCCGGCTGACTGGTTGCCGGAGCCTTACGGGCAGGGAAGGAGATCGCGACGCAGAGTGCACGCTCGACGACCTCCCGCTCACCACGGTAGGCGCCCCGTGGGTGACGCACCAGGAGAATGCGCATACAACGCGCCATCGGCGAACGGGGCTTTCAGGGGCGAATCGCGTGGAGGGCCGTAGGTCGAGTAGCGTTGCCGACCATGCGTCTCGTGATTGCCCGCTGCTCCGTCGACTATGCGGGCCGCCTCACCGCCCATCTGCCCTCGGCACCCCGTCTGATCCTCGTGAAGGCCGACGGCAGTGTCTCGATCCACGCGGACGACCGGGCGTACAAACCGCTCAACTGGATGTCGCCGCCGTGCACCCTCAAAGAGGGGAGCGGTGACGACGCCGGTGTGTGGACGGTCGTCAACAAGGCGGGCGAGAAGCTCATCATCACCATGGAAGAGGTGCTCCACGACTCCTCGCACGAGCTGGGCACCGACCCGGGGCTCATCAAGGACGGCGTCGAGGCGCACCTCCAGGAGCTGCTCGCCGACCGCATCGACACGCTGGGCGAGGGCTACACCCTGATCCGGCGCGAGTACATGACGGCGATCGGCCCGGTGGACATCCTGTGCCGGGACGCCTCGGGCGCGACGGTGGCCGTGGAGATCAAGCGCCGCGGCGAGATCGACGGCGTGGAGCAGCTCACCCGCTACCTGGAGCTGCTCAACCGCGATCCGCACCTGGCCCCGGTCCGGGGCGTCTTCGCCGCGCAGGAGATCAAGCCGCAGGCGAAGGTGCTGGCGACGGACCGCGGGATGGACTGCGTGGTGCTGGACTACAACGCCCTGCGCGGCATCGAGGACGACAAGCTCCGCCTGTTCTGATCCCGTTCGGCGAACGTACGACGGCTCCGTCCGCGAGGACGGAGCCGTCGGCGTTTCAGGGGGCCGTGGTCTGCGAGGTGGCGGTGGTCTGCGAGGTGGCGGTGGCCGTCCCCGGTCCGGTGGGCGCCGTGGCCGTCGGCGTGGCCCCGCCGGTCTCCGAGGGGGCCGCGGTCGGTTCCGCGGTGGTCGGTGCGGTCGAAGGGGTGCCCGGCCGCGGGGAGTCGCTCGGCGTCGAGGACGGGCGGCGGGAGGGGGTACGGCTCGGCGTACGGCCGGGCGAGGGCGCGGCGGCGCTCGCCGCCGGGGTGGCGCCCCCGGCCGACGGCGTCGTCACGGGCGGCTCCTCCACGGGATCGTTCCCGCTGTTCTGCTGCACCGTGGTGGGGGACGCGGAGGTCGGAGTCGAGGAGACGGCGGGGCCGTCCGCGGGGGGCTCGGTGTCCGAGGAGCTCGGCGGGCTCATCGCCAGGCTCACGACGGTGCCCAGTGCGAGGACCGTCAGCGCTCCCGCGGCGGCCAGCAGCACCCGCCGCCGCCGGCCCGGGTCCTGGGACGGCTTGGCGGGGGCGGTGGCGCGGACCGGGGCGGCGGCGGGCGGGGCCGGCTGAGGCGACAGCGGGAAGGCGTCCTCGAACACCTCGGAGAGCGTCGTGGGCGGCTCGGAGCGCTGGTTCACGGGCACCACCGGGGTCATCCGGCTGATCGCCTCGGAGGATACGGGGACCGCGGGCGTCACAGGGGCCACGCGGGTCACGGCGGCCTCGGAGACGGCCGGATCCACGCGCGGTGCCGCGTCCGGAGCAGCCGAACCGGACCGTACGCCGGGAGTCGGCTTCGCCGCCGGGAGGGCCTTCGTGACCGCGTTCGTCCGTGCGGCCGGCGTCGTCCGTGCGGGCGGCGTCGTGGGGGTGGCCGACGTGGCGGGGGTGGCCGACGTGGCGGGGGTGGCGGGGGTGGCGGGGGTCGCCACCGTCACGGCCTCCGAGGCCGCCGCGGGAGCTTCCAGGCGCAGCGGCGGGGAGGCCGCCGCCCCCGCGGCCTCGCGGTCCACGACCAGCGCCAGCGCCCGCCGGCCCGCCACGGTGCCCCGTTTGTCGGCCAGCGCGCCCCGCAGCCCGATCGAGGTCTCCAACTCGGCGCGGGCCCGGTCGATGCGTCCCTCGCACAGGGCCAGCACCCCCAGCTCGTGGTGGAAGTACGCCTGCTCGGCGACCTCCCCCGCCTTGCGCGCGGCCTCCGCTCCCGAGCGCAGCACCCGCTCCCAGGCCTCCCAGTGCAGCGAGGCCGCGAAGGCGGGGGCGGCCGTACGGGCCAGTACCGCCGCGGCCACCACGTCCGCGCCGGCCAGCGCCGCGAGCACCGCGTCCGCTTCCCTCCCCACCCGCTCCGGGACCACCGAGGCGTGCCCGGTCCACCAGGCGTAGTGCCGGGCGGCCGTACGGGCCTCCTCCGACGCGGTGTCCGCGTAGCCGACGTCCTCCAGCTGGCGGGCGACCCCGGCGGCCAGCCGGTAGCGCGTCCCGACGGGCGTCAGCAGCCCGCAGTCCAGCAGTTCCGCCACCGCCGTGTCCGCGTGGGTGTCCCCCACGAGCGCCGGCAGGTGGGCGTGGTGCGGCAGCTCGCCGCCGAGCGCGCAGGCGATCCGCAGGGCCGCCCGCGCCGACTCGCTGACCCGCGACGCGAGCAGCTCCGCCGGGGCCGCGCCCTCGGCGAGCGTCGGCAGCGGCACCACACCGCTGTCGCGCGGGCGCTCCTCGAAGACGCCGGGCTCCTCCTCGTCGTCGTCCTCGTCGCTGTGGTTGAGCTCGTCCCGCTGCCGCAGCATCGCGGCGGCCTGTACGAAGCGCAGCGGCAGCCCCTCGGAGGCGAACCTCAGGTCGCCCGCCCAGGTGGTCTCCTCCTCCGTCAGCGGCCGTCCCAGGCCCGCTTCCAGCAGCGCCACGCAGTCGTCCTTGCCGAGGCCGGTGAGGAGCACCTCCTCGACGTGGGAGTCGTCGCAGGGGGCCTTGGTGTCGGGGGTGGCCGCCAGCAGGTAGGCGCACTCGGGGGTCGCGCGCAGCAGCTCGTCGAGGGCGCTGCCGCCCATCTCCAGGTCGTCGAGGAGGACGACGGCGCCGATGTCGCGCACGCGGGCGAGGAGCTCGTCGCGCTCGGGGCGTTCCCGCGGGGCGTCGTACACGGTCGCGTAGAGCGCGTGGAGCAGTTCCCCGGGCTGCTGGTGTCCGTACCCGCTGAGCCGTACGACCCCGTCGGGGGCGAGGCCCGCGCACCGGGCGGCGACCGCGTCGAGCAGCGCACTGCGTCCGGAACCGGAAGGTCCGGTCAGGCGTACGGACCGGCCGCGTCCCAGGAGCCGTACGAGCCGTTCCAGCTCCTCACCGCGGGCGAGCAGGGGCCGGGCGGGTATCGGGGGGCCGGGCAGTACGGGCGGCCGGGCGGCGGCGTCCCGTGCCGCGCGGGCGGCGGTGTCGCGCTTGGCGGGGCGGCCGCGCTCGGTGCCGGGCCGCAGCGGTTCGATCTCGCTGCCGTCGACGGGGTTGACGGTGAGGGTGAAGTCGCCGGCGGTCAGGGTGACGACGCGCGCGGGCCCGGTGGGACCGGACGGTGCCGGCGGCGGCGCGGGTGAGGTGGTCCCGGCGGCGGAAGCGGAGGACGGCGTCCCGGGGTCGCCCGCGACCTGCTCGTCCCGCCCGTTCTGCCCTTGTGTACGGTCCATGACCCAGTCCCCCATCGCGGGCCGCGCGCCTCGCCGTCGTACCGCCCGGCCGTCGCGCACCCGCTGTCGCCACTGGTCCGGTTACCGCCCGAACCCTAGACCGTGGCCGGTCGTGCGGGAAACCGTAGGGGCTCGATCACCACCGGACCGTTACTTTCCGCAGGAAATGCAAAGGTCAGCGGCTTGCGGGTCAGACCCGGGGCAGCGACTCGGCTTCCAGGCCGCCCTCGATCGCGAGGATCCGGTGCAGGCGGGTCGCCACGAGCAGCCGCTGCATCTGCGGCGGCACCCCGCGCAGGACGAGGCGTCGTCCCGTCCGGCCGGCCCTCCGGTGCGCGCCCATGATCACGCCGAGGCCGGTCGCGTCCCAGGAGTCGAGCCCGGTGAGGTCGAGCACGAGGTCGCCGTGGCCGTCGTCGAGGGCGGTGTGGAGGGCCGTACGGGCGTCCGCCGCGCTGCGCACGTCGAGGCGGCCCCCGACAGCGAGTTCGGCGTGGTCGCCCCTGATGTGCATGTGTACTCCCGGCAGTACTGCGTACGTATGGCAACTGGTCCGTGGTCGGCAACTCTCACTGCAACTGACTGCCGCGCGGGCAGGGAAGTTGCCGACCGTGAGCGAACCGATACCTAATTCACCCTGACGAGTGAAGGCATTCGAACGATGGCGCTCAGTGGGTGGACCGCTCTCAGTGCTTGTAGAAGCCCTGTCCGCTCTTGCGGCCGATGTCCCCGGCGTCCACCATGCGGCGCATGAGCTCCGGCGGCGCGAACTTCTCGTCCTGGGACTCGGTGTAGATGTTGCTGGTGGCGTGCAGCAGGATGTCGACGCCCGTGAGGTCGGCGGTGGCCAGCGGGCCCATCGCGTGCCCGAAGCCCAGCTTGCAGGCGATGTCGATGTCCTCGGCGGTGGCCACGCCCGACTCGTACAGCTTCGCGGCCTCGACGACCAGCGCGGAGATCAGACGGGTCGTCACGAAGCCGGCCACGTCGCGGTTGACGACGATGCAGGTCTTGCCGACCGACTCGGCGAACGCCCGGGTCGCGGCGAGGGTCTCGTCGCTCGTCTTGTAGCCGCGGACCAGCTCGCACAGCTGCATCATCGGGACGGGCGAGAAGAAGTGCGCGCCGACGACCCGCTCCGGACGCTCCGTCACGGCAGCGATCTTGGTGATCGGGATGGCGGAGGTGTTGGAGGCGAGGATGGCGTCCTCACGCACGATCTTGTCGAGCGCGCGGAAGATCTCGTGCTTGATCTCGATCTTCTCGAAGGCCGCTTCCACGACGATGTCGACGTCGGCGACGGCGTCCAGGTCGGTGGTCGTCGTGATGCGCGCGAGCGCCGCCTCGGCGTCCTCGGCCGTCAGCCTGCCCTTGGAGACGAACTTGTCGTACGAGGCCTTGATCCCGTCCGTGCCCCGGGTCAGCGCGGCGTCGGTGACATCGCGCAGCACGACGTCCCATCCCGCCTGAGCGGAGACCTGAGCGATCCCGGAACCCATGAGTCCCGCACCGATGACGGCGAGCTTCCCAGCCACTGCACACCCCTCGTTGTTCTCAAATACGGCACGGCTTCGTAGCCACTCCGGCGGAGACTAGCGTCCGGGGGGTGCGGTGTGACCGCGAAGTAACACGCGTCACGTCTCAGATGACGGACATCACACCGGTACGGCCCATGCCCGGTGCGCTGCCTCACAGTTCACGCGCCGCCCGAGGCCGCCGCGCGCCCGGCGGGCCCGTCTACCCTGGCCGCATGGTGAACCTGACGCGCATCTACACCCGTACCGGCGACAAGGGCACGACCGCCCTGGGCGACATGAGCCGCACGGCCAAGACCGACCTGCGGATCTCCGCGTACGCGGACGCCAACGAGGCCAACGCGGCCATCGGGACGGCCATCGCGCTCGGCAGCCTGCCGGCGGAGGTCGTCAAGGTGCTGGTCCGGGTGCAGAACGACCTGTTCGACGTGGGCGCGGACCTGTGCACCCCGGTCGTGGAGAACCCCGAGTACCCGCCGCTGCGGGTGGAGCAGTTCTACGTCGACAAGCTGGAGGCCGACTGCGACCTCTTCCTGGAGCAGGTCGAGAAGCTGCGCAGCTTCATCCTGCCCGGCGGCGCCCCCGGCGCGGCCCTGCTGCACCAGGCCTGCACGGTGGTCCGGCGCGCCGAGCGGTCGACGTGGGCGGCGCTGGAGGTGCACGGCGAGACGATGAACCCGCTCACCGCCACCTATCTCAACCGCCTCTCCGACCTCCTGTTCATCCTGGCCCGGGTGGCCAACAAGGAGGTCGGAGACGTGCTGTGGGTGCCGGGCGGCGAGCGGTAGGCAGGACACGCCCCTAGGGTCGGGGCCCTGCCTACCGGCGCTCGCTCGCGGTGAGGGAAGAGCGGTCCTTCTCAGCACCCGCGGGGGCCTCTTTCGGCCAGATCGTGTAGGCCGCCGCGACCAGGGCGTGGATGCCGACGACCCGCAGGGCGCCGAACTGCCAGGCCTTGAGTGAGCTGACGTCGCCCGCGTCGCCGACGTACCAGACGGCCGCCTGCAGCAGGGCCAGGGCGACGGCGGCGGCGACCACGGTACGGACCCAGAGCTTCCACTCGTGCCGGGCCCGCTCCTTGCCGTAGCCGGCGCCCGCCGGCTTCGGCCCCCCGGCCAGCCGGTACGCGGCGTGCCCGTCGAGCCACTTGACCGTGTAGTGCCCGTAGGCGACGGTGTAGCCGATGTACAGCGCGGCGAGACCGTGCTTCCAGTCCGGCTCGGCGCCGTTCTTGAGGTCGACCGTGGTGACGACCAGCAGGACCAGCTCCATGAGCGGCTCGCAGAGCAGGACCGCCGCGCCCAGCCGCGGCATCTTCGCGAGGTAGCGCAGGGCGAGTCCCGCCGCCAGCAGGACCCAGAAGCCGACCTCACAGGCGATGATCAACGCGACGATCACGGGATTCTCCTTCCGCTCGGGTGCGTCGTCCTCCAAGGCTCCCGCCCGCCGCCGCCCGTTTCGTCGTCGCGAATGACCATGTGCGCCTGCATCCTTCGATGTAGCCGCGCCTCGGCCGCTCCGCCGACGTGCGGCGGCCGTGCACCCTGTTGGATGGGACCGTGACCGAGAAGAGCCTGCGCCCCCACCGTGACGACGTCCTCCTCGCGGTGGTCAGCGTGGCCGCGGGCCTGGTGTTCTGGTCGCTCGGCGTCTACAGCAGCCCCGGCCGCGGCTCCCTGCCGGCCTGGGCCGCCCTGGTGCCCCTCGTGGTGCTCGGCGCGATGGAGCTGCTGCGCCGCACCGCACCGCAGGTGACGCTGGCCGTCGGCACCGCGGGGGTGATCGCCGACCAGTTCACCGTCGGCAGCCTCGCCACCGTCGTGATCTTCACCGACCTGATGTACGCGGCCGTCGTGTACGGGAAACCGGCCATGGCCCGGCGGCTCCCGGTCAGCACCGGCCTGGTCACCGTCGTCGTCACCGTCGCCTCGGTGGCCTGGCTGCGCACCCCCCAGGCCCTGCTGATCGGCGCGATCACCGGCATCGTCAGCTTCGCCCCGGCCCTGACCGGCGCCACCTTGCGCAACCACCGTGAGGCCGCCGAGGCCGCCCGGCTGCGCGCCGAGCAGACGGCTCTGCTGGCCGAGGTGGACCGCAAGGAGGCTGTGGCCGCCGAACGCGCCCGGATGGCCCGCGAGCTGCACGACATGGTGGCCAACCACCTCTCCGCCATCGCCATCCACTCCACCGCCGCGCTCTCCATCGACACGGCCGCGACCAGCCGCGACGCGCTCGGCGTGATCCGCGAGAACAGCGTGCAGGGACTGGCCGAAATGCGCCGCCTGATCGGGCTGCTGCGGGACGCCGGCGGCGACCGGGAGCCGGTCGCGGTGCCCTCCCTGGACGGCCTCGACACCCTGATCGGGCAGGCCCGCACCAACGGCTCGGCCAGCGGGCTGACCTTCGTCCTGCACGACGACCGGCCGTCCGGGGAGCCCGCGGCGGCCCCCGTGGAGCTGGCGGCGTACCGGATCGTCCAGGAGTCCCTGACCAATGCCCTCAAGCACGCCGCGCCCGGCACGGTGACGGTCCGCGTGGCGCACGAGGACGGACAGCTGAGCGTGGCGGTGGACTCGCCCTACGGGGACCGCCCGGGGCCGCGCGCGCCCGGATCGGGGGCCGGGCTGATCGGCATGAAGGAGCGGACGGAACTGCTGGGCGGGAAGTTCACGGCGGGCCGCCACGGGGCGGTGTGGCAGGTACGGGCATCACTGCCCGCGCAGGACAAGGCGGTGGAGGCATGACGATTCGAGTGGTGGTGGCGGAGGACCAGGCCGCGGTACGGGCCGGGCTGGTGCTCATCCTGCGCAGCGCGGGCGACATCGAGGTGACCGGCGAGGCGGCCGACGGGGAGGAGGCGGTCCGCCTGGCCCGCGAGCTGCGGCCGGATCTCGTCCTCATGGACGTGCAGATGCCCCGGCTCGACGGGGTGTCCGCGACCCGCCAGGTGGTCGAGGAGGGCCTGGCGGACGTACTGGTGCTGACCACCTTCGACCTCGACGAGTACGTCTTCGGGGCGCTGCGGGCGGGCGCCGCCGGCTTCCTGCTGAAGAACGCCGACGCGGCGGAGCTGCTGGCGGCGGTACGGACGGTCGCGCGCGGGGAGGGGCTGATCGCCCCGGCGGTGACCCGCCGGCTGATCGCCGAGTTCGCGGCGCCGCGTCCGGCGCGCGGCGCCCCGGCGCCGGAGCGGGCGGCGGCGGTCGCCTCCCTCACCCCGCGTGAGCGGCAGGTGCTGAGCGCTCTGGGCGAGGGCCTGTCGAACGCGGAGATCGCCGAGCGGCTGGAGATGGCGGAGGCCACGGCGAAAACCCACGTCAGCAGGCTGCTGGGCAAGCTGGAGCTGCGCAGCAGACTCCAAGCAGCGTTCCTGGCACAGGAGTTGGGTATCTAGGTCCTGCCTGGAGCTGTGGCCGGGCGGCGGCGAGCGCCACCGGTCTGGACCTCTTGACGGTTGGTCCAGACCTTTCTACGCTCGCCGCAACACTGTGGTGAGCGTGCCATGACAAAGCGTGCTCACGGGCGGCGCAGGTCCCACCCCCATGTCGCAGTCGGCCCCACGGCCGCGACGGACCTCGGAGGAGCACCCTTGAGCACAGCATCCCCACCCCCCACCAGGCGCACCCGGTTCTTCACCAGAGTCGCGGCGGTCGTCGCCGTACTCGCCCTGCCCGTCACCGGGCTCGTGGCGCTGGCCGGCCCGGCCCAGGCCGCCGCCTCCGCGACCGCGACGTACACCAAGGCCTCCGACTGGGGGTCCGGCTTCGAGGGCAAGTGGGTGGTGAAGAACACCGGCACCACCACCCTGAGCAGCTGGACCGTGGAGTGGGACTACCCGGCGGGCACCTCGGTCACCTCGGCCTGGGACGCCACCGTCACCAGCTCGGGCACCCACTGGACGGCCAAGAACGTCGGCTGGAACGGCACCCTCGCCCCCGGCGCCACCGCCAGCTTCGGCTTCAACGGCGCCGGATCCGGCGCCCCGAGCGGCTGCAAGATCAACGGCGCCTCCTGCGACGGCGGCACCCAGCCCGGCGACACCGCCCCCACGGCTCCCGGCGCCCCCGCCGCGAGCAACGTCGCCGACACCTCGCTGACCCTGACCTGGACCCCGGCCACCGACGACAAGGGCGTCAAGAACTACGACGTCTACCGGGGCTCCGCCAAGATCGCCACCGTCACCGGGACCAGCTACGCGGACTCGGGCCTGACCAAGGGCACGACGTACACCTACAGCGTCACCGCCCGCGACACCATCGACCAGACCGGCCCCTCCTCCGGCTCCACCACGGTCACCACGACCGGCGGGGTCGTCCCACCGGACCCGGGCGACAAGGTCAAGCTCGGCTACTTCACCAACTGGGGCGTCTACGGACGCAACTACCACGTCAAGAACCTGGTCACCTCCGGCACCGCGGGCAAGATCACGCACATCAACTACGCCTTCGGCAACGTCCAGAACGGCCAGTGCACGATCGGTGACGCCTACGCCGACTACGACAAGGCCTACACCGCCGCCCAGAGCGTCGACGGCGTCGCCGACACCTGGGACCAGCCGCTGCGCGGCAACTTCAACCAGCTGCGCAAGCTGAAGAAGCAGTACCCGAACATCAAGGTGCTGTGGTCCTTCGGCGGCTGGACCTGGTCCGGCGGCTTCCCGCAGGCCGCCGCCAACCCGACCGCCTTCGCCCAGTCCTGCTACAACCTGGTCGAGGACCCGCGCTGGGCCGACGTCTTCGACGGCATCGACCTGGACTGGGAGTACCCGAACGCCTGCGGCCTGTCCTGCGACACCAGCGGTCCGGCCGCCTTCACGAACCTGATGCAGGCCGTGAAGGCCCGGTTCGGCGCGAACAACCTGGTCACCGCGGCCATCACCGCCGACGCCTCGGACGGCGGCAAGATCGACAAGGCCGACTACGCGGGCGCCGCGCAGTACACCGACTTCTACAACGTCATGACGTACGACTTCTTCGGGGCCTGGGCGGCCCAGGGCCCGACCGCCCCGCACTCCCCGCTGACCTCGTACGCCGGCATCCCGCAGGCCGGCTTCAACTCGGCCGACGCCATCGCCAAGCTCAAGGCCAAGGGCGTCCCCGGCTCGAAGCTCAACCTCGGCATCGGCTTCTACGGCCGCGGCTGGACCGGCGTCACCCAGGCCGCCCCCGGCGGCACCGCCACCGGACCGGCCCCGGGCACGTACGAGCAGGGCATCGAGGACTACAAGGTCCTCAAGAACAGCTGCCCGGCCACCGGCACCGTCGCCGGCACGGCCTACGCCAAGTGCGGCAGCAACTGGTGGAGCTACGACACCCCCGCCACCATCGCCGGGAAGATGACCTGGGCCAGGCAGCAGGGCCTCCGGGGAGCCTTCTACTGGGAGTTCAGCGGCGACACCGCGAACGGTGAACTCGCGAACGCGGTCCACACCGGGCTCCAGTAGACAGACGGAAGCCGGGGAGACGGGTCCGCCCCCCGTCTCCCCGGCTTCTCCGCTCCGGTGGCGCGGATGCGGCTTGATAGCGTCCGCGCATGGAAAGGACGAGCAGTGGCAGGCTGCTGGCGATCAGCGACCTGCACATAGGACACCCCAAAAATCGCGACATACTCGAGGGTTTACAACCGCGGCACCCGGACGACTGGTTGATCGTCGCGGGCGACGTGGCCGAGCGGGTCGCCGACGTGAAGGACGCGCTGGGCCTGCTCGCGGCCCGGTTCGCGACCGTGCTGTGGGCGCCGGGCAACCACGAACTGTGGACGCACCCGTCGGACCCGGTGCAGCTGCGGGGGGCCGCACGGTACGAGCACCTCGTTTCCGTCTGCCGCGAACTGGGGGTGGTCACGCCGGAGGACCCATACCGCGTGTGGCACGGGGCGGGCGGACCGGTAGTCGTCGCCCCCCTCTTCCTCCTCTACGACTACTCCTTCCTTCCCCCGAACGCCACCACGAAGGAGGAGGGGCTGAGGGCGGCTCACAAGGCGGGCGTCGTGTGCACGGACGAGCACCTGCTCCACCCCGATCCCCACCCGAGCCGCGAGGCCTGGTGCCGAGCCCGCCTCGCCCTCACCGAAGAACGCCTGAGCGCCGTGGACCCCGCGCTGCCGACCGTCCTGGTCAACCACTACCCACTCGTCCGGGAGCCCACCCGGGTACTGTGGCACCCCGAATTCGCGCAGTGGTGCGGTACCGAGGCGACGTCCGACTGGCCCCGCCGGTTCCGGGCTTCAGCCGTGGTCTACGGCCACCTCCACATCCCGCGGACCTTGTGGAGCGACGGGGTCCGCCACGTGGAGGTCTCACTGGGCTACCCACGGGAGTGGGAGTCCCGGCCCACGCCCCCGGACGTCCCGAAGGTCATCCTTCCCGCTTAGCCCCGGCCGGCCCGTCGGCGGCCGCCGCCCGTGCGGCCGTCACGAACGGCAGCTCCAGGATCGTGCGGCAGCCCGGCTCGGCCGCGCACACCGGACTGACGAGGTTGACGATCCTGGCCGCGTTCAGCTGGATCAGCCCGTCCACGCCCAGATGCGCGAAATCGACCGAGATGACCGGGTCTCCCTCCACCCGGATGGAGAACTCAGGCTCGTCCTCGGACTGCTGCCAGCCCTCTCCCAGCCCGAGGTCCGCGACGTGCTCAACCACCGTGGTGTGCCAGGGACGCCCGTCCACGTAGCCGGTGAACGCGTAGCGCATGCCGGCGGCCGTGCCCTTCGCGATGGTCAGGCCGCTGGCAGGGAGGTGGATGTCCTGCGGTGCCGGGACGATGTCCCAGGCCGTGGTGCGCAGTTCGTCCAGCTTCAGCCCGAGGGCGTCCGTGACCAGATGGGCGGCCTGGCCCTCGTACCAGTGGAAGGCCTGACCCAGCATCTGCGCCCGCTGGCTGCCGGGGCCGCACTCCTCCAGGGGTGCTCCGAACCCGAGCAGGCCGAGTACCTCGGCCCCCGCGTAGTCGCGGTGGAAGTTGCGCTCGCGCGTCCAGACACCGCGCACGCGCGAGGTGTACCCGGAAAGCACCAGCGGCATGACGTCGTTGAGCAGGCCCGGCATGTTGCCGCCGCCGGTCAGGGTGGTTCCGCCCTCGGCGCAGGCCCGCTCCAGCTCCTCGTGGAAGGGTGTACCGCGCAGGTCGAACCCGCCGGTCGGGGTGACGACGTTCTTGCCTGACCGCAGGATCCGGGCCACCAGTTCACCGTCCCAGAACGGCGGGTTCAGCAGGACGCAGTCGGCGTCCATGGCCAGGACCGCCTCGACGTCGGTGGTGGCGGCGACCCCGATCGGCCCGATTCCGGCGAGTTCGCCGGCGTCCCGCCCCGCCTTCTCCGGGTTCTGGGTGACGACCGCCACGAGGGTGTGGTCGGGGTGTTCGGACAGCAGCTTGATCTGCTGCTTGGCTATGGTGCCCGTGTACCACTGGATCACCTTGGACATGCGTGCTCTCCTCGGGTCGACCGCTGTCGGCGGTGTCGTTTCGGGTCCATCGGCGGGGTGCTTCCCGCCCTGTTCAGGGGCGCAGGGCCAGTACGTCGCCCACCTGGTGCTGTACGGCCCGCAGGCCGTTGTCGTTGTCGCCCACGCGTGCGACCGCCATCCGGTAGCCGGGTCCGGCGTCCAGATCGGCGACGGCGATCCGGTCCTCGGCCCCCGGACGGCCGTGCCAGTGCTTCAGGGCCGCCGGCTCTTCCGCCCCGGACAGGGTGAGGGTGGCCGGGTTGACGACGAGTCCGTCGCCGGTGGCCTTCAGCACCGCTTCCTTGCGGGCCCAGTAACGGAAGAAGCCCGGCGCACGCCGCTCCTCGGGCAGCAGGTCCAGGGCGCGGCGCTCCTCAGGGGAGAGGGCGTCCACGGACTCCGCCCAGCGCTCGCCGACCCGTTCCACATCGACGCCCACCGCACCGCCGCGACTGAGGGCCACCGCGACCCGGTCGCCCGAGTGGGACAGCGACAGCTCCAGGGGGACGGGCGAACCGGACAGGGCGGGCTTGCCGTGCGGTCCGGCGCAGGTCTTGCAGACGCGGACGAAGCGCAGCAGGTGCGGGGGCACGCCGGTCTGCGCGGAGACGACCAACCGGGTCAGCGCGTGGGCGGTCAGGTAGAGGGCGCGCGGCTGCTCCCGGAGGAAACCGCGGGAGCGCGTGCGCTCCTCCACGTCGAGGAGGTCGAGGAGGGCGAGGTCGGATTCGGCCCGCGCCCACCAGACGTGGCACTCCCCCGGCGCCAGGAGGGCGACCTCCGCGGTCATCGCCGGGGGTCCAGGGCCAGCTTCCCGACCGTACGGCGCCCCGCGAGTTCCTCGTGGACCCGCTGCACCTCGGAAAGGCCGCGGACGCCGCCCGACACCACGTGCAGCCGGCCGTCGGTCACCCGGCTGAACAGCTCGCCCATCGCCCGTTCCAGCAGGCCCGGGCGGGTCATGGCGTGCTCCAGCATCAGCCCGCCCACCGTGGTGGACGAGGCCAGCAGCTCGGACGGCGGTACGGGGTCCGGCTGTACGCGCCCCGCCATGCCGAAGAAGACGAGGCGGCCGAGCGGGGCCAGGAGGGAGCGGCTGCGGGCGGTCTCGGGACCGCCGGTCATGTCGAGGACGATGTCCAGGCCCTGGCCGCCGTTGGCGCGCCGCACCCGTTCCGGCCAGTCGGGCGCGGTGGAGTCGACGGCCGCGTCGGCGCCGAGGTCGAGTACCAGCGCGCGCTTCTCCGGCGTGCCCGCGAGGCCGATCACCCGGCCGGCGCCGGCTTCCTGGGCGAGCTGCACCGCGAGGGTTCCCACGCCTCCCGCGGCGGCCTGCACCAGCACGGAGTCCCCGGCCCGCATCCTTGCGCTCTCGTGCAGCAGGAGCCATGCGGTCGTGCCCTGGACGAGGAGGGCGAGCGCGGAGAGGTCGTCGACGCCGTCGGGAACGGGAACCGCCAGCGCCTCGGGCACGGCCGCGTACTGGGCGTACCCTCCGCGGGGCACGACCGCGGCAACGCGGGTCCCGTCGGGTGTCCTCCCCACCACTTCCATGCCGGGAACGATCGGCCGTAACCCGCCGGAGAGCGCCTCGACCTCCGACAGGTGGGTGTCCCTGTAGTTCACACCTGCAAGGGAGACCTCGACGAGAATCTCCCCGGACGCTGGTTTCGGGGTCGGCAGGTCGACGAGCTCCAGCATGTCGGCGCCACCGGAATTCGATATCTGGACTGCGATCACCCGGCTCACTGTAATGCCCGCCGATGGCCCGCGCCAGGCAAATCGCGCTTCCGTTCGCTCACTTGACCCGGCTAGGATCGAACGCACGTATGCGGCACCAGACAACTCCACACCGGAGAAAGACATTCGGGGAGAAGAATCCATGTCCAGCACCACGGCGCTCCGCCCGTTCGATGAAATACCCGGGCCCAAAGGACACGCCATTGCCGGCCTGCTGCCGGACTTCAACGCGGATCCGCTCGGGTTCCTCATGAACGGCTTCCACGCGCACGGGGACCTGGTGTCCTACCGCTTCGGGCCGAAGATCGCCCTGGGTAAGACCATCCTCGCCGCCTACCACCCCGACCTGGTGACCCGGATCCTGATGGAGTCGGAGCGCGCCTTCGGGCGGGACACCGACGGCTTCCGCGCCACCAGCGAGCTCGTGGGCAAGGGGCTGATGACCACGGAGGGGGCGTACTGGCGCAGCCGTCGGCACATCCTCCAGCCGCTGTTCACGCCCAAGCGCGTCGCCCGCTACACCGAGCTGATGACGGCAGAAGCCGAGCGCATCATCGTGGAGCACGAACGCTTCGAAGGCACCGAGATCGACCTCCACCAGGCGATGATGCGCTATTCGCTGCGCGTCGTGGGGCGCGCCCTGTTCGGCGGCGAGATGGACGACGCCGAGGCCGACCTGCACCACCTGATCCCCGAGGCCAACAGGGGGATCATGGCCCGCACCACGCAGATACCCAAGCTCCCGCTGGGGTTCCCGATCCCGGCGAACCGCCGGTTCGTACGGACCCGCGAGGGGCTGTACGACCTCATCGACCGGGTCATCGACCGGTCCGGCAGCGGCTCGGCCGCAGACTCGTCCGACAACATCGTGACCCGCCTGCGCGAGTCGAAGGACCCGGAGACCGGCGAGGGACTGACCGAGCAGGAGGTGCGCAACGAGGCCCTGCTGCTGTTCATGGCGGGGCACGAGACCACCGCGATGGGCCTCACCTTCGGACTGCACCAGATCGGGCGGCACCCGGAGATCCAGGACCGGATCGCGGCCGAGATCCGGGCCAACCTGGCTGCGGGCGGCAGTGCGGCCGACTACGCGCAGAACCGCGAGACCCTGGGACGCGCTGCCCTCGCGGAGGCCCTGCGGTTGTTCCCGTCGGTGCACATGACCGAACGGGTGGCCAACGAGGACCTGGAACTGAACGGATACCGGGTGCCCCGGGGCACGTCGGTATTCCTCGTGCCCTGGGTGACGCACCGCCACCCCGACTTCTGGCCCGACCCCGAGCGCTTCGACCCCGAGCGGTTCGTGGGCAAGCACGACCGGCCGCGCTACGCCTACTTCCCCTTCGGTGGCGGACCGCGGGTCTGCATCGGCGAGCACTTCGCCGTCCTTGCCTCGATGGTGCTCATGGAGGCGCTGCTCCGTAAGTACCGCATCACGTCGCACGACGCCGCCATCTCGATGAAGGTGCTCAACAGCATCCGGCCCGACAAGGACGTCCGCACCACGTTCGAACGCCGGTGAGACGCCCGCAGAGGACGCCAGGAGGCTCCCGATGACCCCCCAGACCCAGCAGCCCGGCGCGTTCTCGGCAGTGCCGGGGCCCCGGGGCAACGTCCTTGCCGGCGTCACCGCCGAGTTCTTACGCGACCCGATCTCGGTACTGGAGCGCTCCTTCCGGGACCACGGCGATCTGGTGGCGTTCCCGTTCGGGCCGCGCAACCGGCTCGGGAAGATCGCAGTCGGTGCTTTCCACCCGGATTCCGCCCGGCAGGTACTGACCGACACCGAGCGGACGATCGGCCGCGGCCAGTCCAGCACCCAGGTGCTGGAGGACATGATCGGCTGCAACCTCATGACGACGGACGGCTCCGAGTGGCGCCGCCAGCGTCGCACCCTCCAACCCCTTTTCACCCCCAAGCGGGTCGCCCGCTACACCGAGCTGATGGCGGCCGAGGCCGAGCGGGTGACCACCGCGGACGTGGCGGCCGGGGGCGGGCGGGTCGACCTGCACCGGTTGATGCTGCGGTACTCGCTGCGCGTGGTCGGGCGGGCGCTGTTCAGCGGGGACATCGACGACACGGCCCCCGAGCTGCACCGGCTGATCCCGCTCACCAACGAGCTGATCATCCGCCGCACCACCCAGCTCCTCAAACCCCCGCTGGGCGTCCCCACCCCCCGCAACCGGGCGTTCACGCGGACCCGCGACGACCTGTACCGGCTCATCGACAGGATCCTCGCCCGTACGGACGCCGGGGCGGCGGGCGAGGAGCGGGACGACATCGTCACGCGGCTGCGCACCGCCCGTGACCCGGAGACGGGCGCCGCGCTGTCGGCCCAGGAGATCCGCGACCAGACCCTGCTGATGATGATGGCCGGGCATGAGACCACGGCGACCGCGCTCACCTTCGCCCTGCACCTGCTGGGCCGGGACGAGACCGCGCAACGGTCCCTCGCGGACGAGGCCCACGGCTTCGTCGCGGCGGGCGGCAGTTCGGCCGGCTACGCCCAGCAGCGCGAATCGCTCGGCCGTGCCTGCCTGCTGGAAGCCATGCGGCTGTACCCGCCGGTCTACATGACGGAGCACCAGGCGGTCTCCGACATCGTTCTCGGCGGCTACGAGGTACCCGCCGGGACGGCGGTGTTCCTGTCGCCGTGGGTGACGCACAGGCATCCGGACTTCTGGCCGGACCCCGAGCGCTTCGACCCTTCTCGCTTCGTCGGCGAGCAGGACCGACCGCGCTACGCCTACCTCCCCTTCGGCGGCGGACCGCACGTCTGCATCGGGGAGCACTTCGCGATGCTCGCGTCCACCGTGCTGCTGGAGGCGGTCGTCCGGCGATTCCACATCGAGTCGGCAGACTCCGTGGTCACCTTCCAGCAGACCGGCAACATCCGGCCCGACAAGCCCGTGTGGGCGCAACTGACCCCCCGCTGACGCAGGGCCCCACGCCCCCCAGGGCGGCCGGCCGGCTTTCAGGGCCGCGGCCCTGTGCCGGCTCCGACCCCGGCGACGCCCAGCAGGGCCTCGTACCGGTCGCGCAGCACGTCGGACGCCCCCGTCATCAGGCGGTCCGCGACCACGTCGACGTGGCGGCCGCGCCAGTCCTCCAGGTCGCCGCCCCGCGCCCAGGCGTTGAACGCCCCGAGCGCGGGGCCGCAGTGGACGGCGTAGTCGACACGGCGGTCCGTGCGGCCGTCCGCGGCGAACTCCAGGCAGTCGTCGAGGAACCGGCGGAAGACCAGGGCCATCCGCCGGCGGCCGCTCGCCTCCGCCCGGGCTGCCTCCTCCGGGGCGGAGGCCCGCAGCCCGGCGGCGATCTCCTCCCACGCCTGCGCGAACGGCCGGCGCAGGTACTTCTGTTCGATCTGGGCCCGGGTGGCGGCGTCGACCTCCTCGAAGGAGGCGTGGCGGCGCCACAGCTCGTGGAGCTTGGCCGCGCGGGCAGGGAAGAACACCCCCCGCTTGAGGGCGCGAGCGGGGAGTCCCAGCTCGAATCCCTCGCTCCAGGGGGCCGCCTCCACATCGTGAGCCTCGGCCGCCTGGAGCATGTCCTTGACGGCGTCGCTCGTGACCGCCTGGACCGTGCAGTGGTTCACCGAGCCGGTCAGAACGAACTCGGCCCCGAGCAGGAAGGCCGCCGCGACCGCCTCGGGGGTGCCGAGGCCGCCGGCGACCCCCACGTGGACCCGGGGTCCGTCAGCCGCCAGCTCGTCCCGCAGCCGCAACACCGTGGGCAGCAGGGTCGCCGGGGTCTCCGTACCCGGGCGCCACCCGTCCGTCTCCACGCACAGGTCGTCGGCGACCGGCCGGTGGGCGTGGCGCGCGACGTCGTTCGCCGTGACCGCGCCCTGGCCGAGCAGCCGATCCACCAGGGGCCGGGGCGGCGGGGAGAGGAACAGGCGGGCGGTGTCGGCTCGCGACACCTTGGCGATGACCCTGCCGCCCTTGAGCCGGTAGCGCACCAGGGCAGGGGTGATCTGGAGGTGTCCCGACGCCTCGACGGTCCGGACCCCGAGCCTGAGGAGCAGGTCCACCAGCCCGGACTCGGCCTCAGGATCGTCCTGCCGGTGCAGGAGATTGGCGCCGAAGGCCGCGTCGTCTCCGACGGCGGCGACGACGGCCCCCACTTCCTCCTCGATGCGTTCAGGGTCCAGCCCCCCGGTGCCGAGAAAGCCCATGCTGCCCGCCTTCGCGAGCCGGGCCACCATCTCCGAGCCGGAGACGCCCCGGTACATGGACCCGGCCAGGCAGGCCAGGCGCAGCCCGTAGCGCTCCTTGAAGGAGTCCGCGCCGAGGCGTTCGGCTGTGAGGGCGGCCGGCGCCGGCACCGCAGCGGGCTGGTGGCGACGGGGCTCCGCCTCGTGGGGATCGGGTGCCGGCGCAGACCGGAGAGCAGGGTCCGGAACGGGCAGACGCCCGGTGGGGCGGGGGGCGGGGTCGACCGGCCGGGAGGGCCCCTCGTCGAGCCGCAGCGGGGAAGCGGTCTCGCGGATCTTGCGGACCAGCTTGGTCAGGACGGTGCCGGGCCCGACCTCCTCGAAGACGAAGTCCTCGTCCTTCCCCATGAGGTAGCGGACCGTTTCGATCCAGCGGACCCCGCTCCAGATCTGCCGGGTCAGGGTATCGGCGATCCCGGCCGGGTCAGGAGGATAGGGGCGGGCGTCCGCATTCGACACGACGGGAATACTCGGAGCCGAAACGGAGAAGCCGGAAAGGAATTCCGTGAATTCCTCGGAGGCGGGTCGCATGAATTCAGAGTGAAAGGCTCCACTGACCCTCAGGCGGGTGAAGAAGGCCCCCTCGTTCTCGTAGAAGGCGCGGGCCCGGTCGATCGCGTCACGCGCGCCGGTCAGTACGAACTGCTCCGGTGAGTTGTAATTTGCAATCGCAAGACCAGTCAGTTCGGGGCGACGCAGGACTGCCTCCACCTTGTCCTGGTCGCAACCCACGACGGCCGCCATGCCGCCGCCCTCGGTACGGGCGGTCAGCAGGGCTCTGCGCTGCACGAGGCGCAGGCCCGTCTCGAAGTCGAACGCTCCCGCGGCGAAGAGGGCGACGTACTCGCCGAGGCTGTGCCCGATGACGTAGTCCGGCGGCTCGGGGTCGTCCTTGAGCCTCTTGAGGTACGAGAGCGCGCCGACGACGAACAGGGCGGGTTGCGTGAACTGCGTCAGGCTGAGCTCCTTGTCCGGGTCCTCGACGCAGAGGCGCTCGACGGAGTAGCCGAGCACCGCGTCCGCCGCAGCCGTCAGCTCGGGGAACTCCTCGAAGAGGCCCGCACCCATGCCTTTGACCTGGGAGCCCTGGCCGGGGAAGCCGTACACCTTCATGGCGGGACCTTTCTGTGCGGTGGCCGGGGCGGCGGCCGGCCCCCCGGTGGGAGCGGTCCGGGCGGGCGGGGCGGTCTCCGCCGCCGCAGGGCCGGCGGGGTGGCGGACGGGAATCTCCCGGCGCACCGCGGACAGCAGCCCGGTGTTCCGGCCGAACGGGCTGAGGAGGGGGAAGGAGACGGAAGGCCCGGCCGGGGACAGGTTGTTGCGGACGAAGTTGTGCAGCGTGCCGGACGGGCCGAGGTCAAGGTAGCGGTGCGGCCCCTGCGCTTCGAGGTGGGCCACCGCCCGCTGGAACTCGATGGGCTCCCGGGCGACCCGCCAGAAGTGGCCGGGGTCGAGCGCGGTGACCGGCCCTCCCGCAGCGCAGGAGACCAGCGGAAGCCGCGGCGGGTGCAGGCGGACGCCCTCCATGGCCCCCGCGCAGGCCGGCAGCGCCGCGTCCATCAGCCGGGAGTGAAAGCCGTGTTCGACGGGGACCCTCTGGTAGGGCACGTCCAGACTCCTCAGCCGGGACTCCGCCGCCGCCAGCGCCTCCTCGGTGCCCGCCACCACGAAGTGCTGGTCGTAGTTCCGGGCGGCCAGGTCGGTGCCGTCGCGTAGCTCGGGCAGCTCGTCGTAGAGGGACTGCGGCCCCAGCACTGCGGACATGCCGCCGGCGGCACACGTCCGCAGGGCCCGGGCCTGACGGACGAGCAGGCGCAGGCAGTCGCCTTCGTCGAGGGCGGACGACAGGACGGCCGTGACGAACTCCCCGAGGCTGGCTCCGAGCAGCAGATCGGGCTGAATCCCCTCCGCCATGAGGGTCTCGGCCAGGGCGATCTCGACCATGACGATGGCGGGATGGGTGACCTCGGTGTCCAGGAACGGCTGGGCCTTGGAGCGCGTGTCGTCGTACATCCGGGCGAGCACGGAGAAGCCGAGTTCGGCGGCCACCGTCGCGTCCATGCGCTCCATGGCCGCGGCGAAGACCGGCTCGCTCTCG
The DNA here is from genome assembly GCF_042726555.1 of Streptomyces sp. NPDC060232. Lineage (NCBI taxonomy): Bacteria > Bacillati > Actinomycetota > Actinomycetes > Kitasatosporales > Streptomycetaceae > Streptomyces > Streptomyces sp. NPDC060232. The sequence continues at coordinate 154,695 of NZ_JBHXAG010000002.1, read as the reverse complement.
TGGAGGTCCCGGCCCATCTGGTAGTACTGCGAGCCTTGGCCCGAGAACATGAACACGGTGCGGACGCGGTCGTCCGTCATGCGGTGGCCTCCTCGGCGGTGGTACCGGTGCCGGTGCGGCGGGGCGCCGAAGCGGCGAGCACCTCGCCCACCGTCCGGTCGGGATCGGACAGGACGTCGCGCAGGAGTGCCGCGAACGCGCGGAGCCTGGCGGGAATCGTCCCGGGCGGGAACCCGCCGGAATAGCTGTTCATGTTGATCACCAAGTGGTCCCCCATGAAGATCGCCTCGACCCGCAGCGGGTGCTCCGTCTGGTTCAGGAAGTCCATCGGCTCCGCCCCGAGGTCCGTGTCGAACCTCTGGAAGAGGTCGGGCAGTTCGGGAAACGTCTCGTTCACGAGGTAGCTGTCGAACAGGAAGCGATCGCGCGGCACCCCCGCCCACTCATGGATCCGGGCGATCGGCGCGTGCTCGTGGCGGGCGATCTCGCCCACCCTGCGCTGGAGTTCGGCCAGCCAGTCCCGGACCGCCGCCTCCGGGTCGAGGGCCACCCGGACCGGAAGGATGGTGAAGAACTGGCCCACTCCGGTGTTGACGTCTACCAGGGCGCCCGCCCGGCCGGAGAAGACCGCTCCGAAGACGATGTCGCGCTCTCCGGACTCGGCCGACAGCAGCAGCGCCCAGGCCGCCTGGAGGAAGGTGAACGGCGTCAGCCCCTCATTGCGGGCTTGCCGCAGCAGTTCCGCGGTGACCTCGTCCGGGACCAGGATGCCGTCGTGGAGCAGGTCGGGCTCGTCCGGGTTCGGGCGGCGCTGAGCGTGCGGCACGGCGAGCGCCGGAGCCGGCGGCTCGACACCGGCGAGCTCGGCCCGCCAGAACGCCTCTGCGGCCGTGAGGTCGCGGCGGCGCTGCGAGACGCAGAAGTCGCGGTAGACGGTGTCGGGGGCGGGTGGTTCGGGCTCTCGGCCGGCGGCCAGAGCCTCGTAGGCGTCGAACAGACTCCTCATGATCATCGGATAGCTCCAGCCGTCCTGGAGCGCGAGGGAGAACAGGTAGAGGTAGTCCCAGGTGTGTTCGTCGAGGCGGAAGAGGGCGATGCGCGTCTGGGGCGCCCGGGACAGATCGAAGCCCTCGCGTCGGCGCGCGGCGATGTACGCCTGGAGCCGCCGCTCCTGCTCCCAGGGGCGCAGGCCCCGCCAGTCGTGCCGTTCGAAGGGCAGCTCGACCTCGGGGTGGACGACCTGGACCGGTTCGTCGAGGCCCTCCCAGAGGAACGACGTCCGCAGGACGGGGAAGCACCGCACGGTGTGCCGCCAGGCCCGCTCGAACGCGGCGTCGTCGAAGTCCGCGGCGGTGATCCGCCACCTCTGGTGGACGACGTTCGCACCGGGGGCCCGGGTGCGCAGGGTGTGGTGGAGGACGTTCTCCTGCGTGCTGCCGAGCGGGTAGGCATCCACCGCGTCGGGGTGCCGGTCCGCGACGATGCGGCGGGCTTCCTCACTGACGGCGGGGGCGTCGTCCGTGACGGTGGAGGGCCCGGCGCGGAGGCCGCGGGAGCGGGCCGCCTCCGCGAGGCCGGCGACCGTCTTGTACTGGAAGACGTCCTGGGCGGTCAGCTCCAGGCCACGCCGGTTCGCCCGGTTGACCAGGCGGATGCTGAGGATGGAGTCGCCACCCGCCTCGAAGAAGTCGGTGAGCACGCCTGCTTCGGCCACGCCGAGCACCTCCTCCCAGACCTCGGCGAGGGCCTCCTCCTCCGGTGTGCGGGGCGCCGTGTGGACGGCGGCCCTGTCGGCGGCGGGTGCGAGCACGGGCACCGGCAGCGCGCGGCGGTCGAGCTTGCCGTTCGCGTCGGTCGGCAGCTCCGGGAGCGCCACGATCGCGGACGGCACCATGAACTCCGGCAGGCGCTGGCGCAGGAAGGCGCCCGCTTCGGCGGTGAGGCGCGTGCCGAGCCGCATGTGGTGCGGGCTGTTGGCACAGGCGTACCGGGAGCGCGGGGCGTCACCCGCCGCGGGCGGCAGCACGGGGGGCCGTCCGTCGCGGTGGAGCAGCACGTGGTACGAGCCGTCGGTCAGGCCCTCGACCCAGCCGACCGCGGCCCGGTAACCGCTCTCCTCCGCCAGCTCCCACCACTGTTCCGGGTCGATCCCCGCCGCGTCCGCCGCGTCCGCCGCGTCCGCCGCGGCGCGCAGCTCGGCCACGGTGGCGGTGGCGGGCAGGGCGGCCAGGGCCCGCACGGCCCGGCGGGCATCGGTGAGGCGGCCGTTGGACACGTGCTCGACCAGCAGGGCGGGCGGGCGCTGCGTGGTGAGGACGCGGCGGGCCTCCTCGACGCCGTCGGCGGGCGACCACGTCATCCGGTGCGGCTGCGGGGCGGCGGGCCCGGCGGCGCCGCCACCGGCGGTGCGCAGCACCACGTCGTAGCGGTACCGGCTGAGCTCGTTGATGTGTGCGCCGCGCTTGAGGTGAACCTCGGCGGAGGCGATGCCGCGAAGATCGAGGACCGACGACGTGAGCAGCCTCGGGTCGACCACGAGCTCCTGCTCCTGGGCGACACGGCTCGCGATCCGCCGGCGCAGCGCGCCGACCCTGGTGTCCGGGTCGGCGCGGTGGAGCTCCACCTCGGTGTGGAAGGCCTCCAGGAGGGGCAGGCTGCGCAGGTCACCGAGGAAGACACTGCCCCCCGGCCGCAACAGCTCCGCGGCCTGGGCGACGACCGAGCGCAGGTAGTCGACGTGGGGAAAGTACTGGGCGACCGAGTTGATGACGACCGCGTCGAAGGTCGCCTCGGGCAGGCCCGTGAAGTCGTCGGCGTCGCGCTTGTCCAGTTCGACCCGTACGCCGTCCGGCAGTCCGGGCACGATGTGTTCGCGGATGTGGTCCAGGCCTCGCTGCGCCAGGTCGGTACCGTGGTAGACCTCGCAGTGCGGTGCGATGCGGGCCAGCAGCAGGCCGGTGCCGCAGCCGATCTCGAGCACACGGCGCGGGCGCAGGTCGAGGATCCGCTGTGCGGTGGACTCCACCCAGGTGCGCATCTCCTCGGCGGGCAGCGGCTCCCCCGTGTAGCTGGAGTTCCATCCGGCGATGTTGAAATCCGCGGACCCGACCGGCGCGTCCCCTGGGGCGTAGGCGCGGTCGAAGACCGTTTCCCACTCGCCGGCCGGACCGTCGTCGGTGGCGGTCTCGGTGGCCGGTGCGGTGCGGCCGGTGTCCGGGCGGGGCACCACGTAGGCCACGAGCCGCTTGTGTTCGTCGTCGGGTCCGTCTCTGCCGTCCGCGGCGTCCTCCTCGGTCGCCTCGGGCTCGGCGGCCGCACGGGCGAGGACGACGGCCTCGCGGATGTCGGGGTGCACGGCGAGCGCCGCCTCGATCTCCCCGGGCTCGATGCGGAAGCCGCGCACCTTCACCTGGAAATCGGTTCGTCCGCGGTACTCGATGGTCCCGTCGGGCAGGTAGCGGGCCAGGTCTCCGGTGCGGTACAGGCGGGCGCCGCCGTCCCGGTCCTCCCCCCACAGGCCGGCGAAGGGGTCGGGGACGAACCGCTCCCGGGTGAGCTCGGGCCGGTTGTGGTATCCCCTGGCGACCTGGACGCCCCCGATGTAGAGCTCGCCGGGGGTTCCCACCGGCACGGGGCTGAGGTTCCGGTCGAGAATGTGGATGCGCGTGTTGGCGACCGGCCGGCCGATGGGCACGGTCCGGGTGGAGGCGTCCGGGGGGCAGGTCCAGTGCGTCACGTCGACGGCCGCCTCGGTCGGCCCGTACAGGTTGTGCAGCCGGGCCTGCGGCGCGTACGGGCCGAAGGCCGCGTAGAACCGCTCCACCACGGTGGCCGAGAGGGCCTCTCCGCTGGCGAAGACCCTGCGGACCGAGCCGGCCCGTTCACCCGGCCGGTCCGCGGCGAGGAACGCCTGGAGCATGGAGGGCACGAAGTGGAGGGTGGTGATGCCTTCCTCCTCGACGAGGTCGGCCAGGTACGCGGGGTCCTTGTGGCCCTCCGGGCGGGCCAGCACCATCAGGGCGCCTGTGACGAGGGGCCAGAAGAACTCCCAGACGGAGACGTCGAAGCTGAACGGCGTCTTCTGGAGCACCCGGTCGTCGGGGGACAGCCCGTACTGCTCCTGCATCCACAGGATGCGGTTGCAGATGGCGCGGTGGCTGATCACGGCGGCCTTCGGGCGACCTGTGGACCCCGAGGTGTAGATCATGTACGCGGAGCTTCCAGGCCCTGCGGAGGGCTCGGGCGGGGAGGTGTCCAGGCCGGTCAGGGCCGGCCATTCCCCGTCGGCGCCGGGGTCGAGCGTCACGACGCGCGCCGCGTGCGGGGGCAGGCTCGCACGCAGCCGCTCCTGTGTCAGCAGGATGCCGGGGTCGGCGTCGGCGAGCATGAACTCCCTTCTTTCGGCGGGGTATCCGGGGTCGACGGGCACGTAGGCGCCTCCGGCGCGGAGGATGCCGAGGAGTCCGACGACCAGTTCCGGTGAGCGTTCCATGCAGATCGCGACGGGGGTGTCCCGGGTCACGCCCTGTTCGCGGAGGAGGCGGGCGAGCTGGGCGGAGCGCCGGTCCAGCTCACCGACCGTGAGGTCCGCGCCTTCGAAACGGACGGCGGGGTCGGCGGGATCGGCGAGGGCGAAGCGGCGCTCCACCAGGCCGTGCAGGGTGGACCCGGCCGCCTCGGGGTAGTCGCGCGCCGTGTCGTTGAACCCGAGGAGGATCCGGGCGCGCTCGGCCTCGGGGAGCACGCGCAGCGCCCCGACGGGCCGACCGGGCGCCTCGGCGAGGTCCTCCAGAAGGGTCTGGTAGCCGTCGACGAAGCGCTGGACGGTGTCGTGGTCGAAGATGTCGGCGTTGTACTCCACCGAAGCGGTGAGCAGGCCCTCCCGCTCGGCGACCGAGATCCACAGGTCGAACTTGCTGGTGCCGTTGCGCACCTCGTGCACGGGGCCGAGGATCGACCCCTCCCGGACCTCGTCGGCGGGCGCGGTCTGGAGCGCGAAGCAGACCTGGAAGAGGGGGTTCATGCTCATGCCGCGTTCGGGCCGGAACTCGTTGACGAGCACCTCGAACGGCACGTCCTGGTGGGCGTACGCCCCTTTGGCCACGTCGGCGACACGGTGCAGGGCCTCTTCGACGCTCGGGTTGCCGGACAGGTCCGTGTCCAGGACCAGGGTGTTGACGAAGAGTCCGATGAGCTCCTCGGTCTCCTTGTGGTGCCGGTTGGCGATCGGCGTGCCGATGACCACCCGGTCGTCCCCGGTCCAACGGTGCATGAGGATCTTCAGGGCCCCGGCCAGAGTGACGAACAGGGTCCCGTTCTGTTTCCGGGTCAGCTCGCGCAGCCCCTCCGCGACCTCCGGGCTGATGTCGAAGGACGTGCTGCCGCCACGGAAGGTCTGCACCGGCGGGCGGGGGCGGTCCATCGGCAGCTCGGAGCCGGGCTTGCGGTCGGCGAGGCGTTCCCGCCAGTAGGCGAGGCGCTCCTGCAGACCGCTGCCGCTGAGCCGGTCCCGCTCCCTGACCGCGTAGTCGGCGTACTGGAGGACCGGTTCGGCGAACGGCGACGGCCGGCCCTCCTCGTAGGCCGCGTAAAGGACGAGCAGTTCGCGGACGAAATTGTTGATGGACCAGCCGTCGATCACGATGTGGTGCGCGTTGAGCAGAAAGGCGTGGCTGTCCCGTGTGAGGCGGTAGAGACCGACGCGCAGCAGCGGACCGCGCGCCAGGTCGAAGACGTGTTGGGCCTCGGCCCGGGCGAGCCGGTCGAACTCGGTCTGGCGCCCTTCCTCGTCCCCGATGTCCGACAGGTCGACCACGGGGAGCGGAATGTGCAGCTCAGAAGCGATCTCCTGCCAGGGTGTACCCGCCTCGCTGGGGAAGGTGGTGCGGAACGCCTCGTGACGGCGAACGATCTCGTTGACGGCGCGTTCGAGGAGATCAGCCCGGACGTCGGCGTCGAGCCGCAGGGAGAGCACGACGTTGTAGGCCGGGCTGTCCGGGACCAGCTGGTCCAGCGACCACATGCGCTGCTGCTGGAAGGAGAGCGGGGGCCGGACCGCGGCCGGGCGGCGCGGGATGAGGGCGCGGCCGTCCTCGTCCCCGACCGAGCCCTTCAGCTTCTCCAGCAGGGCGAGTTTCGCGGGCGACAGCCGGGCTCTGCGTCCGGCGAGCATCCGGTCCAGTGACATGGTGTCCTTTCCGTGGGGGTGACAGGGCTGGGCGGAGCTGTCGCGTCAGTCCGTGGTCAGGGCGAGGACGGCGTCCTCGGGGAGTTCGTCGATGCGCTCGATGATCTCGGCCTCGGCCTGCAGGGCCATCTCGCGGACCGTGGTGGCGGTGAGGAGTTCCCGCAGTTCGAGCTCGAAGGGCAGGGCGCTGTTGACACGGGCCTTGATCCGAGAGGCCATGATCGAATCGCCGCCGAGGTCCTGGAAGCTGTCGGCGGGCCGGATCCGGTCCACGCCGAGCACCTCCTTCCACGCCGCCTCGATGAGCGTCTCCAGGTCATTCGCGGCGACGCCCTCGGCCGGGGCGGGTGCCGCGGGAGGCTGCGCGGACACCGCCAGCGCGGGCGCGGGTGCCGGAGCCGGAACGGCGGGTGCCGGAGCCGGGGCGGACACGGTGACGGGTGCCGCCGGGGCCGCAGCCGGAGCGGCTGCCGGGACAGGCGCGGCCGGAGCCGGGGCGGGCCGTGCGGCGGCGGGCGCGGGGACCGCGTCCTCGACCGGTCGGCCGTCGCTCTCCGCGAGCAGCACGCTCTCGGACAGCCGGTCCTCCCGCAGCGGCATCCCGGACAGCACCCGCATCCCCCGGAAACCGGCCCGCTCCATCGCCCGGCGCCACATGGGGGCGCTGAGCAGCGGCGAGCCGGGCAGCCGGTCGGTGTCCTCAAAGGCCCACCAGCCTTCGAGGAGCCCGAAGGCGATGGTGAGGAGTTCGTGCAGCCGGGTGACCTCGAACAGCGCGATCATGCCGCCCGGGCGCATCACGGACTTGGCGTGGGTGAGGGTCCGGTGGATGGACCGGGTCGCGTGCAGCACGTTGGAGGCGACGACCACGTCCACGCTGCCCGGGTCGAAGCCCTGGTCGGCGGGAGACCGCTCGATGTCGAGCTGCCGGAACTCCACGAATCCGTGGCTGCCGTACTCGGCGGCGCCGTACTTCACGAAGCTGCTGCCCAGGTCCGTGTAGTGGTAGCGCAGGTGCTCGGCGTACGGCTCCAGGGCTGCGAGCACACCCCGGCTGGTCCCTCCGGTGCCCGCCCCTATCTCCAGAACGGTGACCCGGGTCGCGGGGTCGGCGGCCACCCTCCGGGCCACGTAGCTCCGCACGGCCTCGGTCATCAGGGCGTTGGTCTGCTGCTGGTTCTTGTAGATGGCGTCCATCTGAGCGAAGGAGCCGCCGGGGAAGAGGACGTCGAGCGGGTCCCTGCGGTCCGCCAGCACCTCCGGGTACGCCCGCAGGCAGTTGTCGAGGACGGCCAGGAGCCCGTCGTTGTCAGGGGCCCGCTCCAGCAGGTCGCGCTTCTGCGCGGCAAGTCCGTCGACCTCGGCCTGGAGGTCGTGTTCGTCGACTGCCGCGACCATCACCTCCTCGCCGTCCAGGCGCAGGTATCCGGCCTCCTCAAGAAGGCCGAGCAGCGCGTCGAACAACCGCTCGTGGCGGCTGGCGACCGACAATTGTTGCCGCAGTCCCCGCCGGGTGGTGTGCTCCCCGGCCACCCGCAGCGCCCCCATCTCCCGGAAGGCGGCGAGCAGGGAGACACGGCAGATCCGGCTGAGTGCCGCCACTGTGTCCTGGTACTCGGCGAGTTCGCGCATGCTGGACTCGACCTCGTACACCCTCGGCCGGGTGACCACGTCCTCCTCGATGGCCGCCAGCAGTGACGGCACGGCCGGCGGGGCGGCGGGGGCCGCCCCGGCCGGCCGGGGCCCCGTCAGGACGTCGGTGATCCAGTAGCGCTCGCGGGCGAAGGGGTAGGTAGGCAGCGGCACGCGCACCGGGCGGCGGGTGTGGAGCAGTCCGGGGTCCGGTGCGAGACCGCTGACCCACAGTTGGGCCACCTCGTCCAGGTCGCCGCCGGCCGCGGCCGCGGCCAGCAGGCCTTCCGCGGGGGGGCCGGCCGTCTCGCGGACCCGCGCGGACCGCTCCGAAGCGGTGGAGCCGATGTGCCGACGGGTGGACGGGCGGCCGTCGAGATAGGAGTCGAGCTCGGCCGCCAGCTCCGCGGTGTCCCGCACGACCAGGGCCAGCCGCTCTTCACGGGGCTCGCGGCCGACGAGCAGGGTGTACGCGATGGCGTGGACGGAAGGCAGCGCGCGGGGTGCGTCCTCGACCGCCGGGAGGGCCGCAGCGCCGGTGCCGGCGATCCCGTGTTCCGTCCGCAGGTGGCGGGCGAGCCGGGCGAGCGTGGAGTGGTCCTCGGCGGTGGTGGGGGCGAGGGCGACGCCGTACTCCCGACCCACGGCCAGCAGCAGCCGGGCGCGGGCAACGCTGTCGAAACCCTCGGTGGCCAGTTCGGCCCCGGGTGCGATCGCGCCGGCGGGGCGGGCCACGATCCTGCTGGCGAGGGCGCCGAGACGGTCGAGGACCGGGTCCTGTCCGCCCGCGGCGGACGGATCCCCCGACGCGGTGAGGTAGCCGCGCAGTCGTTCGGCGCAGGCCCGCAGCCGGTCCTCGTCCCGGGCGGACAGGACGACGAGGGCCGGGCGCCCCGCGTCCTCGTCCCGGGCTTCCTGACCGACCCGGGAGTCCTGGTACTCCTCCAGCACGACGTGTGCGTTGGAGCCGCCCGCGCCGAAACTGGAGACGCCGGCGCGCAGCGGCTGCTCCCGCCCGTCGACGACGGGCCTGTGCCACGGCCGCAGCCCGACGTTGACGCGGAAGCGGGTGCCGTCGAGGCCGAGCTGCCCGGATGCCGGGTCGGCGTGGAGCGTGGGCACGAGCTCACGGTGGTGAAGCTGGAGCAGCGCCTTGGTGACCCCGGCGACTCCGGCGGCTGCCTCCAGGTGCCCGATGCCGGACTTGACGGAGCCGAGGGCGCATTCCGGGGCCCCGTCCTGCGGGCTTCCCAGCGCGCGGGCCAGGCCGGCCACCTCGATGGGGTCGCCCAGGGCCGTGCCGGTGCCGTGCGCCTCGACGCACGTCACGGTCCGCGGGTCGATCCGGGCGTCGGCGAGCGCGGCTTCGATCACCTGCTGCTGGGCCTGCGGGCCGGGCACGGTGAAGCCCCCGGTCCTGCCGCCGTGGTTGACTGCGGTCCCCTTGACGAGTCCGTAGACGTGGTCCCCGTCCCGTTCCGCGTCCGCGAGCCGCTTCAGCAGGAGGACGCCGACACCCTCGCCGGGGACCATCCCGTCGGCTCCCTCTCCGAAGGCGGCGCAGCGGCCCGTTTCGGAGAGGAACTCGCCCTGGCTCAGCAGCAGGTACTTGTTCGGGTGCAGGGAGAGGTTGACACCGCCGACGAGAGCCGCGTCGATCTCGCCGTCCCGCAGGGCCCGGGCGGCGAGGTGCAGCGCGGTGAGGGAGCCGGAGCAGGCGGTGTCGACCATCATGCTGGGGCCGGTGAACCCGCAGACGTACGAGACCCTGTTGGCGATGGACGCGCCACCGGCGCCGAGGCCGACCCGTCGTCCCTCCGTCGTGGTCCCCTCGGCGGCGAGCAGCGGATAGTCCTGGAACATCGCGCCCACGTACACACCGACGGGGCCGCGCAGCGAGTTGCGGGTGTGTCCGGCGTCCTCCATAGCGGCCCAGGAGTGCTCCAGGAAGAGACGCTCCAAGGGATCGACGGCGACGGCCTCCCGGGGGGAGATGTTGAAGAAGAGCGGGTCGAACTTGTCCGCGTCCTCGATGAAACCGCCGAAGTCGCAGTAGTTGTGCCCGATCTCGCCGCGGCGCCCGCCGCCGTGCGCGACCCGGTCCCAGCGCTCCGCGGGAACAGGGGTGACGCAGTCGGCGCCCGCCCGGAGGTTGCGCCAGAAGGCGTCCAGGTCGTAGGCGCCGGGGTAGCGGCCCGACAGGCCGACGACCGCGAGGTCCGGGGAGTCCCCGGCAGCGGCTTCCCGGTGCGCGCGGGCGGCCGTCGCGGCCGGGTCGCCGGCCGCCGCCACGGTCTGCGGGGCGGGGGCGGGTGCCGCGGGGGCGCGGGCCGGGGCGGCGGGAGCCGCGTGGTGCGCGTTCAGCCATCCCGCCAGGTCGTGGACGGTGGTGTGCTCGAAGAGCAGGGTGGGCGGCAGGGTGGTGTCCAGGCGCCTCTGGAGGGCGTGGACGAGCCGGAGCAGGGCAGCCGAGTCCAGGCCCATCTCGTAGAACCCGGCCCGCGGGTCCACGGAGGGTGCCGGAGTGCCGAGCTCGGCGGACAGTTCCGCGCGGAGCACGGCCTCCCAGTCCTCGCCCGCCCAACCGGACACGGGGGCGGTGGCACCGGTCGCGGCACCCCGGTGCGGTGTCCGCTCCGGCTTGCTCGTGAAGCCGGTCAGTTCGGCTACCTGGCGCCCGGCGGCGTCGAAGAACTCGATCGACAGCGTGAGCAGTCCGCCCTGCCGCCGCACCGAGTCTGCGGGAACCCTGGCGAGGCAGTTGCCGGTGAGCGGTGCCGTGATCCGGAAGGACTCGTAGCACATCGGCAGGTGGAGGGCCTGTTGCGGCTCGTCCAGGCTCAGGGCGTGGCCGGCGGCCACGGCGGCGGCATCGAGCAGGGTGGGGTGGGCGAGGAACTCCCCGGCGTCAGGCAGCGCCTCGCCGGGCAGGGACAGCTCGGCGAGGACGCCGTCCGCGCAGCGGTGGACGGTGCCGAGGGCCCGCATCACGCCGCTGTGCTCCAGCCCCTGGCTCCTGCAGTGCCGGTACACGTCGGCCAGGTCGAACGAGTGGTGGGCCCGGGCGCGCTCGGCGGCCGGGTCCAGCCCCCGGCCCGCGAACCCGGCCGGTCCGGCCGTGCGCACCTCGGCGGCGGCGTACTGCACGGGGCCGGAGGACAGCTCGACGCTCCAGGCCCCGGCCCGGTGCTCCCGCGCGGCCAGGCTGAGGGGGACCCGGCCGTCGGGGTCGACGGTCAGGGGGGCGAACAGGGTGGTGTTACGGAGTTCGAGCCCGGCGTACGGGTGCCCGTGGCCGCCGAAGCCCTGCAGGACCAGGTCCGCGTAGGCCAGCCCGGGAAGCAGGGCCCGGCCGCCGACCCGGTGGCCGGCTACGAAGGGGTTGCGCAACGAGAAGTCGAACCGAGCGGAGAGCAAGAGTCAGAACCTTTCCCAGATGGAGGGCCGCGGTGCGGGAGCTGATTCCCGGTCGGGTGCCCAGGCGGGCACGGACACGGGCACGGACACGGGCACGGGCACGGACACGGGCTCGGGTGCGGGCGCCGGCACGGCCGCCCGGGAGCCGCGAGGAAGCGGGCGGCGGTCGAACGGCGTCGGCGACAGGGGCTTGCGGAGCGGCACGCCCGGTGCGCGTTCCTCGTCCCAGGCCGTGAGGATGACGGCGGCGTTGGCGCCGCCGTCCGCGAAACAGTTCACGGCGGCGGCCGGGGTCGGATCGGTCAACGGCCGTGTGGAACGCGGCAGTTCGAAGGGTGAGGCTTCGAGGTCGAAGTGGCCGAGGGGCTGCTGCCCGGACAGGAAGGGCACCTGCTGCCGTCGGCTCAGCATCAGGACGGTCTTGATGAAGGCGGCGATGCCCTCCGCGCAGAGCGGGTGGCCGATGCTCGTCTTCACCGAGCCGAGGGTGCAGGGACGGTCCGAACCGTCGCGGTAGACGGCCTGGACGGCCTTCAGTTCCAGCAGGTCGGTGACCTGGGACCCGGATCCGTTGACCTCCACGTGTCCGATGTCCTCGCCCCGCAGGCCGCTGCGCTCCAGTGCGGTGCGCAGCACGTCCTTCTGTGCCTCGTGGCCCGGAGCCGTGGGGCCGGCGGTACGGCCGCTGTTGTTGACGGCGATGCCCTTCAGGACCGCGTACACCGTGTCGCCGTCGGCGACGGCGCGGTCGAGCCGCTTGAGCAGGACGAGCCCGCAGCCGTCGCCGAGGACCACGCCGTCGGCCCGGCGGTCGAAGACGTGGAAGACGGGCTCCCGGCTGAGGATCCCGCGGTTGCGAAGGCCCTCGTGGGCTTCGCCGGTGGTCAGCAGCGAGACCGCGCCGACCACCGCCGACTCGATCTCGTCGGCGCGCAGTGCCTGGACGGCCATGTTCATCGCCGTCAGGGCGGAGGAGCAGGCGGTGTCCACCACCGTGCTCGGCCCGCGCAGGTCGAGGTGCTGGGAGATGTTGGCGGCGAGGTAGTTCTGGCCGACGGCGCGGATGGACAGCGCGGTGTCCTCCTCGGGGCGCAGCCGGCCGCGGGCACCGACGTAGACGCCGACGGGGCGCCCCTTGACCTCGTCGCGGGTGTACCCGGCGTGGCCCAGGAGGACGAGGGACTCCTCCAGCAGGACCAGAGCCTGCGGATCCATGGCCGCGGCCTCCTCGGGCGGAATCCCGAACATCTCCGTGTCGAACGTGCTCACCTCGGGAAGCAGGGCGGCGTAGTCGTCGGGCCTGGCACCCCAGCGTGCGGGATCGACGCGGGTGATGGCCGAGCGGCCTTCGGACAGGAGTCGCCAGTACGCGTCGAGGTCGTCGCCGCCGGGGAACCGGCCTGCCATGCCGACCACCGCGATGTCGTGGTGTCCCGTGAGGGCCGTCGGAGCGGCGGTCGGCGGGAGCGGTGTCGGGGTTGTCTCCGGCCGCCGGGACCCGGATCCACGGCGTACGGGGACCAGGCGCCGCCCGGCCCGGGCGGGTGCCGGGGACTCCGGGACCGCAGGCGTGGCGGGTGCCGGGTCCTGCGCGCCGGGACCGTCGGCAGCCCCGACGACGGCGGCCAGTTCGGCCCCGTGGGTACGGGAGAGCCAGGCGGCGAACTCGTCGAAGGTGGCGTACTCGTAGAGCGCCGACGGATCGATCGGCTCCGCGATGCGCCGGTTGATGGGCTGGAGCACCTGGGCCAGGAGGATCGAGTCGACGCCCAGCTCGTGGAAGGCGCGGCCGTCATCGAGCTCCGCGGGGCTCATGCGCAATTCCTGGGAGAACGTCTCGACCAGCCAGGCCCGGACGGCCGGTACGGAGGCCGGGTCCGCCGCGGGGGCGGCCGGGGCGGCCGGGGCGGCCGGGGCAGGGGCGGGGTCGGGTCCCGGTGCGGGGTCCGGGATCCGGCGGGCCAGCAACAGGCCCGGCTGCCAGCGGTCCCGCTCGGGGACGGCAGGCAGCACGACCGGCGCGGGCGCGCCCGCCAGCACGTCGTCGAGCATGCGCAGCCCCTCGGCGTCCGTGTGGCTGCCGAGGCCGGTCCTGCGGTAGGCCGGCGTGGTCATCTCGCCGAACCCGCTCTCGCGCCAGCTCGACCACTGGACGCTGACCACGGGCAGGGTGCCCGCGTGCGCGCCGGCGAAGAAGTCGAGGTAGGCGTTGGCTCCCGCGTAGTCGCAGTTGGCTGCGCCGAGGCTGGGAATGGCCGAGGCCGTCGACGAGAACAGCACCCAGAACCGCACCGGCTGGCCGGCGAGACAGGCGTGGAGGGAGTCGAGTCCGGCGGCCTTGGGCGCGTACACCGCACGGATCGACTCCAGCGGCTTGCGGATGAAGGCGGGGTGCTCGGCGTCGCCGGCGCCGGCCGCGTGCAGCACGCCGCCGATCGGCCCCATGTCGCGGACCGCGGCGTCGACGGCCGCGCGAACGGCGTCCGGGTCGTCCAGGGGGGTGTCCAGCACGCGCACCCGTGCGCCGAGGGCCTCCAGGGCGAGGATGCCGGCGATCTTGCGGCCGAGGGGACCGTCCTGCGCCGCCGTCAGGGCCCACCGCTCGCGCGGCGGCAGGGTCTCCCGGCCGGTCAGGACCACGTTGCGCACACCGTACGTGCGCACGAGGTGGCCGGCCGCGAGCAGGCCGAGGCCGCGGGTCCCGCCGGTCACCCACAGGACGTGGTCGGCGGGGAATGGCTCCGGCGAGGAGCCGGCCGCGGGTGCCGGCCGCTCGGCGAGCACCGGCAGGTGCCGGGTACCGCCCCGATAGCAGACCGCGGGCTCCTCGTCGGCCGCCGCGTACTCGGCGCCGATCTGCGCGGCCAGCCGCTCGACGTCGGCGACCGGGTCGGCGTCCGTGTCCAGGTGGCGGGAGCGCAGGTGGGCGTATTCGCTCTGGAGGGCGCGGTAGAGACCGGCCCGAGTCGCGCCGGCCAGGTTCACCGGGGCGCCGCCGAAGGCCTCCAGGTTCCGGGTCACGCACAGGACGCGCGCATCGTCGCGGCGCCCTGATTCGACGAACCGCTGGAGCAGGCCCAGCCAGGCGTCGGAGGTGCCCGGCTCGGTTCCGCATCCGGTCAGGTCGATCCAGCCGTCGCACTTCTCCCACTGCGGATCGGGCAGCCCGTCGGGGGCGTCAGCCTCCCGCACCACCACCTCGTGGCGCGGCGGAAGGTGGCGGTCCAGCGCCCAGGCGAGGTCGCGGGTCTGCGCCCCCGCGAGAACGACCACCCGGCGGCGGGGGCCCTCCTGCGGCGTACCGGCCGGCTCGGTGGGAAGGGCCGCCGGTGTCCACTCGCGGACGAGGAAGAGGTGCTCGCGGTCGCCGGGCCCGTCGCCGTCGGCCCGCAGGACGGTCCCCGTGCAGACGGTGGTGTCACCGGCCGCCAGGGTGAACTCCACGGTTCCGTCGTCGCCAGTGGTGAAGACGACGTGGGGCGCCACGCCGCCCGGCAGCGGGGCGTGCCGGACCACGTCGCCGGGCTCGACGTCGGCCTCGGGGAGGCCGAGCCACCGCGCGGCGGCCGTGCGGACGGTGTCGAGCGGGTCGGTGGTCGCGGTCGCAGGACCGGACCCCGCCGGGGCGGTGCGCAGCGACGCGGGACCGGTGGGCAGCCAGTGCCGGTCCCGGGCGAACGGGTAGGTGGGGGCGGAGACGCGCCGGTGCGTGCGGCCCGGGCGGCTGGCGCTCCAGTCCACCTCGACGCCCCCGGCCCAGGCGCGGGCCACCTTGTCGAGCTCGCCCCGGGCCGTCCAGCCGCGCACCACCTCACGGAAGGCGTCCGCGTCGAACAGTGCGGCCACGTCGCGATGGTCCTTGGCGGCGCCCCGGTACACGCCGGCGACGCCTTCCTCACCGCGCACGAACCGGGCCAGGAGCTCGGCCAGTTCGTCCGGGTCGGAGGCGACGAAGGCGACGCGCTCCGCGAGGGCGACCCGGCCGCTTTGGTAGGTGTACGCGAGGTCGGGGAGCTCGAACGGTGCGGCCGGGGCGGCTCCACCGAGCTTCGCGGCCAGCGCGTCGAGGGAGCCCGCCTCGGCCAGGCCGGTGGTCGCGACCACGACGCCCGCCTCCCGGAGCCGTTCCCCCAGCGCCGACAGGTGCACCGCCTCCACACCCTGGTCCGCCCAGGCGGCGGCGGTGTCCACGTCCTGCGGGGCCACGCCCAGGAGGTCCGCGGTCCACTCGCGCAGCGACTCCCGCAGGCCGCTGCCGTCCTGCGGCCGCAGCCGGCCCAGCAGCCGCTCCGCGTAGGCGGTGAGGCGGTCGCCGTCGCGGGCCGACAGCGGGACCACGTAGGCCTCGGCGGGGACGGCCGGCCCGGTCAGGGGTACGGGCGCGGCGTAAGACTCCAGCACGAGGTGCGCGCTCGATCCGGTGGCCCCGATGTTGCTGACGCCGGCCCGCAACGGCAGCACGGTGCCGTCCGCGTCCCGCTCCGGCCGCCACTCCCGCAGGTCGCGCTGGACCCGGAACGGGGAGCGTTGGATGCCGAGGTGCGGGTTGGGCGGGTCCGCGTGCAGGGAGGGGACGAGGGTGCGGTGGTGCAGCTGGAGGACCGCCTTGGTGAGGGCCGCGATGCCTGCGGCGCCCTCGGCGTGGCCCATGTTGGACTTGACCGAGCCGATGCCGCAGAAGCCGGTGTCGCCGGTCCACCGGCG
This sequence comes from Streptomyces sp. NPDC060232, assembly GCF_042726555.1. Lineage (NCBI taxonomy): Bacteria > Bacillati > Actinomycetota > Actinomycetes > Kitasatosporales > Streptomycetaceae > Streptomyces > Streptomyces sp. NPDC060232. The sequence continues at coordinate 138,755 of NZ_JBHXAG010000002.1, read as the reverse complement.
GAATGCCCGGGACAGGCCCTCGACCTCGATGGGGTCACCGAGGGAGGTACCCGCCGCGTGGGCCTCCACGTACCCGATCGTGCGCGGGTCCACTGCGGCGTCCTCGATGGCGCGCGCGATGATCTCGGCCTGGCCGACCGGGCTGGGCACGGTCACGCCGCTGGTCGTCCCGCCGTGTCCGGCCGCGCTGCCGCGGATCACCGCGTACACGTGGTCGCCGTCGCGGACCGCCTCGGAGAGCGGCTTGAGGACGACCGCCCCGACGGCCTCGGCGGAGACGTAGCCGTCGCCGCCCTCGCCGAAGGAGTGGCAGACGCCGTCACCCGCGTGCATGTTCGCCATGCCGTAGGTGAGGTACTTGCCCGGGTGGAGGGAAAGGTTCACGCCGCCCGCGATCGCCACGCGGCTCTCGCGCAGCCGCACGCTCTGCACGGCGAGGTGGACGGCGCTCAGCGTCGACGAGCAGACGGTGTCCAGCGTGATGCTCGGCCCGTGGAAGTCGGAGAAGAACGAGACCCGGTTGGCGATCTGCCCCTGGTTGAGGACGAGGGGCACCGAGACGCCGTCGGCGAGGGCGTCGGCTCCGAGGAGCAGGTAGTCGTGCTGCATCACCCCGGCGAAAACACCGACGGGACGCCGCCCTTCGGGGCCTGCGGGCGGGCACAGCGTCGCCGGGGTGTACCCGGCGTCCTCGACCGCCTGCCAGCAGGTCTCCAGGAACAGCCGCTCCTGCGGGTCCATCCCTTCGGCCTCGCGGGGCGTGATCCGGAAGAACCCGGCGTCGAAGCGGTCCACGTCGTCCAGGAAGCCTCCCCAGCGGGACACGGGGCGGCCGCTCGGGCCACGGACGTGGGCGACGGCTTCCTGCGGCCAGCGGTCCTCGGGGACCTCGGTGACCGTGCTGCGGCCCTGGCGGAGGTTGGTCCAGAAGGCGTCCAGGTCAGGAGCGCCCGGATAGCGGCCGGCCATGCCGATGATCGCGACGGGTTCGCCCCCACCGGCGGCGGGAGCGGGACCCGTCACCGGAACGGGGGCGCCGGACGCCGGCCCCGGCGTCACTCCATCGGGAACCGGGAGGGCAGGGGCCTGCTGAGCGGGGGTAGGCCGTGCGGGCGCACCGGTGCCCGGGAACGCCTGCGGATAGGTCCGGCCGAGATGGGCGGCCAGGTCCCGTACCGTGGCGTGTTCGAAGGGCAGCGTCGGCGACACCGGCTCCCCCACGGCCTCCTCGATCGAGGCGACCAGTTCGAGCACCTGGGCGGAGTCCAGGCCGAGTTCGTAGTAGCCGACGCCGGTGTCGATGTCCTCGGGCCGGCCACCGATGCGCTCGGCGACCAGGCGCCGCAGCAGGGCGGCGGCGGCCTGCGGGGAGCCGGACCGGGTCAGCAGTCCCGGTCGGACGAGCTTGCTGGCCAGCCGGTCGAGCCGGGCCACCTGCCGGCCTTCGGTGTCGAAGAGGTCGACGGTGAGGTACACCATCTCCTCCGCCCGCCCCACGGTGTCCTTGGCGACGCGGGCCACGCAGCTGCCGCCGAGCGGGCCGGCGGCGCGGAACGAGCGCACGTGCAGGGGAAGGAACAGGCCGTCCGCCTCCTCCACCGCCGACCGGAACAGCGGTCCGGCTGCCACGGCGCTGCCGTCGAGCAGGGCCGGGTGGCACAGGAACGCGCTGTCGGCGTCCTCCCGGACCGCCACCGAGGCGATCAGCTGATGCTCGTCCTCCCGCACCTCTCCCGCGGCCCGCAGGACGCCCGAGTGGCTCAGGCCGTGCGCCTCGTGCCGCGCGTACACCTCGTCCAGGGGCACGGGTTCCCCGGGCAACCGTGCGAGGTCCAGTCGGCCGTCGAACTCCGGCGGGCCGACGGCCACAACCCTTACGGTCGCGTACGGAACCGGCTCACCCGATCCGTCGGCCCCGGTCACCCGGACCCGCCAGGCGCCCCGGCCGTCGGGGACGGCGTCCAGGTCGGCCTCGGTCCGTCCGCCGTCCGGCACTGTCAGCGGGCGCAGAACGGTGAGGTCCCGCAGTTCGAGGTCGGCCACGGAGTGCCCCTGCCGGTGGAACGCCTGCAGGACGAGGTCCATGTAGGCGAGCGCAGGCAGCAGCAGCGTGCCGTTCACCCGGTGGCCCGCGACCGCCGGATGGCCGCTGGAGAAGACCAGCCGGTCGCGTACGGGGTCCTCGCGCACAAGCGCTCCTTCGGTGTCGGTGGTGGCGGCGGCCGGGGTGTCCCCGTCGAAGACGCCCGGTGCCGCCGGGGAGCCGGTTGCGGCCGAGGGCGTCCGCGCGAACGAACGCCGCCGCAGCTCGGGCAGGGCCAGCGAGGTCCGGACCGGCCGGTCCGGGTCATCCGGTACCCACGCCTCGACGATGGCGTGGGCGTTCGTGCCACCGTCGGCGAAGCAGTTGACGGCAGCGGTGGGGCGCTCGCCGGGCCAGGGCCGGGCGGCCCGGTCGAACCGGAACGGCGAGGCCACGAGGTCGAAGTGGGGCAGTGGCTCCTGGCCCGAGAGGAAAGGCACCACTTCGCGGTGGTGCACCATCAGGACCGCCTTCAGCAACCCGGCGGCGCCCTCGGCACACAGCGGGTGCCCGATGTTCGGCTTGATGGAACCCAGGCCGCACGGTTCGTCGGAGTCGTCGCGGTAGACCGCGGACACCGCCTTCAGCTCCAGCAGGTCCGTGACGACCGATCCGGAGCCGTTCGCCTCGATGTAGCCGATGTCCTGCGGACGCTTGCCGCTCATGGCCAGCGCGCGGCTCATGACCTCGCGCTGCGCGGCGACGTTCGGGGTGGCGGGGCCCGCAGTGCGGCCGTCGTTGTTGACTGCCAGGCCCTTGACCACCGCCATGATGCGGTCCCCGTCGGCGAGCGCCCTGCCCAGTGGCTTGACGAGCACCAGCGCCGCGCCCTCGCCGAGCTGGATGCCTCCGGCCCGGCGGTCGAACACGTGGAACTCCGTTCCCTCGGCCAGGATGCCGCGGCGTGAGAAGACCCGGTGCGCCCGGTCGTCGCCGAGCAGGCTGACCCCGCCGACCACGGCCGACTCGATCCGGCCGGACCGCAGCGCCTGGGCCGCCATGTCCAGGGCCACGAGCGCGGACGAACAGGCCGTATCGACGACAACGCTGGGGCCGCGGAGGTCGAAGTACTGCGAGATGTTGGCGGCGAGGTAGTTCTGGCCCACGGCCACGATCGGGTTCCGTGCGGCGTACAGGACATCCTCGTCGGGTGCGTGCTGGCTTCGCCCCCCGATGTACACGCCGACAGGGCGCCCCTTGACCTCCTCGGGCCGGTAGCCGGCGCGGTGCCAGAGCGACAGGGTCTCCTCCAGCAGAAGAAGCGCCTGCGGGTCCATGGCGGCCGCGTCCCGGGCGGGCACGAGGAAGTGTTCGGCGTCGAACTCCCCGTAGCCGTCGACGAGTCCGGCACGGTACGGACTCGGGTGGCCCCAGCGACCGGGCGGCACGGCGCCGATGGCGCTGCGGCCCTCCCGCAGCAGCCGCCAGTAGTCCTCGGGGGTCGGCGCACCCGGCAGTCGGCAGGCCACCGCCACGACGGCCAGATCCAGCGGCCCCTCGGACCCGTGGGAGGCCGCCCCGGCGGGGGCTGCCCGGGCCGGGTCGGGCACGGTCACGGTCACGGCGGAGCCGGACACGGTGGCGGGCACGGCCCGGGCCGGCTCCGCCTGGGCGGGGGCGGGCGCCGCGGGCTCCCCGCCCCGCCGGGATCCACCGGGTTCCCCGGCGGCCGGAGCGAAGGCCGCCGACAGCGCGTCGGGGTGCCGGGCTGCCAGCCAGCCGACGAAGGCATTGGCCGTGGAGTGCTCCAGCAGCGACGACGGGTCGATCTCGGTGCCCAGCTGCCTGGCCGTCGTGGCGATCAACTGCGTGACCATGATCGAGTCCATGCCATAGTCCTCGATGGGCGTATCGGCGGTGAGCCGGTCCCTGGCGAATCCCAGTTCCTCCGCCAGGACCGCGAGCAGCCACGCCACGGCGGCGTCGACGACTTCGGGGGCCACGTCCGTCCGGGGGGCGGCGTCGGCCGCTGCGGGGGCCGCGGTCCGGGTCGCCGGTGCGGCGGAGGGCCCGGATCCGGGACGCCTCGCCGTCAGGCCGGCCGGGTCCCACGCCTCGCGGTCCGCGACCACGGCGGGCAGCACCACGGGACCGAGGCCTCCGGCCAGCACCCGGTCCAGGACCGCCAGGCCCTCGGCGTCGGAGAGGGCCGCCATCCCGGTGCGCAGGAACGCCGAGCTACGGACCTCCCCCATGCCCGACTCCCGCCAGCTGGGCCACTGCACGCTGACGATGGGCAGGCCGTGCGGCCCGGCGGCGGCGAGCTGGTCGAGGTGGGCGTTGGCCATGGCGTAGTCGCTCTGTCCGACAGCCAGCACCGGTACGGCGGCGGCCACCGAAGAGAACAGCACGAGGAAGCGGAGCGGCTCTCCCGCGAGAGCGTCGACGAGGGCGTCGACCCCCGCGACCTTGGGTTCGAGGACCCTGCGTACCCGCTCCAGCGGCTTGCGCACGAAGGCCGGGTACTCGGCGTCCGCGAGCCCCGCGCAGTGCAGGACGCCGCCGATCGGCCCGAGGTCGGCCCGTATCGCGCGCAGCGCCCCGGCCACGGCGGCCGGGTCCGACAGCGGCAGGGCGCATACCTCCAGCCGGACGCCCTCCTCGCGCAGGGCCAGCAGGGCCCTGATCTTCTCGCCGCGGGACGAGTCCTCGTCCCGCAGCCCCTGCCACTCCTCCTGGGGCGGCAGCTGCTCGCGCCCGGTCAGGACCAGCCGGCGCACGCCCCGGGTCCGCACGAGGTGGCGGGCGGCGAGCAGGCCCAGACCGCGGGTGCCCCCCGTCACCAGCAGGACGTGGTCCTTCGGGAAGGGTGCGGGTCCGGCCTCAGACAGGCCCGCGGCGGGCAGTTCACTCAGGACGGCGCGGAGCCGGTCGCCTCCCCGGTGGGCGATCTCGTTCTCATCGCCCGGAACGGCGAGTTCGGCCAGGACCGCGCGGACCGCGTCGGGCCCGTCGGTCCCTTCCTCGAGGTCGACGTGCCGGGAGCGCAGACTGCCGTACTCGCTCTGGAGCATCCGGTAGAGGCCGGCGCGGGCTCCTCCGTGCCGCGCCACCGGTTCCGCGCCGACGCGCTGGAGGCCCCGGGTGACGCAGAGCAGCAGGGGTGCGGCGCTTCCGGCGGCGGCCGTGGCCACCACGCGCTGGAGCCAGGGCAGCCAGACGTCCAGTCCCTCGTCGCCGGAGTCGGCCGCCGCGTATGCCGTCAGGTCGACGACGGCAGCGGGGCGGGGGTCGGAGTCGGCCGCCAGGTCGGCCGGCCGGAGCAGTCGGACCCCGGGCAGTCGCGCGGCGAGGAGCCGGGCCGGCTCCTCGGAGCCAGGGCCGACCAGTACGGCGACGGAGGCGGGAAGCTCCCCCGTGCCGGCCGGAGCGGGCCACCAGTCCTTGACGAGCAGGGCGGCTTCTGCGGGCGGCTCCGCCCCGAGGCCGTGAGCCGCCGGGCCCGTGAGGGGTTCGGGCGCGGGGGCGGGCTCGGACACGGCCTCCGGCGCAGGCAGCAGTGCCTCGCCGACCGTGCAGTGTTCCGGCTCGAACGGGTAGAGCGGCAACGGCAGTCGGACGGGGGCGGGGCCGGACCCGTGACGCCACTGAACGACCCCGCCGGCGACCCAGTGCGCGGCCTGTTCCGCCAGCGTGGACTGCGCTCCCGGCCGGGTCGCGGGCGTCCCCGTCCGGGCCTCCCCTGTCCACACACCGGCGGGGTTCGCACCGCCCGCGAGGTGGGCGTCGAGCCGCTGGAGCAGCCCGGGCACGTCCGTGAACTCGACGGCGAGCCGGTGGGCCATGGCCTCGCGGCCGGTCTGGAGGGTCCAGGCCAGAGCCGCCGGGTCGGTGGCCGCACCGGGCCCGCGCAGGAAGTCCGCGAAGTTGCCGACGTGTTCGGCCAGCCGACCGCGGTCCCGGGCAGACAGGACGAACAGGCGCGGTTCCGCCGCGCTCCGGGGCCGGGGCCGACTCACGTACTCCTCCAGGATCAGGTGGGCGTTGGTGCCTCCGGCGCCGAAGGCGCTGACTCCGGCCGCCCGGCGCAGGGGCCTGCCGTCGGCGTCCGCGGGCGCGGGCCAGTGGGCCGCCTCCCGCTGGACGGTGAAGGGGGTGGCGTCGAAGTCGATGTTCGGGTTGAGGCGTTCGGCGTGCAGGGACGGCACCAGCTCCTCGTGGCGCATCTGGAGCAGGACCTTGGTGACGGCTGCGATGCCGGCCGCCGACTCGGCATGCCCGATGTTGGACTTCACCGACCCGAGCGCGATGGCGCCGCCGGTGGCCTCCCGGTCGCTGTACACCCGGGTGAGCCCGCTGATCTCGACGGGGTCGCCGAGGGCGGTGCCCGTGCCGTGCGCCTCGATGTAGGTGACGGCGCGCGGGTCGAGTCCGGCGCGGACTGCGCGGTCCAGGGCTGCCCCGACCAGGTCGCCCTGCGCGCGCGGGTTGGGGACGCTGTACCCCTTGGACGCACCGCCGTGGTTGACGGCGGAGCCCTTGAGGACGGCGAGGATGCGGTCGCCGTCGCGTTCGGCGTCGGTGAGCCGCTTGAGGAGGACCGCGCCGGTCCCCTCGCCGGGCACGTAGCCGTCGCCACCCTCCCCGAAGCTGCGGCACCGGCCGTCCGTGGACAGAAACCCGCGCTGGCAGAGCTGGAGGTACTTCACCGGGTGGCTGGTGATGTTGACGCCGCCCGCCACGGCGACCTCGCACTCCCCCGCCCGAATGGCCTGGGCGGCCAGGTGGATGGTGACGAGCGACGACGAGCACATGGTGTCGACGGCCACGCTGGGACCGGTGAATCCGAAGAAGTAGGAAGCCCGGTTGGCGACGGAGGCGTACGAGGACGAGGTGGCCGCCCCGGTTCCGCGCAAGGCCGCTTCGACGTTGTACAGCTGGTAGTGGCCGTACATCATGCCGACGTAGAGGCCTGTGCGGACCCCGGCGAGGCTCTGCCGGGTGTGGCCGGCGTCCTCCAAGAGGTGCCAGACGGTCTGGAGGAAGACGCGTTCCTGCGGGTCGAGGTGGTCGGCCTCGGCCTTGGACATCCGGAAGAACATCGGGTCGAAGGCGTGGGCGTCGGAGAGGAAGCCGCCCCACTTCGCGTACGCCTTCCCGGCCACCCGGCGGTCCGGGTCGTAGTACCGCGAGTGGTCCCACCGGTCGGCGGGGACCTCCTCGATCGCGTCGACGCCGTCCCGGAGGTTCTGCCAGAACCGGTCGAGGGTGGGGGCCTGCGGGTAGCGGCCCGCCACGCCGATGACCGCGATGTCGTCCCGTCCGGCGTCGGCCGTGACGTCGGGGGCGGACCCTTCCGCTGCACGGACGCTCACGCGCCGGGCCGGGGCGGCCGCTGCGACGGTGACCGGTGCGGCGGCCGCCGCGCTGCCCCCGGTCGTCGCCGGGGGCTGCGTGGTCACGCCCCCCTGCTCCGGCGGAGCGCCGAAGGCGGCCGCCTGCTCCGGGCGCCGCTCCCGCAGGTGCGCCGCGAGTTCACGGACCGTCAGATACTCGAAGAACAGGGTCTTGGGGAGTGGTCCGAAGTCTTCCTCCAGACGCCGCGTGACGCTCATGACCAGCAGCGAGTCGAGCCCGTACCGCTCGAAGGACTCGGTGGGGTCGAGGTCGGCCGCGGCCATGCCCAGCTCCTCCGCCACCACCCGCACCAGCCGGGCCTCCACCTGTCCTGCGGACGGGAGCGCGGCTGCGGGGTCGCCGGCCCTTGGGGACGGGACGGGGGCGGGCCCGGGGTCTGTCCCGGCGGGCGCGTCCAGCACTTCCAGCAGCCGGGTGGTGTCGCCCGCGACGGGAAGGACGCGGGGCTCGCCCGACAGGAGCGCCGCCTCCCACAGGGCGAGACCAGTGCCGGACTCCAGCGGCTCGACGCCGAGTTCGGTCCGCAACCGGGCCACGGACGCCTCGTCGGCGCGCATTCCGCCGTTCCTCCACAGCGGCCAGTCCACGGCCACGCTGCGGCCGCTGCGCTCTCCGCGGCGCCGGGCCTCCTCGCGCGCGGCCAGGAAGGCCCCGAGCCAGGCGTTGGCGTGGGCGTAGTCCGCCTGGCCCGCCCCGCCCAGCGCGGCGGCCATCGAGGAGAACGCGGTGAAGTACTCCAAGGGCTGGTCCGCGGTCGCCTCGTCGAGCCAGACCGCTCCGAACGCCTTGGGGGCGAGGACCGCCTCCGCATCCTCGGCGGTCTTGTGGAGCAACAGGCCGTCGCGGAGCACGCCGGCCGCGTGCGTGACACCGGTGACCGGCCCGAAGCGCCGGTTCGCCTCGGCGACCAGAGTGCGGACCTGCTCGCGATCGGTGACGTCGGCCCGCAGGAACTCGATCCGCCCTCCGCCGGGCGCGGGGTGCCCGCCGGTCCACCCGGTCGGGGCCGAGCGGCCGGTCAGTACCACGGTGCCCCCGCTGGAGGCGGCGATCCGCTCGGCGGCGAGGAGTCCGAGCCGGCCGGTTCCACCGGTCACCAGGTGCACCCCACCGGCACCGAACGGCCGCTGTCCGGGGGCGGTGGGCGCGACGGCCCGCCACCCCGGCACGTACCGGCCGGTGGTGTCAACCCGCAGCTCGGCAGGCAGGTCCTCCAGGACGAGGGCGGCGACGGCTGCCGGATCGTGCTCGGCGGGAACAGTGACGGCGCTGAAGGCCAGGTCCGGATTCTCCTGACGGACGGAACGGGCGAAGGCACCCATCGCCGTGTCGAGGGCGGCGTGCGGGGAACCCTCAGCGGCCAGGTGGACGTAGCCGAGCGGCCCCGACCGTTCGGCGAACCAGGCACGGCAGAAGGCGACGGCGGTGCCGAGGCCGTGCCGGGCCGCCCGGCGGACGTCTCCCCCGCGGGCGGCCGCGTGCACCACCCTCAGCGGGCCGCCGCGGACGGCGCCGAGCCGGCGGGCCGCCCCGGCGGCCTCCTCCGGGCCGGCGGGCCCCGCGTACATCACTGTCGTGCCGGGGAGGGCCTCCAGGGCGGCGCGCAGTTCCGGCGCCGCGGTCGCCTCGGGGTCCAGCAACAGCACGGTGCCGCCGGGGGCGGGGACAACCGGGGCGGGAGCATGGACCGGAACCGGGACCGGGACGAGGAGGCTGCCGGCGGCGCGGTCCGCCTCGGCGTGCGCCGTGCGGTCCGCGTGCGCCGAGCGGCCGGCGCCGGCAGTGCGTCCGGGGACCGGCCGCAGCGTGAGCCGCTCGATCCGGGCTAGGACCAGTCCGTCGGCATCGGTGACGTCGATGTCGAAGGAGGCGTCCCCGCCGTTGCGGCGCACATGGGCGTGGCGGGCCCGGTCGAGGTCGCCGAGGACCTCCACGGCGGAGATGGAGAAGGGCAGGTGGGGAACGTCGTCCGTGGCAGCGGCGAAGACCCCGGTCGTCTGCAGGGCGGCGTCGAGTACCGCGGGGTGCAGCCGGTGGCCCGGCTCGCCCCGCCGCGGTTCGGACGGCGGGCTCAGCAGGGCGATGGCCTCGTCGGCTCCGTACGCCACCTCCTCGATCAGCCGGAGGGACGGGCCGTAGGCGAAACCGTGCCGGGCGAACTCGGTGTAGCAGGCGGCTCCGTCCCGTACGTGCGGGCAGCGGCCGCGCACTTCCCCGGGATCGATGCGTCCGGCCCGCACCGGCACGTCGAACAGCAGCCGGCCGGTGCCGTGCACGACGCCCTCGCGGCCGTCGTCGACGGCGATCAGCCGGTAGTCGGCTGCGGCCGGGGCGGATCCCGCAGCGCTGAGCCGCACCCGGACCTGTCGCGGCCCGGCGTCCAGGGCCACGGGAGCGGCCCAGACGATGTCCTCCACCCGGGTCACCCGGGCCCCGCCCTCATGGGCGAGTTCACCGGCCAGGCGCGCCATCTCCGGGTAGGCCACGCCCGGCAGGACGGGACGGCCGTGCACGACGTGGTCACGGAGGAAGTACTCGTCCCCGCGGAGCAGCTTGTCGAAGGCCGTTCCGTGCGGATCGCAGACGTCGGCGTCGAGCAGGCCCGGGTGCAGGGGACCCGCCGGAGCAGAAGGGGCCGCAGCGGTGCCTGCTGCTCCGGGCGCGACCCAGTGCCGGGTCCGCTCGAAGGCGTATCCGGGCAGCGGGATGCGCCGTGCCGGTCGCTCCTGCGGACCGCACGCCGGCCACGACACGGTGTCGCCCCCGGACCAGCGGCGGGCGAGGACTCCGGCCTCCCGGTCGGCGGCGGTGGCATCGGCGGCGTCGGCGGCACCGGCGGGCGGTGGGTCCCCTGCCGCGATCGCGTCGAGGCCGGCCAGCAGCCCGGCGCGTTCGCGTGCGACGACTGCCGTGCGCCGCGCGTACTGCTCCCGGCCGTGCTGGAGGGTGTGCGCCACGTCGCCGAGGTCGGCGTCCTCCGTGCGCAGGAACGCGGCGAGGCGCCTCGCAGCTCCGGCGAGCGCCGCGTCCGTGCGTGCCGACATCGGGAAGACCAGGGGACCTCCCGCGCGCGGAGCGCGGTCGGGCGGCGTCGGCGCCTCCTCGACGACGACGTGGGCGTTGGCCCCCCCGAACCCGAAGGAGCTGACGCCGGCCCGGCGGGGCAGGGCCTCACCGGCGGCGTCGCGCGGGGCCGGCCACGGCCGGGCCTCGGAGACGACCTCGAAGGGGGTGCCGGTGAAATCGATGTACGGGTTCCGCTGCTCGAAGTGCAAGGTGGCGGGGATCGTGCGGTGCCTGAGCGCCAGCACTGTCTTGATCAGCCCGGCGATGCCGGCGGCGCCCTCCAGGTGACCGATGTTCGTCTTCACCGATCCGAGCACACAGGTCGGGTGCTCGGGCTGCGGCCGGCCCGCGTCCCGGTACAGCTCGGCGAACGCGTCCTTGAGACCGGCGGTCTCGATGGGGTCGCCGAGGGCCGTGCCGGTGCCGTGCGCCTCGACGAATCCGACGGTCACCGGGTCGGTCCCGGCCTCCCGGTGTGCCCGCAGCACGAGGTCCGCCTGTGCATTGGGATTGGGCGAGGTCAACGAGTTCGTCCGCCCCCCGTGTCCGGTGAGCGCGGCCTTGAGGACCGCCTGCACGGGGTCCCCGTCGCGTTCGGCGGCCTCCCGTTGCTTGAGGACCACGACGCCGACGCCCTCGCCGCGGACGTAGCCGTTGGCACGGCTGTCGAAGGCCTTGCACCGGCCGTCCTCGCTGAGCATCTCGCCCCGGCTGAGCGCGACGTACAGGGACGGTGTGAGGATCAGGCTGACGCCCCCGGCCAGTGCCAGGTCGCAGCGCCCGTCGCGGAGGGCGGCCACAGCCTGCTCGACGGCCGTCAGGGAGCTGGAACAGGCGGTGTCGACGGCCACGCTCGGACCGCGGAGGTCCAGCAGGTAGGAGAGCCGGTTGGGGATCACCGAGAGGGCGGAACCGGTGACGGTGTGCCCCTCGATGCCGCGCCCGGCGGCCCGCTGCACCTCCGGGTACTCGGAGTTGGTGACGCCCAGGAAGACGCCCACCCTGCGGCCGGCGAGGTCGCCGGGCCTGATGCCGGCGTCCTCGAGGGCATGCCATGCGGTCTCCAGTACCAGGCGCTGCTGCGGGTCCATAAGCTCGGCCTCGCGGGGCGATATCCCGAAGAAGGCGGCGTCGAACCGATCGACGTCCGGCAGGAACCCGCCCCACCGCGAACGCGATCCTTCGGTGTGGGCGCGCCAGTCCCAGCGCTCCGCCGGGATCTCCCGCACGAGGTCGCGGCCCGCCGAGAGGTGCTCCCAGAACGTGGCGAGGTCGGGTGCGTCCGGCAGTCGTCCAGCCATCCCGATCAGTGCGATGTCGCCCGTGGCGCGGGCCGCGTCAGCGGCACCGCCCTCGGGGGCGGGTGCCGGTGCTGCGAACCGCTCGGGGTGCGCGGCGGCGAGGTGCGCGGTGAGCGCCGTGATCGTCGGGAACCGGTAGAACAGCGTGGGGTTGGCCTCGATGCCGAACCGCGCGGCCATGGCCGTGGCGAGGGCCGTGAAGGCCACCGAGTTCATGCCGAACGAGCCGAGCGGAGTGTCCCGCAGGATCTCGGCGGGAGCGAGCCCCACCAGGTCGGCGACGAGTGCGGCGATTTCGTCGGCGGGGCCGGAGCCGGCCTGCGCCGGCCCGGTGGTGCGGGAGGCGGGGGCTGCTGCCCCGGGATCCCGGCCCGGGAGTCCGAGGGGGTGGGCCGCCAGTGCCCCCCGGTCCACTTTGCCGTTGAGGGTGCGGGGCAGCGAGGCAACGGCGACCAGGACGTCCGGGACCATGTAGTCCGGCAGCCAGGCGCGCAGGTCGTCCCTTCCCGGGAGTCCCGTCTCCGGATCGGCTCCGTCCTCCAGGACGCAGAAGCCGCGCAACATCACGTTGTCGGGGGTGGTTCCGTGGGCCACGACGACGGCCTCGCGGACGCCGGGGCGGCGGCGCAGCGCGGCCTCGACCTCTTCGAGCTCGATGCGGAAGCCCCGCAGTTTGACCTGCGAGTCCATCCGGCCCAGGTACTCGATCCGGCCATCGGGCCGCCGCCGGACCAGATCGCCGGTGCGGTACAGCCGGGGTGACGGGGCTCCCGGCACGAGGTTGTCGACGAAGCGCTCGCGGGTGAGAGCCGGCCGGCCGAGATAGCCGCGGGCGAGGCCGTCGCCGCCGATGGCCAGCTCACCGGGCACGCCGATGGGGGCCTCGGACATCCGGACGTCGAGCACGTACAGCTGGGTGTTGGCGATGGGACGGCCGAGGGTGACGGGGTCGCCGGGGGTGATGCGGGCGGCGGCGGACCAGATGGTGGTCTCGGTGGGCCCGAAGAGATTCCACAACTCCCGGTTCCCCTCGGCCAGCAGGAGCGCGGTGTCGGCGTCGAGAGCCTCCCCGCCACACAGCACCTTGAGGTCCGGGTCGCCCTGCCAGCCGGCGGCGATGAGCATCCGCCAGGTGGCCGGGGTCGCCTGGACCACGGTGGGCCGTGCGCTTTCCACGGCGCGGCGCAGCCGGATGCCGTCACGCGCGTCCTCGGCGGGCAGGATCTCCAGGCTGCCTCCGGTGACCAGCGGCAGGAAGAGCTCCAGCGCGGCGATGTCGAAGCAGACGGTGGTCAGGGCGAGCAGGCGGTCCTCGGGACCGAAACCGGGTTCGAGGGCCATGGACGCGAGGAAGTTGACCAGGGCGCGGTGCCCGACCTCCACGCCCTTGGGCCGACCCGTCGAGCCGGAGGTGTAGATCACGTAGGCGGTGTCCTCGGGGGTCGCACCGGGTTCGCCGCCCGTGCCCGCGCCGGCGGCAATGGCCTCCCGGTCGCGATCGCCGTCGAGGAACACGGTGCGGACACCGGCGCCGGCGAGCGGGGCGGCGGTCGCCTCGTGGGCGATCAGCAGGTGGAGGCGGGCGTCTTCGGCCATGTAGGCGAGGCGTTCCGCCGGGTAGCCGGGGTCGAGGGGCACGTACGCGCCGCCCGCGCGGGCCACGGCGAGGAGGGCGACCACCATGTCGGCGGATCGTTCGAGGAGCACGCCGACGGTACGGCCGGGCGCCACACCGAGCCTGCGCAGGTGGCCGGCCAGCCGGTCGACGCGTTCGGCGAGTTCACCGTAGGTGAGCCGGGTGCCGCCGTGGGTAACTGCGGGGGCATCCGGCCGCAGTGCGGCCTGCTCCTCGAAGAGTTCGGGCAGGAGCCGGTCGCGCGGGTAGTCACGGCGGGTGCCGTTCCATTCCTCGTGCAGGACACGGAGTGCGTGTTCGTCGAGAAGCGGTACGGCCGTGTGCTCGCGGCCGGGGTCCGCGAGGAGGCCGTCGAGCAATCGTTCGTAGTCCCGGGCGATCCGGCGGGCGGTGTCCTCGTCGAACAGGTCGGGGTCGTACTTGAGCGTGTAGCGGCAGCCGTCGCGCTCCTCGATGACCTCCAGGGTGAGCTCGAACTCGCCCTCCTGGTGAACCCCGTCGACGGGCCCCCGTACGAGGCCGTCCTGGGGCCGGTGCCGTTCGAGCCAGTTCTGGAAGTAGAACGCAGCCTGGAAAGGCTCGGCCGGGGCACCTGAGGAGTCCCGGGGGAGCAGATCGGCGACTTCGATCAGCGGCAGGGCGCCGTGCTCCAGGGCTTCGGTCACGGTGCGGTGCACGCGGCCGAGGAGGGAGCGGAAGTCCAGGTCGGGATCCACGTCCTCGGCGAGGACCACCATGTTCATGAAGTATCCGAGCACGTCGTCGTAGGCGCTGCCGGGGCGCCCCGCGGTGGGTGTGCCGACGTGGATCCGCCGCTGGCCGCCGTAGCGGTGCAGCAGGGCGAAGTACGCGGCGACGAACACCGCGAACAGGGAACGGTGTTCGTCCCGCGCCAGGGCACGGGCGGCCCCGGTCGCGGCGGCGGTGAGCCGGCCCTCGACGCTGGCGCCGCGGCGGCCGGGAACGGCACGGCGGGGCCGGTCCAGCGGGAGCTGGAGCAGGGGCGGCTCTCCGGCCAGCCTGGCCCGCCAGTGGTCGCGCAGGCGCGCACCCTCCGGCCCGTCCAGCATCCGCTGCTGCTCGGCGACGAAGGCGGCGTGGTCGCGGGCGGGGCGCGATGCGGACGGCGCGACGCCGGCGGCCGCGTTGCGGTAGGCGTCCTCGAGTTCGCGCAGGAAAACCCCGATGGAGACCCCGTCGAACACGATGTGGTGGAAGAGGAGCAGCAGGAGCTGGCGGCCGTCGGGGAGGGCGAAAAGGGTGGCCCGCACCAGCGGGCCCTGGTCCAGGGCGAACGGGCGGCGCGCCTGCGCACGGACGTGCTCGAGGACGGCGGCGTCGTCGTCGACGGCGAGGTGGCGGTGGTCGAAGTGGAGCTCCAGCCAGCCGGCGACGGACAGCACCGGCCCGTCCTCGCGGCGGTGCACGGTGGCCCGCAGCTGGTCGTGGCGGTCGAGGATGCTCTGGAGGGCGGTGCGGAGGGCGGCCACGTCGACCGCAGGATCGATCCAGGAGGCGAGCGGCAGGTTGTAGGCCGTGGTGCCTTCGGCGAGCCGGTCCAGCACCCATAGGGCGTGCTGCCCGCGGGAGAGTGGCAGGAGGCGGTCTTCGGGCACCGCGGCGGGCGGGCGGAGCCGGTAGGCCCGGGCGGCGGGGGCGGCCCCGCCGGTCGTCCCGGCCGGTCCGGCCGGACCGGCCGGGGAGCTCTCCCGTGCCGGGGCCGCCGTCGGCGGGGCGGCCGCACCCGCGGAGGCACCGGCGGGGTCCGGGCCGATCTTGCCGCTCTCCACGAAGTGGCCGACCGCCTCGCGCAGCGTCGGGTACTCGTAGAAGTCGTTCAGGTCGACCTTGGCGCCGAACTCGTCCGCGACGGCGGAGACGATCTTCATGCCGGTCAGCGAGTCGAAGCCGTACGCCTGGAGCGGCCGGTCGGGGTCGACGGGCTCGTCCAGCTTCAGGGCACGCTCGGTGACCGCCGCCAGGCGGGCCAGCAGCCCCTCGCCGAAGCCCTCGGCGGGCCCGCGGCCGACTGGGGCGCTCTCGGCACGGCCGGCCGGCCGGCCGGCGCCGGGGGCCTCGGCGGGCGCGGTGGCGACCGGGCCGGGAGAGGTCCCCACGATCACGCTCTGACCGAGGTCGGAGCCGTCGGAGGCGGTGCCGCGCCAGGCTTCCACGTTCTCGAAGCCCGCTTCCGCGAGCAGGCGGGTCCAGGTATCGGGCGAGGCCAGCGGGGCGTCGGGGATGCGGAGTTCGGGATCGGTGGACAGCCACCAACCGTCGAGGACGCCGCCGCCGACGGTGTTGCTCGAGCGTAGGGTGGTCAGCTCGTTGAGCACCAGCCGCCCGCCGGGCCGCAGCAGGGACCGGGCCTTGCGCAGGCCGGCCCGCAGGTCGCGGGTGGCGTGCAGGACGTTGGTGGCGACGACCGCATCGAACGTGCCGGGCGTGAAGCCCTGCTCCTCGACCTCCCGTTCAAGGTCCAGCACCCGGAACCGGGTG
Source organism: Streptomyces sp. NPDC060232 (assembly GCF_042726555.1). Classification (NCBI taxonomy): domain Bacteria; kingdom Bacillati; phylum Actinomycetota; class Actinomycetes; order Kitasatosporales; family Streptomycetaceae; genus Streptomyces; species Streptomyces sp. NPDC060232. Next base: position 122,812 of record NZ_JBHXAG010000002.1, on the reverse strand, counting down.
AAGGGGTAACGTCCGGCGAGGCGTTCCTCGCCGTGCTCGGTGAAGCGTGCGGAGATGTCCGTGTACCAGTACTCGGCGGGGCCGGCGCGGTCGGCCAGCACCGGGAGGACGCGCTCGGACGTGGCTCCCGTCCCGGCGCCCAGTTCGACGATCCTTGCGCCGGCGTCGCCGGGCAGCTCCGCGAGCCTTCGGCGCACGGCCTCCGCGACCGCGTCGTTGAAGGAGTCGGTGAGCGGGTTGCCCTGGTACAGCCCCTGGACCAACTCCATGGAGGCGTCCGGGAACATGATCTCGGTGGCGCGGACCTGGCCGCGCAGCACCTCGGGGTAACGCTCCAGGCAGAGCCGGGTGAGGGTCACGGTCGGCGCCAGGTCGGGCCGGTCCTCGGCCAGCCGGTCGAACGCCTCGCGCAGGTCCTGCGGACCGGGTGCCCGGGTCCGGGCGGCGGGCAGGACCCGCAGGTGCGCGCCCTCGTCGGCGAGGTACCCGGCCCCTACGAGGATGTTGAGCAGGGCGGTGTACTGGCGCGCGAACTTGGGTGCCACGCCGAGCCGGTCGGACAGGCCGTCCTTGGGATGGGTGGTTCCGGGGTCGGTGAAGACGCCCATGCGCTGGAAAGCGTGCAGCAGCGCGGCCTCGCTCAACCGGTCGAGCCGCCGGTGGGCGGCCGCCACCGCGTCGACGGGGGCGGGGTCCGCGGCCACGGGCAGCCCGGTTCCGGAGCCGGGGCCCGCTTCGGCGCGGGTGCTCAGGGCCATGCCGAGGGCGGCCAGGCCGCGGGCGTGCGCGCGGATCGCCATGACCTGGGCGTACGGTCCGGCGATCACCTCCGAAACGGCGGCAAGGCCTGCGACCGTGCCGAAGGGCTCAATGCCGAGGTCGGCGAACATGCGCCGCAATCCGGGCCGGTCGCCGGACCCGATCTCGCCCCAGTAGCCCCAGTTGATGACGCGGACCGGGTGGGGCAGGTGGCGGTCGAGGGTGCGGGCGTACGCGTCCTGGAACGCCGTGGCCGTGGTGTACGTACCGTTGCCCGCGGCCCCCGCGAACGCCCCCACCGAGGAGAAGAGCACGAGGAAGTCCAGCGGACGGTCGCCGAGGGCTTCCACGAGCGCGGCGCTGCCCTCCATCTTGACCCCCACGGCACGGCGGAAGCCGGCCTCGTCCAGTTCGGCGAGCGTGCGGGTGTCGAAGGTCATGGCGGAGTGGAACACCCCGTGCAGGGCTCCGAACCGGTCCTCGGCCTCCCGCACCGCCCGCCGGACGGTGTCGGCCGAGGTGACGTCCCCTGCGACGTGCAGGACGTCGCCGCCGGCGGCCCGGATGCGGTCCGCCGCAGCCTGCTGCGCGGTACCGGGAGCACTGCGGCTGATCCAGACCAGCCGGGCGCGGTGGGCTCGGGCCAGCTCCTCGCTGAGCGCGAGGCCCACGCCGCCGGTACCGCCGGCGACGAGGTACACGCCGCGGTCACGGTAGACGGGCGTCGCGGGGGACGTGCGGGGCAGCTCCACGAGTCGGCGCAGGTACCGGGTCCCGCCGCTGACGAGCACGGTGGCACCGGTGCGGTCGCACGGCTCGGCCGTCACGGCCGCGGCGGTGCGGGCGAGGCCGTCGCGTCCGCCGTGCGCCTCCGTGTCGGCCACGTCGACGCAGGCGGCGCGCAGTCGCGGCAGTTCCCGGAGACCGACCTGGACGAGGCCGTGGAGCGCGGCGGCATACGGGTTGTCGCCGCCGTCGGCGGGCAGCCGGTGGACGCCGCCGGTGACGACGCTGAGCCGGTGCTCCCGCGAGGAGCGGCCGAACCGCCGCAGGAGCGTGAACAGTGGTACGAGGCCGAGGCGCTGGCCCTCGTCGAGGGAGGCGTTGGCGATGCCGCCGAGGTGGTACACGTGGTCGGCGTCCGCGGCAGCGCTCTCCCATCCCTCGGCGGAGGGTCCGTCGAGCCGGACGATGCGCGCCGTGCCGGCGGCGTAGCGGGCGGCAACGGCCTCCGCGAGGCCGGCCGAGGCCGCCGTGGCGAGGATCAGCACCGTGCCGGCGCCGGAGCCGGGTGCGGCCGTGGTCGGCCCGGCGGATTCCCATACCGGTCGGTAGTGCCCCATGCGGGCCCCGCCGTCGGTGCCGGCGCCGGCGGCGGAACCCGTGGCGGCGTCCGTGGCATCGGCCACGGGTCGGCCCGTCGCCGCCGGCAGGACCACAGCCGTCCCGGTGCGCGGCGGGAGTTGGGGGATCCAGTACCTGCGGCGGGCGAAGGGGTACGTGGGCAGCGCGGTCCGCAGGACGGTGCCGGGTTCTTCCAGGCGGTCCCAGTCCACCCGGGCGCCCGCCGTCCACAGTTCGGCGACGGACTCCAGGTCGCGTTCGGCCAGGGCGCGCTCCAGGCGCGCCCGCCCTTCCGCGTCGGTGCCCCGGCGCCCGGTGATCCGGCCGTGGCGGGCGCCGGGCACGGGACGTCCTTCGGCGAAGGCGGCCAGCCGCTCGCGCAGTTCGTCCAGATCCCCGACCGTGAAGGCCAGGCGGACGTCCATCGGCTCGCGGCCGACCTGGAGGGTGTGCGTGACGTCCGCCAGGCGCGCCGGGTCCGCGGCGGAGGGTGCGGGCTGCCGCGCCGGGTCCTCGGTGGTGACCGCGAGGGCGGCAGCGAGGTCGCGCAGGGTGGTGCCGGCCCAGTCCAGGTCGGGCGCTTCCGTTGCGAACTCCCTGCCCAGGGCGGCGGCGAGGGCTGCCTGCTCTGCGGCGCCGAACCCGAAGTCGAGCAGGTCGCAGTCCGGGTCGAGGTCCTCGGGCGCGACGGCGAGCACGTCCGCGGCCAGCCTCAGGCAGGCGGCCAGCGGGCCGGGGTCCGAAGCCGGGGCGTCCGGCCGTGCGGCGGCGGGGTCCGCGCCGTGTACGCCTGACGCCAGGGCCGCCGCCAGTCGGCCGGCCTGTTCCCGCAGCTGCTCCTCGGTGCGGGCGGAGAGGACCAGCAGCCGTCGGCCGGGGGCCGGGGGCCGGCGGTCGGGTCCGCCGGTGTACTCCTCCACGACGACGTGGGCGTTGGCGCCGCCGCCGCCGAAGGAGCTGACGCCGGCCCGGCGCGGCAGGGCCGTGGGGCGCCCGTCGGCACCCGGGACGGTGATCCTCGGCCAAGGGGCCAGCTTCTGCTGGACGGCGAACGGGGTCGCGTCGAAGTCGATCTCGGGGTTGAGCTCGGACGAGTGCAGCGACGGGGCGATCTGCCCGTGCCGCAACTGGAGGAGCACCTTGGTCAGCCCGGCGATGCCGGCCGCCGATTCGAGGTGGCCGATGTTGGACTTCACCGACCCGACGGCGACGGTGGCGCCGTCGGTGCGCCCGCCCAGCGCCTCGGCAAGACCTGCGATCTCGATGGGGTCTCCGAGCGGGGTGCCCGTGCCGTGGGCCTCCACGTAGCCGATGGTGTGCGGGTCCACTCCGGAGCGCCGCAGAGCGGCCTTGATCACGGCCGCCTGGGCTGCGGGACTGGGCACGGTGTAGCCGACGGTCCGGCCGCCCGCGTTCACCGCCGTACCCCGGATGACGCCGAGGATGCGGTCCCGGTCGGCCTCGGCCCGGCTCAGCGGCTTGAGGAGTACGGCACCGCACCCCTCCCCCGCCACGAAGCCGTCCGCGCCGGAGCCGAAGGCCTTCGTCCGGTCATCGCGGGAGACCATGTTGCGGCGCGAGTACAGGGCCAGGTGCTTGGGGTGCAGGATCAGGTTCACTCCACCCGCGAGTGCGGCCTCGCACTCACCCCGGCGCAGGCTCTCGCAAGCCAGGTGGACGGCCGTCAGCGAGGCGGAGCAGGCGGTGTCGACCGCCAGGCTCGGCCCGGTCAGGTCGAGGACGTGGGAAACCCGGTTGGCGAGCGACCAGTGGTCGGAGTGGGCGTCGGTGTGCACACCGAGGGCACTGGCCTCCCCGCCCATCCACTCGTAGTTGCTGTTCATGAGCCCGACGAAGACGCCGACCGGGCTACCCGCTCCGAGGCGGTGCGGCGGATAGCCGGCGTCCTCCAGGGTCTCCCAGGCGGTTTGCAGGAACAGCCGTTCCTGGGGGTCCATGTTCTCGGCGTCGGTCGGCGAGATCTGGAAGAACAACGGGTCGAACCTGTCCGCGTCGGCGACGAATCCGGCCCATTTGGTGTGGCCGGTGGTGGGGCCGGCCACCGAGCCGTCCGCGCTGTAGTGCGCGTCGGCCTCCCACCGGTCGGCGGGCACCTCGGTGACGCAGTTCCGGCCGTCCCGCAGGTTCGCCCACAGGTCGTCGGGGGTGTCGGCGAGCGGGTACCGGCCGGCCACGCCGATGACGGCGATGGGCTCGTCGCCACCGGCCGCGTCCGTCGCCTGCGCGCCCGCAACCTGCCCCAGCAGCTCGAGCAGCAGCGCTCGCTTCTTGTCCATGTGCCCTTCCGTCCGTCCGCCTGATCCGTCCGTCACCATCGCCGCGCCGTGCCCCACCGCTCTGCGCCCCGTCCCCGTCCGGCCGTTCACCTCCGGTGCGCGGCCGTCGCGGCGCGCCGCGAGGTCCTGCCCGCCGCGGGCCCGGGGCCGCTCCCGCCCCGATCGCCCCCGCCCTGCTCCCAGTCCGCCGCGACGTGCTCGGCGAACGCCCGGATGGTGGGGTACTCGACGAAGGCCGAGGAGGGAATCTGCCGTCCCAGGGCCGTGCCGAGCCGGGCCGTCAGGTCGATGAGGATGAGGGAGTCCACGTCCATGTCGAAGAGGCTGCGGTCCGGGTCGAGCCGCTCGCGCGCCCCGAGGACCCCCGCCACCTGTTGCGACAGGTAGTCCTGGAGGAGCCTGCCGCGCTCCGCCGGGCCCGCGGCGTCGATCCGTTGCCGCAGGTCGTCCCCGGCGGGCTCCGCGGACGGCACGTACGGCGCTGCCTCTCGGCGCGGTACGGGATCGACCCAGTGGCGGGTGCGCTCCAGCGGGTACCCGGGCAAGGGCACGCGCCGCCGGTACTCGGGCGGGAAGCGGCCGTCCCAGTCCACGTCGGCACCCCGGACCCAGGCGCGGCCCAGCGCGTCGAGCAGGACCTCCTGAGCCGGGCGGGACGGCACGTCCTGCGGGTCGTCCTGCGGCACGGGCTCGACCGGCACGGCGATCAGCACGGCCTGCGCGAGGAGTTCGGCGGCCTCCTCACCGCCGGGCCCTTCGGACGGCTTCGCCCAGAACGCGGGGTCGGTGGCCGTGGCGGCGTCCAGCCAGACGGCGTCCTCGCCCGCGCACAGCGGCACCTCGGGGGCATTCAGGGGGTGATCCGGCAGGGGGGCCGGATCACCCGCCTCATGGGCCCTGGTGAGGGCGAGGGCGTCGCCCAGCGCGAGCACTCCGGCCAGGCAGCCTGCGGCGATCTTCCCCTCCCCGAGGCCCACGTACGCGGTCGGCAGAAGCCCCCAGTCCTCCCAGACCCGAGCCAGGGCGTACCGGGCGACGAACCGTGCGGTCGCGCCCTCCGAGGCCAGCAGGGACTCGGGACCGCTCGATGCCGGGAGCTCCAGGGCGTGGGCACAGTCGTCCACGGCGGCCCGGAACGCGGGCAGTTCCCGGTAGAGCGCGGCTCCGTCGTGACCCGTGCCGAGCGTCGGCTCGACGCGCCCGACGACGAGGGCCGTGCCCTGGGCGTCCTCGGGCGCCTCGCCGGTCCGCACTCGGACGGGATCGGCGATGGCGAGGGCCAGGGCGCCGTCGGCGGTGGTGCGGGCGACGACCGCTCGCCGGTGGGGGTACAGCCGACGGCCGGCGGCGAGGGTGTGCGCGACGTCGCCGAGACCGAGCCCGGGGCGGCGCTTGAGGCTGCGGGCGACCGAACTCGTGACCTGGTCCAGGGCCCGGGGGGTGCGGGCCGTCAGGACCAGTAGTTCGGCGGGCCGGGGCCGCGGCCCGGGGGCGGCCCTGCGGGGCGGCTCCTCCAGGACGACGTGGGCATTGGTACCGCCGATGCCGAAGGAGCTGACCCCGGCGCGCAGCGGTGTGTCCCCCGCTGTCCACTCTCGTAGTTCGGTGGCGACGGCAAAGGGGCCTGCGGCGAAGTCGATGTCGGGGTTGGGAACACGGAAGTTGAGGCTGGGCACGATGGTCCGCTCGCGGAGCATCAGCACCGTCTTGATCAGGCCCGCCATACCGGCAGCGGTGTCGAGGTGCCCGATGTTGGTCTTGACGGATCCGAGGGCGACCTGGCCGGGCCCGACGCCGGTGCCGAAGGCCTCGGTGAGGGCTGCGACCTCGATGGGGTCGCCGAGCGGGGTGCCCGTTCCGTGGGCCTCCACGTAGCCGATGGTCTCGGGCGGGCAGTCGGCGAGGTCCTGTGCCTCCACGATGACCGCCGCCTGGCCCTCCACGCTGGGCGCGGTGTAACCGGTCTTGGCGGACCCGTCGTTGTTGACGGCGGATCCCTTGATGACGGCGTGCACGGTGTCACCGTCCGCCAGCGCCTCCGCCAGCCGCTTGAGGACGACGACCCCGACTCCGCTGCCGATCACGGTGCCCTGGGCGTCCGCGTCGAACGCCCGGCAGTGCCCGTCCGGAGAGAAGATCATGCCCTGTTGGTGAACGTAGCCCGTCTCCTCCGGCAGCCGCAGGTGCACGGCGCCCGCCAGCGCAACGGAGCACTCCCCCGCGAGCAGGCTGGTGCACGCTGTGTGGACGGCGACCAGCGAGGTCGAGCAGGCGGTGTTGACGCTGATGCTGGGCCCCCGCAGGTCCAGCTTGTAGGAGACCCGGGTGGCGAGGAAGTCCTTGTCGTTGGCGAGCATCAGCCGGTAGTGGCCGGTGGTGGAGGCGGACCGGTAGCGGTCCGCGAGGTGGTGCAGGAGGTAGGTGTTCATTCCGGTGCCGGCGAACACGCCGATCTCGCCGGCATGGCGCGTCGGGTCGAGGCCGGCGTCCTCCAGGGCCAGCAGCGAGCACTCCAGGAGGTGCCGGTGCTGGGGGTCGAGAATCTCCGCCTCGTCCCCGGGGATCTTGAAGTGGGCGGCGTCGAACATCTCGACGCCGCCGATCACCTGGCCGGCCTTGACGTAGGCGGGATCGGCCAGTTCGGCCGGGCTCACGCCGGCAGCGGCCAGCCGGTCGTCGGAGAAGACGGTGACGGTCTCCCGGCCGTCGGTGAGGACTTTCCAGAAGGCGTCCACGTCGGGCGAGCCGGGGAACCGGCAGGCCATGCCGACGACCGCGACGTCGCTGTCCCGCACGTCGCCCTCGATGATGTGCTCCACAGGTGTACTCGCCCTCTCAGAGCCGGATGCCGAGGTCGGCCGCGACCGTGCGCATGCCGAGGAAGCTCTGGGCCACGAAACGGGCCCCCTCCTCGGTCGCGTCGAGCTGCCGGAAGATGTCGACGAGTTCCCGCTCGTGCTCCTGCGGGTCGCCCGTCCGCTCCGCGATCTCGAGCACGACCCGCTTCATGCGCTCTTCGATGTCGACGATGTTCGCGGCGCGCGGGAACTTGATCGAGAACGTGGACCGGTCGAAGTCCTTGTTCCGTGCGACGGACCGTTGGTGGCTGGAGGCGTTGAGCTTGTAGAACATGCACCCCCAGTTCTTGAAGGAGTAGTAGTTCAGCAGCGGGAAGAGCGTGCAGTGCGTCTCCAGCGGCGAGGAGTCGTAGAGCCCCTTCGCCTTCAGCTCGGCGACGATCCGGTCGGGGTCGTACTCGTAGCGCATGGCGATGAACGGAAAGACGATCTTCGGGATCTCGTCGTCCTCGGCGAAGAGGACCTGCTCCAGCTCGCCCTTGAAGAGCTCGTCCGTCAGGTGCACGCCGAATGTCCGGTAGAAGCCACGCACCACCTCGCGGGCGTCCGACTCCATGGTCAGGATCTGCTGGGGGTCCGCGCACAGGGCGATGTAGGGGATCCGGTGCCGGAACGCGTACAGGACGGCCCGCAGGACGAAGAAGGTGCGGCAGGAGACGCAGGGCAGCTTCTCGTCCAGGTACTTGCCCGGCTTCTTCGGGGTGGGCCGGTTGAACACCTCCCGCATCATCCGCTTGATGCTGTCGTCGTCGGAGTCCAGGACGAACGTCGCCGGAATACGCTCACGTGCGAGCCGGATGTTCTGCGCGGCGTGCACGCTCTCGAAGGGGACGTCGAAGGTGTACGACAGGACGCGCTTGCCGTGTTCGTTGACGAACTTGTCCAGCATGTAGGTGCTGTCCTTGCCCCCGCTGTACATGAAGAGGCAGTCGTAGTCGCCGTTCGGGTTCGGCCCGCTGCGGGTGAACTCCTCGTACACGGCATTGGTGTACGTGAAGTTGCGCAGCAGGTCGCCCGCGTGGTCCAGCTTGCAGAGGCTGCACACCCCCTCGTCGTCCAGGACGACTCCCGGGTGTTCCTCCCCGAGCGCGCACACCGTGCACAGACGCATCTGATCCACTCCCCGTTTGTTTCCTTCGACTGACTTATTTCGTGCCCTGCCGGGCCGGCTAGGGCCGCGGCGGCTGTCGGTCCGCCGTGCGTTGCCCGCGCCGCGTGCGCAGGGCTCCCAGGGCGGCGCGCCCCCGGGCCCGGCCGCGGACGGCCGCCCGGTCGCGCACCGGAGCCGCGCCGCCGCCTGCGGCCGCCGCGTCCCGTGCCGCCAGGTGACGGGCCATGGAGCGCACCGTCGGGTACTTGAACATCTCGACCCGGGTCAGCGGCCGGCCCAGCTCCTGCACCAGGCGGCCCATGACCCGCATGAGGAGCAGCGAATTGCCGCCCACCTCGAAGAAGTTGTCGTCGGCCCCTACGGACTCCACCCCGAGTACCGCGCTCCACGCTCCGGCGATGACGCGTTCGGTGCCGGCCGCTGGCCGAGCGGCTCCCGCCGGGGCCGCCGCCGCGGCTCCGGGGGCGGGCAGCGCCCCGCGGTCGATCTTGCCGTTGGCTGTCCGCGGCAACCGGTCCAGCGCGACGAAGGCACTGGGAACCATGTAGGCGGGCAGCGTCGAGCCGAGCGCGCTGCGCAGCTCGGAGACGGCCGGGCCACCTCCGCCGGTCACGAGGTACGCGACGAGCCTGCGCACTCCCGGCGTGTCCTCCCTGACCAGGACCGCCGCCTGCTCGACGGCCGGGTGGGCGCGCAGCGCCTCCTCGATCTCCCCCGGCTCGATGCGGTAGCCATGCAGCTTGACCTGGCGATCGACCCGGTCCAGGTACTCCAGTTCGCCGTCCGGAAGGTGCCGGACCAGGTCGCCGGTCCGGTAGAGCCGTCCGGCGGCCGGGTCGAACACATCCCGCACGAAGCGCTGCGCCGTCAGGTCCGGCCGCCCGAGGTAGCCGTCCGCGACTCCGTCGCCGCCGATGTACAGCTCGCCCGGAAGGCCGGGGGCGACGGGCCGCAGGCGCGCGTCCAGGACGTACAGGCGCGTGTTGTCGACGGGCCGGCCGATGGTGACCGGCCGGCCCGGCAGCACCCTGGCCACGGAGGACCAGATCGTGGTCTCGGTCGGCCCGTACAGGTTCCACACGGAACCGGCACGCGCGACCAGCGCGTCCGCCAGGTCGCGCGGGAGGGCCTCGCCGCCGCACAGGACCTTCAGGCCGGGGCCGCCGCCCCACCCGGCCTCGACCAGCATCCGCCAGGTGGCGGGGGTCGCCTGCATGACCGTGGGCCGCCGCTCCTCGATCAGGGCGCGCAGGCGGAAGCCGTCGGCGGCCGTATCGTCGTCGGCGATCTCCACCTCGGCGCCGCTGATCAGCGGCGCGTACAGCTCCAGTCCGGCGATGTCGAAGCAGACCGTCGTCACGGCCAGCAGCCGGTCCCGCTCGGTCAGGCCCGGCGTGCGGACCATGGAGGTGAGGAAGTTGGACAGGGCGCGGTGGCCGACGCGGACCCCCTTCGGCCGGCCCGTGGAGCCGGACGTGTAGATCACGTAGGCCAGGTCGTCGCCGCCCGCTGCGCGGGACGGCGGCCGGTGCACGGGTGCGGGTGCAGCGGCCGGGGGCGGTTCGTCCAGGAGCAGCACCTCGGCGTCTCCGGCGGGCAGGCGGCCCGCCAGCGCCGTTTCGGTGACGACGAGCGGCAGTCCGGTGTCCGCGAGCATGTACGCGATCCGCTCGGCCGGGTAGATGGGGTCCAGCGGGACGTAGGCAGCGCCCGTCTTCATGACGGCGAGCAGTGCCGCGGGCAGGGCCACGGAGCGGTTCAGGTAGATGCCGACGAGGTCGCCCGGGCCGATGCCGCGTCCGCGCAGGCGGTCCGCGAGGTCTTCGGCGCTGCGGTCGAGACCGGCGTAGTCGAGGGTCTCGTTCCGGTCGGTCACGGCGGGTGCGGCCGGGCGCCGCCGGGCCTGCTCGGCGACGAGGCGGTCCACACGGGTACGGGGCCCGAGCCCCGCATCCGTGCCGAACCCGGAGCTGGTCCCGGCCTCGGTGTCGGTGTCGTTCCACTGGATCAGGGTGCGGCGGAGGTCCTCGTCCGAGCAGACGGGCGCCCCGGCCAGGTCGGCTCCGGCGGGACCGGCCACCGCCTCCAGGAAGGCGGCCGCGTGGCGGGCGGCGGCTGCGGCGGTGCCCGTGGCGTCCGCGCCGCCGGCGACCGCCCAGGTGCAGTCCCCCGAGGTGCGCGGGATGCGGACCAGCAGGGCCGTCCCCGCCCGCAGGGACGGCTCCGAGGCCGGTTCGTCGGTGATCTCCACGGCGATCGGCAGGCCGTCGGCGAGAAACCGCTGCCGGGCGAGCTCGGGATGGCGCGCCCACACGTCCCGGGCGAAGGACCCGCGCCTTTCGGTCTCCGAAAGCCCGTCGGCGATCCGCGCGCACCAGGCAGCCATCGACGGTCCCTCGGAGAGGGAGGGCACATGGAACGGGACGAAGGGGGACCGCAGTGCGCGGACGGCGGGCGGCAGCGGGCCTTCTGCGACCGGTCCGGGCAGCCTCAGGTCGACGTCCACGCCGTCCTCCCCGCAGATGCGGGCGATGTAGGCGAGGAACGCGGCGAGCAGCCAGCGTTCCCGGGGCACCGCAGCGGATGCCGACGGGAGCCCTGCCGGAACCGGCACCGTGTGCACGGCCGGCGGGGCCACTGCGGCGGGGCCCGCCGGATCGGCGCCGGGGAGCACGGCCGGGGCCAGGCGGTCGAGTCGGCGCACCCAGTGCCCCTCGTGCCGTAGGAGGGCGCGCTCCGCGCCGTGCACCGCGGCCACCGTGGCCGTGTCGGGGACGGGCAGTACCGTGCCGGGGCGTAACACGTCGGCCGGGACGAGGGGTTCGCCGGTCACCGTCGTCAGCCGGGTCAGCCTGACGTCGCCGGTCTCGGTGGCGACCACCGCCGCCTCGGCGTCGGCGGACAGCACCGTCCCCGGGGGCCGGCCGGAGTGCTCCGCCCGCTCCTCCAGCGCGCCGACGAGCAGGACCTTCCCGTCCAGCAGCATCTTGGCCGACCCGAAGGTGTTCGGGTGGACTCCGAAGTCCCGGGCCCGGACGGTGCGGCCCAGCGCCGCCGCCGGCGCGTGCCAGGACAGCAGGCCGGCATCGGAGGGCCGGTCGAGCCGGCCGTGGTAGCTCCGCGCCGCGAGGTCCTGGGGACGGCGGACCACGCGGTCCCCGGCCAGCGCGTCGACGAGCTCGGCGAATGCCTCCACGCCCGCGTCGAAGCACTTCACGTCGAGGCTGTGCCCGGTCTCGTCGGCAGCCACCTCGAAGGACCGCTGGACCAGGACGTCGCCCTCGTCGGCACCTTCCGTCATCACGTGCCAGGTGATGCCGTGGCGGCGCTCCCCTGCGAGCAGCGCCCAGGTGGCGGCGTGCACGCCCGCGTGGTCGGGGAGCAGCGCGTCGTGGAAATTAACGGCGAGTCCGCGGGGCAGCGCAAGCACGGGTGCCGGGAGCATACGGAGGTTGGCGATGCTGAACAGGTGATCGAAGGGCCGGGCGGAGAGGTGTGCCTCCAGGTCTGGTCCGAAGTCCCGGGCGGGGAGACCCTGTTCCCGGGCCCAGTCCCGGACCTCGGGGGTGGGCGAGACCACGCTCAGGATCCGGTGCCCGCGCTCCATGAGGAGTTCCGCGCAGGTCACGAGGAGGGTGTTCTCCCCTATCAGGTGGCAGCTGAAGGCGGCTTCGCGGCTCACTGGTTCCTCCGGCTTTCGGGGGTGTCGCCGAGCACGGACAGCAGCCTGCCCAGGAGCTCGTCCACACGGTCGTCGGACAGCGCGGCAACGGCGCTCTCCAGGTCGGGCTTCCCGGCGTGCCGGGGCGCGTCGGCGGGCGGGAGCACAGCCTGTCCGACCGCGGGCGCAAGCACCGGGACGGCGGACTCCGCCGCCGGTGACGGGTCGGGGTCCGGGGCGTCGAGCGGGGCCCGCCCGTCGAGCCGGGCCAGGGTGTCGGCGTAGTTGGCCTCGAAGTGGGCCGCGAGCCGTCCGATCGTGGTGTGCTCGAACAGCAACGGGGCGGGAAGCCGTCCGAAGTCGGCCTCCAGGGCCTGCTTCAACTGCGGGACGACGATCGAGTCGATGCCGTAGTCCTCGAAGGGTGCTTCGGGGTCGAACTGGCCCTCCGCCATCTCCAGGACCCGGGCGAACGCCGCCGTCACCCGCCGGCGCGCCACATCGCCCAGATCGGCTGCATGGGTGTCCGCCGTCGGGACCGGCGCGGCGACGGGCGGGTCCTGTGCCTCGGCGCCGGTACCGGAGGGGCCTTCGGCGTCCGCGGGCAGTGCTCCGGCGGCGGGGACGATACCGTCGCTCTCGGCAAGGATCAGGCACTGCTCCACCGGTCCCTCGGCTGTGTCCGGCAGCCGGCGCACCTCGGCGGCCTCGAACCCGCACGCGGCAAGCACGTCCCGCCAGTGCCCGACCGTCAGCAGCGGCGAGCCCGGGATCCGGTAGTCGGCGTCGCGGTACATCCACCAGCCGCTGGTGAGGCCGAAGATGAGCGGCAGGTAGGCGGCGAACCCGGTCCCCTCGTTGGCGATGAGGACACCGCCCGCCCGCAGCAGGCGCTTGGCCCGCAGGAGGGTGTGCTCGATGAACGGCGTGACGTGGAAGACGTTGGTACCGAGCACGATGTCGTAGCCGTCGGGCGCGATGCCCTGGGCCACGGGATCCGCGTCGATGTCGAAGACCTTGAACTCCGCGAAGGGGTACCGTGCCGCGAACTCCCGGCGACCGTGGCGCACGAAGGCGCTCGTGACGTCGGTGTACGTGAACTCCACGTCCGCATACGAAGCCAGGGCCTCCAGCACCGGTCCGCTGGTGCTCCCGGTACCCGCGCCGACCTCCAGAACCCTGATGCGGGCCCCGGTGTCGCCGGCCGCGCGTTCCTCGACCAGGCCGCGCACCGCGTCGGCGACCAGCGTGTTGCAGGCGTCGCTGACCGCGTTGCCGCGGTACACACCGACGACCATGTCCATCGAGCCATTGGGGAAGAGCACGTCGATGTGGCTCTCGGCACCGGTCACCACCCTCGGGAAGGCCTCCAGGCAGCGCTCCAGCAGCGTGGCCACCGCGGCGATGCCCGGGTACCGCGCCGCCAGGTCGGCCGCCGCGGCCGCGGGCCGCTCGTTGGTCCGCAGCACGCGCGGTGCCACGACCGCGGCAGTCGTCGTCCACCCGGTTCCGTCCCGGCGCAGGTAGCCGGCGTCGGTGAGCATGTCGAGCACGGAACGGTGCAGCCGTCGGTACTGCTCGGCGATCCCAAGCCGGTCGCGCAGGCCTTCCTCCGTGTGGTGCTCCCCCTCGGCGAGCAGGACTCCCATGCGCCGCAGCGCGCCCACCAGGAGCAACCCCGCCAGTTCCTCCGCCTCTCGGGCCGCGCGCTGGTGGGTCTCGATGCGCATGCGGTCGTCCGCGGCGAGGACGGCGGGACCGGATCGTGGGGCCGGGCGCGCCGGCAGCCGCTCGGGGCGGGGGCGGACCTCGGCCCCGGGGGCGACACCCATCGCGCCGAGCAGCCGGTCGGAGGCGCGTACGGCCAGGATGCGCGGGACGGATGTGGCGAGGAACCGTTCCAGAGTGCGCATCCCGTCCTCGGCCCCGATCGGGGTGACCCCGGCGGCGGTGAGCGGACGCAGCACCTGTTCCCGTTCCTCGATGCCGGCCGCGTGCCAGAAGCCCCAGTCGACGGTCCGCACCGGGAACGGGGCGGACCGTGCCAGTTCGGCCGCCGTCGCGTCGGCGAGGCAGCAGGCGGCGGCGTACGCGCCCTGATGCGCGGCGCCCTGGAAGGCGGCGCCGGACGAGTAGTGGACGAAGAAGTCCAGCGCCTCGTCGCGGACGGCCTCCCACACGCCGAGGAGGGTGGCCTCCTTGGAGTCGAGCACGGCGTCCAGGGCGCCCTCGTCGAGGTCCGCGACAGCGGCGGTACGGAAGTCCATGACGGAGTGGATCACTCCGTGCAGGGCGCCGAACCGTTTCTTCGCCCGGCTCACGGCCTTGCGGACCGCAGCGGGGTCGGCGGCGTCACAGCGTTCGTAGAGCACCTCGCCGCCGGCCTTCTCGATCGCGGCGAGCCTCTCACGGCGCGCCGCGTCGAGGGCTCCGCGGCCGAGGACCAACAGCCGGGCCCCGTACTCCCGGGCGAGGTGGAGGGCGGTGTCGTGGCCGATCACGCCCAGGCCGCCGACGATCGCGTAAACACCGCCCCGTCGCGGCACCCTGCGGCGGGGTTCGGGCAGGCGCAGCTTCTCCAGACTGCGCTCGTAGCGCACCGAGTCCCGCAGCAGTACGGGCCGGACGGGGGTCGGGAACGGTTCTGCCGCGATCCTCGCGGCAGCGCCGGCCGCTTCGCCGGCCCGTACGTCGACGTGCGCGATCCGCAGTTCCGGCCGCTCCTTCTCCAGTGCGGAGCACAGTCCGGCCACGGCGGCCGCCCAGGGCCGGGCGGCCTCGTCCTCGCGCAGTGCGAAGGCGTCGGCCGTCACGACCTTCAGACGGACCTCCGCGCCGGCTGCCGCGTACCGTCCCAGGGCCTTGGCCAGGCCGAGCAGGGCGCCCGGGCCGACCCGGCGGGCCTCGGCGCGCGAGGGCTCCGTGCCGTCGGGCCCGTCGAACCCCGCCAGGAAGTAGACGAGGAGCGGCCGGCCGTCGGCGGGCAGGAGGGCACCGGCGTCTGCGGGCGCGCCCGCGGACGCGATCTCCAGACGCCGCACCGCGGCCTGCGGGTGGTTGCGGGCGACCGCCTCGGCGGCCTCGGCGGCCCCGGCCGGAGCCGCGATCAGCACGTCGGCCGCGGCCCGTCCTGCGTCTGGACCGGCGGGCGCCGCCGTCGGCACCCAGCGCGGGCGGTACACGAACTGCGGATGCGGATCACGCTGCTCACGAACGGCCAGGCCCTCGAAGCCGACGCACACCCGCCCTTGCTCGTCGGCGAGCGCGATGTCGTAGCGGTCGCCGCCGAGGGGGGAGACGTGGACCCAACCGGCCGTCGGGACGGGGCGGTACGCACGCACCCGGTCGACGGCGAACGGCAGCAACGGCAGGTCGTCGGTGCCACGTACGTCGAAGTGGAGTGCGGCGACGCTGTGCAGGGCGGCGTCGGCGACCGCGGCGTGCAGGGCCCGCAGCTCGGCTCCCTCCAGGAACCGCTCGGGCAGGCGCACCCGTGCCAGTACCTGGGCGCCGTCCGTCCACAACCGCTCGACGAGCCGGAACCAGGGACCGTACGACACGTTGAGCCGTGCCATGCCCCGGTAGAAGCTCTCGCCGTCCATGGACCGGGGGCACTCCTCGCGCAGCAGCTCCAACGGGAGGTCCGGCGGGGGTGCGGACACCCCGGACACCGCGAGCACGCCGCGTGCGTGTACGGCTCCGGCGGCTCCCTGCACCTCGAACTCCAGTCCGCGGTCGGTCTGTCGCGACACCACGTCCAGGTGGACGGGGACGTCCCCGACCACGACCGGGGCCAGCCAGTAGACGTCGTCGACGGTCCGCTCCCCGGTCCGGGCGTCGAGCGCGTCGAGGACCAGGTCCAGGTAGCCGGTGCCCGGAAGGATCGACCGGCCGCTGACCACGTGGTCGGCGACGACACGGTCCTCGGGGCGCAGGACGAGCGGCACGTGCCGCTCTGCGCCGGCCCGAGTACCGGCGACGGCAGGAAGTGCCGGCGCTGCCGCCGGGGCGGCCGGCAGTGCCGGGGTCAGCCAGTGCCGGACACGGGCGTACGGGTAGGTGGGCAGGGACACTCTGCGGGCCGGGGCCGGGCGCAGGGCGGCCCAGTCCAGGTCCACTCCCGAGACCCACACCCCGGCGAGCTTGTCCCACTGCCCGGCCGAGGCCAGGGCCGCGAGGAAGGCGCTGCCGCCGGCTCCTTCGGTGAACAGGCCGCTCAGCACACCCTGCCGGCCGGCGCTGCCCCGGACGAGGCCCACGGGCGCCCCGCCGGCTGCGTAGGCCGCCAGCACCTCGGCGGCGCGGGCCGGGTCCTCCGCGGTGAAGGCCAGCCGCTCGGCCATGGCCTCCCGCCCCGTCTGGAGGGTGTGCGCGACGTCGGCCAGCCGGGGCACGCGGTCCCCGCGGCCCAGGAAGTCCGCGATACGGCCCGCGTACTCGCGCAGCCGCTCCTCGTCGCGGGCGGAGAGCACGATGAGCTCGGCCGCGCCGCCGGGCTCCACCTCCTGCTCCGGCACGTGTTCCTCCAGGATGACGTGGGCGTTGGTGCCGCCGGCTCCAAAGGAACTGACGCCGGCCCTGCGGGGGCGTCCGTTGTCGCGGGGCCACTCGGCCGCCTCGCGCTGCACCCGGAAGGGGGAGCCGTCGAAGTCGATGACCGGATTGAGGTCCTCGGCGTGCAACGACGGCGCCAGCCGCCCGTGCTTGAGCTGGAGGACGGCCTTGGTGACGCCTGCGATACCGGCGGCCCCCTCCAGGTGGCCGACGGCGGACTTCACCGAGCCGAGGGCGCAGAAGCCGCGGTCGGCGGTCTGCGCGGCGAAGGCAAGGGTGAGGCCGGTGTGCTCGATGGGGTCGCCGAGTGCGGTGCCGGTACCGTGCGCCTCCACGTAGCCGATGTCCCGGGCACTGACGCCCGCCCGGGCCAGCGCCTCCTCGACGAGCGCCTGCTGGGCCCTCGGGTTGGGAACGGTCAACCCGTTCGTCCGGCCGCCGTGGTTGACAGCTGTGGACCTGATCACGGCGTGCACCTGGTCACCGTCGGCGAGTGCGCGGGACAGCCGCTTGAGGACGACGGCGCCGACGCCCTCGCCGGGCACGTAGCCGGTTCCCCCTGCCCCGAAGGAACGGCAACGGCCGTCCTCGGAGAGCATCCGCTTGCGGCTCAGGTGGACGTAGCGCAACGGATGGGCGGCGACGTTCACCCCGCCGGCGATGGCGTGGGAGCACTCGTCACGCCGCAGGCTCTCGCAGGCCATGTGCAGGGCGACCAGCGAGGAGGAGCAGGCCGTGTCGACGACGACACTGGGGCCGCGGAAGTCGCCGAAGTACGAGACCTGATTGGCGATCGAGGCCCGGTTGGCCATGGCGACCACGTGGTTGCCCTTGAACGACTCCTCGGCGCCGAGGACGGCGTAGTCGTCCCACATGGCTCCGACGAACACCCCCACGTCCCGGCCCTCGTCGCCGAAGCGGGGCCTGGGCAGGGTGTCGGGGCGGTAGCCGGCGTCCTCCAGGGCGGCCCACGCGGTCTGCAGGAAAAGCCGCTCCTGCGGGTCCATGGACTTGGCCTGGAGCGGGGAAATGGAGAAGAAGAGGGAGTCGAAGGACGCGATGTCGTCCAGGAACCCGCCCCAGCGGCCGTAGCTGCGGCCCGGGGCGTCGGGGTCCGGGTCGAAATGCGCGTCGGCGTCCCACCGGTCGGCGGGGATCTCCGTGACGCAGTCCCGCCCCTCGACCAGGTTGTCCCAGAAGGCCTCCAGGTCGTCGGCCTGCGGGTAGCGACCGCTGATGCCGATGATCGCGATGGGCTCGTCGGCAGACGCCTGCACCGGACCCGGAGCCGGGGCCGGGGCCGGGGCGGGCACGGTGACCGAGGCACGCGCCGGCCGGTCGGCCCGCGCGGGCACGGCCGCCGGGGCGGGGGCGGGCCGGGCGGGCTCCGGCACACCGCGGACGTCCGGTACGTCACCTCCGAACAGGCGCACGACCTCCTCGGCGTGTTCCCGCACCAGGTGGTCCGCCAGGGCGGCGACCGTGCGGTACTCGAAGAGGAGGGTGCCGCGCAGGCCCTCGAAGTGCCGGCCCAGCAGGGAGTTCACCTCCATGATCATGACCGAGTCGATGCCGTACCGGTCCAGCGTGGTGGTCGTCTCCATCCGGTCGGCCGGCACCTTCAGCACCCGTGAGAACACCCCGCGCAGGTGGTCGGTGAGCCGTGCGGCGTACCGCGCGGCGCCGGCCTGGTGATCTGCGGCGGCAGGAGTGACGGCCCTGGCGGCGACCGGCGTGAGGGCCGCCGGGCCGGCCATCGCGGCGGCACCGTCCAGGGCCCGCTGGATCCGGTCCCGGTCGCCCCGCAGCGGAGCGGCGACCGGTACGTCGGCTGCGAGCCCCCACGCGGCGTCGAGGGCGTCGAGGGCCTGTTCGGCGGTCAGGCGGCTCATTCCGGTGGCCTCCCGGTACACGGCAAGGCCGGTCTGCGGGACGGCGGCGTCCATTCCGCCCGCCTCCCACAGGGGCCAGTCGAGGGAGAGGCTGCGGCCGGTCCGGGTCCCTGCGGCGACGGCTGCGGCACGTGCCTCCACAGCGGCGTCCACGAACCGGTTGGCGGCTGCGTAACTGCCCGATCCGAAGTCGCCCACGCGGCCCGAGACGGAGGAGAACACCGCGAAGACCGCGAGGTCGTCGGAGCGCGTCAGTTCGTCGAGGTTGACCAGACCGCCCGCCTTCGCATCGAAGGCAGACCGGAAGCCGTCCGCGTCCGCCTCGGTGAGCGGGACCGTGTCGGCGCTCCCCGCCAGGTGAAAGACCCCGTCGATCCGGCCGAACCGGCCGCGGGCCTCGATGAGCGCGGCCCGCACCGCACGGCGGTCGGCGACGTCGGCCCGTACCCCGAGCACCTCGGAGCCGCGGGCTTCCAGGTCCGCGCGCAGCGCGGCGGGCAGCGGCGACCGGCCGAGCAGGACCAGCCGGGCGCGGTGCCGGTCGGCGAGACGGCGGGCCAGCAGCCGTCCGATGCCTCCGCCGCCCCCGGTGATCACGTACACACCCCGGTCCGCGAGCGGCGACCCCGCCCCGGTGGCCGGGACCACCCGCTCGGCACCGCGCACCGACCGGCGGCCCGCCGCGAAGCGAACCTCCGCGCCGCCGCGCGGCGACGGGGACGTCAGCTCCGCTGCCAGCCGGACAGCTTCGTCGGGCTCCCGGAGCGCGCCGAAGCGGACCGTGAACACCTCGCAGCCGGGCGCTGCGGCCCTGGCCGACAGGGCCAGCCCGGTGACGGCCTCGTGCTCGGGGGCGGGTGCTTCGGGTGAGGCGGCCCCGTACACGTAGGCGATGCGCACCGATGCCGGAGCCGCCGCCTGTACGAGCCACAGCACGGACAGCAGCCCGGTCGCTCCGATGAGGCCGGAGTCGGCACCGTGGGGCTCGCGGTTCCACAGGTGGGCGACGTCGATGCGGCCCGAGGAGGGGCTGCCGACGACCTCCAGCAGTCGGCGGTACTGCTCCGGGGCAGCGGGGTCGAGGGTGTAGCGATCGCCTCCGAGGTCGGCGAAGGAGTCGCCCGGGAGGGCTTCCACGACCCGGTTCCAGCCACCGGCGCGGCCCAGGGCGTCGGCTTCACCGGGCCGGCCCGCGAGCACGAGCAGGGTCGCGCCGGGTACCGCCCCGTCGGCGGGCAGCAGGTCGGTTTCCCGCCAGACGGGGCGGTAGAACAGGTGCTCGCCAGGGGAATCCGCTGCGGCGGGCCCGGCCGGCACGGCGTCTGCGGGGTGCGAGGCTTCCGCCGTCCCGTCGGGGAGCTCCGCCGCGTCGTACAGCCTGCCCACGATGTCGTCGACCCGTGCGAGTTCGCGGCCCTCCGCGTCGACGACGGTGACCCGGTAGCGCCATTCGGCACGCCGGTCACCACCGGTCACTTCCGCGTGGGCGTAGCAGACCGGGGGCAACGGCCCGTGCACCCGCAGTTCCCCGATCCCGAACGGGACGGCCAGCTCGGATGCTTCCGGCGCGGTGGTCCGCCCGATCCAGTGGCAGGTCCGCAGGGCCCCGTCGAGCAGCCCCGGGGGGAGCACGAGGTCGGGATCATCCGCCCCGCCGGTGGGCAGGCGCAGCTCGGCGAGGGCCTCGGCAGGGCCTGCCCACACCTCGTGGACGGTCCGGAAGCCTTCACCGAACACGAACCCGGCGGCGGCGTAGTCGCGGTCGACCTGTTCACCGGTGCGCCGGCCGGTGCACCGCGCCCGGATGCCGGGGAGGTCGAGGACGTCCGCCGGGTCGGCCGGCTCCGCGGCGCCGTAGCGCGCGTGTCCGCGGATGTGTGCAATGCGTGCTCCGCTCGCCTCGGTGTACACCTCGAAGACGAGCCGGTCGGGCCCGTCGGCGGTGAAGCCGGCATACACGTCCGCCCGTTCGGCCGCCACGGTGACCGGGCGCCCCCAGACGACGTCGTTGAGCGTGAGCAGCGGCCGGACACTGGCCCGCCGGGCGGCGGCGCGGACGAGTTCGAGCGC
Organism: Streptomyces sp. NPDC060232; assembly: GCF_042726555.1. Classification (NCBI taxonomy): domain Bacteria; kingdom Bacillati; phylum Actinomycetota; class Actinomycetes; order Kitasatosporales; family Streptomycetaceae; genus Streptomyces; species Streptomyces sp. NPDC060232. The sequence continues at coordinate 102,266 of NZ_JBHXAG010000002.1, read as the reverse complement.
GGCAGCCGCCGCGAGCACCGGCCGCCCGGCGATCACGTGGTCGCGCAGAAGCGGGTCGTCGGCATGCAACGTCTTGCGGAACCGCTGCTCCTCGACGGTGGACTCGTTGGCGTCGAGCAACGGATGGAGTGCGAGTGCACCGGTGGTCCTGACCGGCCGCGCGGGCAGCCAGTAGCGCTCCCGGGCGAACGGGTAGCCGGGCAGCGGGATCCGGCAGCCCCGCCGCAGGCGCGACGGCCAGGCCTGAAGTCCGCCGCCCACCCAGGCGGCGGCCAGCGCTTCCGGATCCTGCGCGTCGGCACCCGGAGCCTCCGCCGCAACTGCGGCTCCGTCCGACACAGTGCCGCGCAGCAGTGCCTGCGGCGTCCCGCCGGAGGCGAAACCGGCCAGGGCTGCGACCAGTTCGGCTCCGTCGGACGTCACGAGGGCCAGTCGCTCCCGCATCGGCTCGCGGCCCTCGCGCAGCGTCTCGGCGACGTCGACGAGGTCGACGTGTTCGCGCCTCAGGAAGTCGGCCATATGGCCCGCGTACGCCCGCAGCCGGTCCTCGTCGCGCGCCGACAGCACGAACACGAGGCGCTCGACGGTGTGCTGGGCCCCGGCCGGGTCCTCGGCCACCACCCGGGCAGGGGGTTCCTCCAGGACGAGGTGGGCGTTGGCACCGCCGGCGCCGAAGGAGCTGACCCCGGCCCTACGGGGAGCCTGCACTCCCCCGACGACGGGCCGGGACCAGTCGGCAGGTTCCCGCTGCACGGTGAACGGGGCCGCGTCGAAATCGATGTTCGGGTTGGGTCGTTCCGCGTGGAGGGAGGGGGCGATCTTGCGGTGCTTGAACTGGAGGAGGACCTTGGTCAGGCCCGCGATGCCCGCGGCGGACTCCAGGTGCCCGATGTTCGACTTCACCGAGCCGATGGCGCAGAACCCGGTGTCCGCCGTGTGCTCGCGGAACGCCCTGCTCAGTCCGGTGATCTCGATGGGGTCTCCCAGCGGGGTCCCGGTCCCGTGCGCCTCCACGTAGGAGATCGTCCGCGCGTCCACGCCGGCGGCCTCCAGGGCCTGCCCGACCAGTTCGCCCTGGGCCCGGGGGTTGGGCACGGTGAGTCCGCTGCCACTGGGGCGGCCGCCGTGGTTGAGCGCGCTGCCGAGGATGACGCCATGGATGTGGTCGCCGTCCTCGACCGCCTTGCGGAGCGGTTTCAGCAGCACGGCCCCGACGCCCTCGCCGGGCACGTAACCGCTGCCGCCGTCTCCGAAGGAACGGCACCGGCCGTCGTCGGAGAGGAACCGGCTCTGGGCGAGCAGCACGTACTTGTAGGGGTGGACGGAGACGTTGACGCCACCGGCGACGGCCATCTCGCTCTCGCCGCGGCGCAGGCTCTCGCAGGCCAGGTGGATCGCCGTGAGCGAGGAGGAGCACATGGTGTCGACGGCCATGCTGGGGCCGTTCAGGTCCAGGGCGTAGGAAACGCGGTTGGCGATCAGGGAGTACGAGGACTCCGTGACCGGGCGGCCGCCGCGCAGGGCGTCCGCGGCCCCGTAGAGCTGGTACTCGCCGTACATGACGCCGACGAACACGCCGACCCTGCGTCGGCTCAGGCTTCCGGACGGGTAGCCGGCGTCCTCCAGCGTGTGCCAGGCGGTCTCCAGGAAGAGCCGCTCCTGGGGGTCCATCAGCTCGGCCTCGCGGGGGGAGACGGAGAAGAAGAGCGGGTCGAACTTGTCCACGTCGGACAGGAAGCCGCCCCACCGGCCGTAGCTCCGCCCCACCGCCTCCCGGTCCGGATCATGGAAGGCCGCGTGGTCCCAGCGCTCTGCCGGCACCTCCGTCACACAGTCCCGGCCCTCGGCGAGATTCCGCCAGAACGCCTCCAGGTCGTCAGCCATCGGATAACGGCCACTGACCCCGATGATCGCGATCGCGTCGTCGCCCGCCCCCTCCGACTCCGCTGCGGTCGTGGCGCCGCCGGTCGCCCGGGCTGTCGGCGTCCTGGGCTCAGCCTGCTCGGGGGCGGACTTCGGCATCGCGGGGAGCAGCTGGGCGGCTCGGGTGCCGGCAAGGTGGTCCGCCAGCTCGTCGAGGGTGTCGTACTCGAAGAACAGGGTCTTCGACAGGCCGGCGCCGAGCCGTTCCTCCAGGGCGCGGTTGAGCCGGGTCACGGCGAGGGAGTCGATGCCGTAGCGGGCCAGGAGGGCGACGTCCGCGGCGATGTCCGCCGGGTCCGCCTGGATGGCGGAACCGACCAGTTCCCGCAGCAGGGCCACGGCGGAGGCGCGGGCCCGTGCCGTGTCGCCGGCCTCGGCCTCGGGTGCTCCGGTCCGCCCGGCGGCGAATCCGACCTGTCCGGCGAAGGGTTCCGGTACGCCCGCACCGGCGGGTGCGCCGGCGCGCCGGGCGCGTGCGAGCCGATCGGCCAGGCGTTTCGCGTCTCCGGCGGCCACCAGCAGCTCTCCGTCGAGCGCCAGGGCCTCGTCGAACGCGGCGAGCCCCTCGGCGGTACCCAGCGACACCACGCCCAGACGGTCGAGGAGCGCCGCGGCGCCCTCTGTGGACAGCGGCATGCCGCCGTCGGACCAGTGCGGCCAGGCAACGGCCACGGACCGGCCGGAGCGCAGGCCCGCTGCGGCCAGGCCGGCCCGGTGGGCCGCGTAGCCGTCGAGGAACCGGTTCGCGGTGGCGTAGTCGGTCTGGCCTGCGTTGCCGAAGGCGGCCGCGATGGAAGAGAACAGGACGAAGAAGTCCAGCGGGTCGGTCCGGGTGGCGCGGTCGAGGTGGAACGTTCCGGCGATCTTCGGGGCGAGCACCGCCGCAGCGTCCTCGGGCTCCTTACGCAGCAGGAACCCGTCGCGCAGCACGCCCGCGGCGTGCACGACCCCGTTGACCACACCGTGCTCCCGCCGCACACGGGCCACCAGGGCTTCCACCTCGTCGGCGTCCGCCACGTCGGCCCGCAGGTGGTCCACGGTGCTGCCGCCGGCCCTCATCGCCGCGATGCGGCGTTCGGCGTCGTCGGACGGCTGGGACCGGGACACCAAAACCAGGCACACCCGCGCCCGGCGGGCGAGGTGCTGGGCAACGAGCAGTCCGAGACCGCCCGTGCCACCGGTGATCAGGTACACCCCGCCGTCGCGCACCTGCGCGTCACGGGACGCCGCGTCCGCCGCGTCCGCCGGCGAGACCGGCCGGTGCAGGTGGACCCAGCGGCGTCCGGCCCGGTGGCGCACCAGCACCTCGGGGTCCTCGGAGACGGCCAACTCCCTCCCGGCCGCCTCCAGGAGCCGCTCGGGCCCATCGGCACCCACGACCTGCACGAGCAGCCGCGGGTTCTCCTCGCGCACGCTGCGGGCGAACCCCGCGGCCGCCTCCGCGACGGGTGAGAACCCGTCGGGACCCTCGCAGTGCAGCACCATCAGCCGCACGGAGTGCTTGGGCCGACGAGCAAGCAGCGCCCGTCCGAGCGGAAACAGGGAGGCCGTGCCACGCAGCAGTGCGGCCGCGTCGTACCCACCGTCGCGGTCCTGACGCACCCCGGGCACGTTCCACATGTGCAGGACCACCGTGGGCGACAGGCCGTCCCGGGCGCAGTCCTCCAGCAAACGGACGTAGTCCTCGGCCTTCCCGGGGTCGATGGTGTAGCTGTGTGCGCCGTCGCGGCGGTAGGCCCCGCCGGGCCGCACCAGCACTGTGGGGGCTCCGGCCCCATGATCCCGGACCGTCGCGGCCGCGTCTCCGTCGGCGAACAGCATCCGGACGCCGTCGGGTTGGGTGCCCGACCCGGTCGGCAGCGCGTGCTCCTCCCAGTCGCCGCGGAACAGCAGGCGCCCGTGCCCGGTCCCCCGGTCCCGTCCGGTGGGCAGCTCGGGAAGAAGCGCTCCTGCATCCGTGGGCACCCAGTACCGGTCCCGGGCGAACGGGTAGCCGGGCAGCGGGATACGACGCCCGGCCGGCCGCCATTCAACGTCCGCGCCGTCGATCCACAGCTGTACGAGCTCGGCGTCGTCGCCGCGCTCTGCGGCCGCGCGCACCGCCGCGGCATGCCGGCGGCCCGCGCCGGGCGCAGCCGTGCCCAGCTGCAGGCCCGCGGGTTCCGCTCCGTCGGAGAAGCCTCGCAGTGCACGGGCCAGCTCACCGCCGTCGGCGGTGACGCACACCAGGCGCGATTCCATCGCCTCACGGCCGCAGCGGAGAGTGTGCGCGATGTCGGCGAGGTCGGCGCTGCTGCGCTCCAGGAAGTCGGCGATCCGGCCGGCGTACACGCGCAGCCGGTGCTCGTCGCGCGCAGACAGTACGAAGACCAGGGGATCGGTGGTGTGCTGCCGGTCGGCGGTCTGCCCCGCGTCGGAGGGCCCGGCCGTCCCCTCCTCCAGGACGAGGTGGGCGTTGGAGCCCCCGGCGCCGAAGGAGCTGAGCCCCGCCCGGCGCGGCCGCGGCCGCCCGTCGGCCGCCAGACTGCTCCATTCACCGAGTTCGCGCTGGAGGCGGAACCCGCCGGCCGCGAGATCGATGTTCGGGTTGGGTCGTTCCGCGTGGAGGGAGGGGGCGATCTTGCGGTGCTTGAACTGGAGGAGGACCTTGGTCAGGCCCGCGATGCCCGCGGCGGACTCCAGGTGGCCGATGTTCGACTTCACCGAGCCGACCGCCACCGGGGCGGTGTCCGGCGCCCGGCCACCAGAGGTCCCGAACGCCCTGCTCAGTCCGGTGATCTCGATGGGGTCGCCCAGCGGCGTCCCGGTCCCGTGCGCCTCCACGTAAGAGACGTCCCGGGCGGCGACCCCGGCGCGGCGCAGTGCGGTGGCCACGGCCCGTTCCTGCGCGGCCGGATTGGGCACGGTGTAGCCATTGGTCTTGCCACCGTGGTTGAGCGCGCTGCCGAGGATGACGCCATGGATGTGGTCGCCGTCCTCGACCGCCTTGCGGAGCGGTTTCAGCAGCACGGCCCCGACGCCCTCGCCGGGCACGTAACCGCTGCCGCCGTCTCCGAAGGAACGGCACCGGCCGTCGTCGGAGAGGTAGCCGCCCTGGCTGAGGAAGACGTACTTGTAGGGGTGGACGGAGACGTTGACGCCACCGGCGACGGCCAGGTCCGTTTCGCCACGGCGCAGGCTCTCGCAGGCCAGGTGGATCGCCGTGAGCGAGGAGGAGCACATGGTGTCGACGGCCATGCTGGGGCCGTTCAGGTCCAGCAGGTGCGACACGCGGTTGGCGATGGAGGCGTAGGACGAGTTGGTCACCCGACGGCCGCCGCGCAGCGCGTCTGCGGCCCCGTAGAGCTGGTACTCGCCGTACATGACGCCGACAAACACGCCGACCTGCGCATCCCGCAGGTCGCGGCGCCGGTACCCTGCGTCCTCAAGCGTGTGCCAGGCGGTCTCCAGGAAGAGCCGCTCCTGGGGGTCCATCAGCTCGGCCTCTCGCGGCATGATCGGGAAGAAGAGCGGGTCGAACTTGTCCACGTCGGACAGGAAGCCGCCCCACCGGCCGTAGCTCCGCCCCACCGCCTCCCGGTCCGGATCATGGAAGGCCGCGTGGTCCCAGCGCTCTGCCGGCACCTCCGTCACACAGTCCCGGCCCTCGGCGAGATTCCGCCAGAACGCCTCCAGGTCGTCAGCCATCGGATAACGGCCACTGACCCCGATGATCGCGATCGCGTCGTCGCCCGCCCCCTCCGACTCCGGGCGCGAGGCGGCCGGCTGCTCGGCGACGCGGAGTCCCGGCCGGGGAGTCAGCGCCGGCACGGGCTCCTTGCGCCCGGGCCCGGGGGCGGTGCTCCCGCCGGTCAGCAGTGCGGCCGTCCGGTCCGCGTGCTCGTCCAGGAAGTACGCGGCCAGCTCGGCGAGCGTCCGATACTCGAAGAGCAGCGTGCGCGAGAGCCCGTCACCGAAGTGCTCCGCAAGGGTGCCGTTGAGCCGGGTGATCATCAGGGAGTCGATGCCGTAGCTCTCCAGAGGGGCATCGGGGTCGATGTCGGCTGCGTCCAGCTTGGTCGCGGCCGCGAGGATGTCCGCGAGGAACGCCTCGGCGGCCACCGAGCCCGCCTGCCCCGCACCTTCCCCGGACGGCAGTGGGGCGCCGGCCTGCTCCGGTCCAGCGGTCCGCGCAGGGGGCCCCGCCTCGGGCTGCCGGGAGGTCGACCGGATGACGAGGCCCCGGACCAGGGCATGCGGAACGCCCTCGGCGTCGGTCACGGTGATGTCGGCCGTGATCGCTTTGGCCCGGGCATTGCCCGAGGTGAGCCGCACGTGCACCACGGCCGCCGTGCCGGGGGCGGAAACGACCTCCACCTCGTCCAGCGCGTAGGGGAGGTAGGCAGCGTCTTCCGGGGCGCCCTGGGCTACGAGGAGGGCGACCGCTGCCTGCAGCGCGCCGTCGAGCACCGACGGGTGCAGCACGTACTGCGCATCCTCCCGGCCCTGCTCCCCGTCGAGCGCGACCCGGGCCAGGGCCTCGTCGCCGTCCCACACGAAGCCGCTCAGCGTGCGGAACGTGGGACCGTAGGCCAGGCCCCGCCGGGCGAAGGCCTCGTACAGCGCGTCACTCTCGGCACTGCCCGCCAACCGGGCACGGAGCCCGTCGAGGTCCAGCGGCCGGGCGGGCTCAGCAGGGGCAGGCCCGTACGAGAGGGTGCCACGGGCGCAGACGCCGTCCTCGGCCCCCACCTCGAAGGCCACTGTGGCGTCGTCGCCGGGCACGAGGGTGACCCCGACCTCCCGCTCGGCGCCGTCGAAGGCCAGCATGCGTTCGAACGTCACGCCCCGCAGGGACGTCACGCGGCGGCCGGAGGCCAGTTCACCGGCGGCGCGTGCCATTTCCACGTACGCGGCCCCGGGCCAGACGCGGCGTCCGGCGACGACGTGGTCGGCGAGGTAGGGCTCGTCCCCGGTGCGTCGCGCGACGTACCGCTGCTCCCACAGGGACGACACGTTCTGGTCGAGCAGCGGGTGCGGGCGGGTAACAGCCCCGGACCCGGTGGGCACGGGCTCCTGGGTCCCCGCGGGCAGCCAGCAGCGCCGTCCTTCGAAGGGGTAGGCGGGCAGCGGCAGGCGGCGGCGCTGAGCTCCCGCGAAGTGGGCGTTCCAGTCGACGGGTGCGCCGCGCAGCCATGCCTCGCGCACGGTGTCCATGGAATCGCGGACATCGGGGCCGAGGACGATGGCACCGTCGTCCTCGGCCATGTCGACGGGGAGCGGGCGGACCGGGAACCTGGGGATCCTGGCCCGTGCCGGTTCGGCCCGTCCGTCGGTACCGAGGGCCGCGACGGCCTCCTTCAGGGTGAGTCCGCCGGCGGCACAAGACGCCGCCAGCCGGCCGACGGAGTCCCCGTGGGCCGCCTCCGGTACCAGGCCGAGGTCGAGCCAGTGCCTGGCCAGCGCGTACTGGAGCGCGAAGGCGGACCCCGCGGCGCCGTGCCGACCGGCCCCGGCCCTGCGGGCAGCCGTCCAGTGCCGCTTGAAGCCCGGTTCACGGGCGACGAGTTCGGCGGCGCGCCGCTCGGCGTCGTCCGGCGAGTCGAAGACGAAGCGCAGGGGCGCGACAGCACGGACGGGGCCGGCGGCGGCCTCGTCCCGGGCCGCAGCATCCAGGAGGTCGGCCGCGTCCACGGCCTCGTGCCACACCACGGCCCGGCGGTGAGTGTGCTCGGCGCGACCCACGGCGAGGGTGAAGGCGATGTCGTCGGGTTCCAGCCCGGGGTGGGCACGCAGGTGAGATGCGAGGTTGGAGCAGGCGGCCGCGAGGGCGGTCGGGGTCTTGGCCGAGAGCACCAGGAGGCGGTTCGGGCGCGAGGGGTCCGTCGGCTCCTGCTGCGGCGCCTCCTCCAGGACGGCGTGGGCATTGGTTCCGCCGATACCGAAGGAGCTGACCCCGGCCCGGCGGGGCACCCCGTATTCGGTGTCCCAGGAGACGTGGTCGGCGGCGACCCGGAACGGGCTCTGCTCGAAGTCGATCTGCGGATTGGGCGTCCGGAAGTGCGCGGTCGGCACGTAGGTCCGGTGACGCAGCATGAGCGCCGTCTTGATCACCCCGGCGACGCCGGCGGCCGCGTCCAGGTGTCCGACGTTCGACTTGACCGATCCGATGCGGCAGAAGCCGGTGCGGTCGGTCGCCGCCCGGAAGGCCTGTGTGAGGGCGGAGACTTCGACCGGGTCACCCAGGCGGGTGGCCGTTCCATGCGCCTCCACGTAGCCGATCGTCTCCGCGGCGACGCCGGCGACGGCATGCGCCTCGGCGATGACGGCGGCCTGACCCTCCTTGCCGGGGGCCGCGTAACTCACTTTCAGAGCACCATCGTTGTTGGTGGCGGTGCCCTTGATGACCGCGTGGATGGTGTCGCCGGCGGCGAGCGCCGCAGCGAGCGGCTTGAGGACCAGCACACCGACGCCGTTGCCGAGCACGGTGCCGCTCGCGGCGGCGTCGAAGGTGCGGACGACGCCGTCCGCCGACAGGATGGCGCCCTCTTCGAACAAATAACCCTTGGTCTGCGGCAGTTTGACGGTCACGCCGCCGGCAAGAGCCATGTCGCACTCGCCGTTGACGAGACCCTGGCACGCCAGATGGATGGCGACGAGGGAGGTAGAGCAAGCCGTCTGAACGCTGTAGGCAGAGCCCTTGAGGTCGAGTTTGTAGGCCACGCGCGTGGCCAGGTAGTCCTTGTCGTTGCCCACCATGACCGCGAAGTGGTCGGGCGTGCGCGTCTGGTCGACGTTCGGCAGTACGTGGTTCTGGAGGTACGTGTTGATCGCCGCGCCGCCGTAGACACTGATCAGGCCGGGGAACCGGGCCGGATCGTAGCCAGCGTCCTCGAGGGCCGCGTAGCAGTGCTGGAGGAAGAGCCGGTGCTGGGGGTCGATCATCTCGGCCTCGGCCGGCGTCATCCCGAACAGCGCGGTGTCGAAGAGTTCGACGTCGGGGATCACCCCGTGCGCCCGGACGTACGAGGGGTCCGTGATGAGTTCGCGGGGCAGTCCGGCACCCAGGAGCTCCTCCGCGGAGAAGCGGGTCAGGCCGTCACGCCCCTCGCATAAGAGGGACCAGAACGCGTCGATTCCCTCGGCACCCGGGAACGTCCCGACCATCCCGATGATCGCGATGTCCGTCGTAGCCGGGTCCGCCGGCCCTGGTGCGGAGAACGACGCAGGCACGAGCTACCCCACCTTCAACAAAGCAAACAAGGCACCGCGATCAGGCCGGAAGCAGGCCATCGGGAGAACGGGCCGGTTTGCCCCTGGACACGACAGAAGAACCCTAAGCAGCGAGTTGATCGACATGCCATTCTTTTCACGTCAGTTGACTCAGGAGATACCGGGTGGCACACCAGCATCAAATGGCCACGGCGTCCTGAAATGGGCGCGCCAGTCACATAGCGTCACCAGCAAGGCCAGAGGTTCACCGTGCATGTCGTTCGGATTTCCCAGTGGCGACTACAGCAAACGCCAGGGGTGCGGCACGGGATGTAAAGGTTTGCATTCGCTCTGGCCATGAACGCAGCGTCAATGACCGAATCTCGACATGTTTCGAACGCATGTACCCACGGACGACAGGCCCCGGGAGGTCGACTATATATATGAATGTCATGGCCCTGACAATCGTTGACCTACGAGAGGCCTTCCGGAGGCGGTACCGCCGGATCCGGATCAGGCCATGCCAACAACCCGGACTCTGTCCGGGGGACGCCGAGCGGACTTCAGGCGACGTTGACCCGTTGCCCGGGAGGGGCCGCCTCCAGCCAGGCCAGGAACCCGGTGAGCGCGTCCTCACTCATTGCCAGCTCCAAATGGGTCCCCTGATGGGTACAGCCGAGAACGACGGCGTCGGACAGCAGCGCCAGCTCCTCCTCACCCTCAGGAGCACGGCGCGCGATCACCTCGATCGAAGCGCGCTCCAGCAGCCGGCGCGGTCGGTGGGAATACGAGAAGACGCGGAACCACTCGATGCGGTCAGCGCTATACCGTGCGACGCCGTACACCCATCCCTTGCCGGAGACGTCGGGCTCCGCCGCAACGTCCCAGCGCAGGCTGCAGTCGAAGGTGCCACCGGAGCGCTGGATGAGCCTGCGGCGCAGGCCAAACACGAACAGCCCGATCACCACCAGGGCTACGACCAGGCCGCTCACAAGCAGAGCGAGGAGCATCTTCACCGACCTCCTCGCTCATCGTCACACCGCATGTGAAAAACGGACGTACATCGCCTCAGCCGCGACCCGTCCCGGAAAATTCCAGAACGAACCGCGGCTGAGGTCTCGAACCTGTTCGGTACGGGGCTCAGCGCCCCGTGACCGCGCGCAGTCGGACATCCGCGCGACGCTCGGCGGCCGCGTCGGCCTCCGCCTTCGCGCGCTCCAGTGCCCGCTCCGCACGCTGGACATCGATCTCGTCCGCGAGCTCGGCGATCTCGGCCAGCAGGGACAGCTTGTTGTCCGCGAACGAGATGAATCCGCCGTGCACCGCGGCGATGACAGTGCTGCCCTCGCTGGTGCGGATGGTCACCGGGCCCGATTCCAGCACACCGAGAAGCGGCTGGTGACCGGGCATGACGCCGATGTCGCCGGACGTGGTGCGGGCGACAACAAGGGTGGCCTCGCCGGACCAGACATTGCGGTCCGCCGCGACCAGCTCGACGTGCAGCTCAGCAGCCAAGGTGGCTCCTCGGGTCACCACCCGGCGGGTCGGCCGGGTGTTGGGTCAAATTCTAATGGGCGTGGGGAGAGGGACGGGACACACCCGCCCCTCTCCGTGGAACCTGTGAACCGGATGCGCTCCGCGAGGAGCGCGCCGGATCAGGAGACGCCCAGCTCCTTGGCGTTGGCCTTCAGGTCCTCGATGCCACCGCACATGAAGAACGCCTGCTCGGGGAAGTGGTCGTAGTCACCGTCGCAGATGGCGTTGAACGCGGCGATCGACTCGTCGAGCGGAACGTCCGAACCGTCCACGCCGGTGAACTGCTTCGCCGCGTGGGTGTTCTGGGACAGGAAGCGCTCGACACGGCGGGCGCGGTGGACAACGAGCTTGTCCTCCTCGCCGAGCTCGTCGATACCCAGGATCGCGATGATGTCCTGGAGGTCCTTGTACTTCTGCAGGATCCCCTTGACGCGGGTCGCGGCGTCGTAGTGGTCCTTCGCAATGTACCGCGGGTCGAGGATGCGGGACGAGGAGTCCAGCGGGTCCACGGCCGGGTAGATGCCCTTCTCCGAGATCGGACGGGAAAGAACCGTCGTCGCGTCGAGGTGGGCGAAGGTGGTGGCCGGCGCCGGGTCGGTCAGGTCGTCCGCGGGGACGTAGATCGCCTGCATCGAGGTGATCGAGTGACCACGGGTCGAGGTGATGCGCTCCTGGAGGAGACCCATCTCGTCGGCCAGGTTCGGCTGGTAACCCACCGCGGACGGCATACGGCCGAGCAGGGTGGAGACCTCGGAACCGGCCTGGGTGAAGCGGAAGATGTTGTCGATGAAGAACAGCACGTCCTGCTTCTGCACATCGCGGAAGTATTCCGCCATGGTCAGACCGGCCAGGGCGACGCGCAGACGGGTGCCCGGGGGCTCGTCCATCTGGCCGAAGACCAGCGCGGTCTTGTCGAGAACGCCGGCCTCCTCCATCTCGACCATGAGGTCGTTGCCCTCACGGGTGCGCTCACCGACACCCGCGAAGACCGACACACCGTCGTGCAGCTTCGCCACACGCATGATCATTTCCTGGATCAGCACGGTCTTGCCGACACCGGCACCACCGAACAGACCGATCTTTCCACCCTTGACGTACGGGGTGAGGAGGTCGACGACCTTCAGGCCGGTCTCGAACATCTCGGTCTTCGACTCGAGCTGGTCGAACGCGGGGGCCTTGCGGTGGATGGGCCAGCGCTCGGCACTCGCGACACTGGAGGCCTCGTCGTTCAGGACGTGGCCCAGCGTGTTGAACACGCGTCCCTTGGTGACGTCACCGACGGGAACGGTGATGCCGTTGCCGGTGTCCGTGACCTGGGCCTGGCGGACCAGGCCGTCGGTGGGCTGCATCGAGATGGTGCGGACCATGCCGTCACCGAGGTGCTGCGCGACCTCGAGGGTGAGCGTCTTGAGAGCGCCCTCCTCGGCCGGGTCGGCAACCTGGACAGTCAGCGCGTTGTAGATCTCCGGCATGGCGTCGACGGGGAACTCCACGTCGACCACCGGGCCGATGACCCGCGCGATGCGACCGGTGGCAGCGGCCGTCTCAACAGAGGTCGTCATTACTTGTCACTCCCCGCGGTCGCGTCGGCCATGGCGCTGGCGCCACCGACGATCTCGCTGATTTCCTGGGTGATTTCGGCCTGGCGGGCCGCGTTGGCAAGCCGGGAGAGGCTCTTGATGAGGTCTCCGGCGTTGTCGGTGGCCGACTTCATCGCGCGGCGACGGGCGGCGTGCTCGGAGGCAGCCGACTGCAGCAGCGCGTTGTACACACGGCTCTCGACGTAGCGCGGCAGCAGGGCGTCAAGGACGTCCTCCGCCGACGGCTCGAAGTCGAACAGCGGAAGGATCTCGCCCTTGCCGACCGTCTCCTCCTGAGCCTTCTCAAGGCTGAGCGGCAGCATCCGGTTGTCCACCGCGTTCTGCGTCATCATCGACACGAACTCCGTGTAGACGATGTGCAGCTCGTCCACGCCGCCCTCGGCCGTCACCTCAGTGATGGCCTCGATGAGCGGAGCGGCGATCGCCTTGGCGTCCGCGTAGCTCGGGCTGTCGGTGAAGCCGACCCAGCTGTCCGCGATCTTGCGCTCGCGGAAGTTGTAGTAGGCGACACCCTTGCGGCCGACGATGTAGTGGTCGACCTCCTTGCCCTCGCCGCGCAGCCGCTCGGTCAGCCGGTCCGCAGCCTTGATGGCGTTGGACGAGTAGCCTCCGGCGAGACCGCGGTCACTCGTGAGCAGCAGCACGGCCGCGCGCACCGGGGCCTCGGGCTCGGTGGTGAGCGGGTGCTTGGCGTTGGAGCCGGTCGCCACCGCGGTCACCGCACGGGTGAGCTCGGTCGCGTACGGCATGGAGGCCGCCACCTGGCGCTGCGCCTTGACGATGCGCGAGGCAGCGATCATCTCCATCGCCTTGGTGATCTTCTTGGTCGCGGTAACGGATCGGATGCGACGCTTGTAGACCCGGAGCTGGGCTCCCATGAGTCAGGTCCCTTCCGTCGTCACTTGCCGGCCGGAGTGTCTTCGCCCAGAAGCTTGCCGTCCGAGGTCTCGAACTGCTTCTTGAAGTCGACGATGGCATCCGCGACGGACTGCAGGGTGTCGTCCGACATCTTGCCGCCCTCGCGGATCGAGGTGAGGAGCTCCTTGCGGTTGTGGCGCAGGTGCTCCAGCAGCTCGGCCTCGAAGCGGCGGATGTCCTCGACCGGGACGTCGTCCATCTTGCCGGTGGTACCGGCCCAGACGGAGATGACCTGCTCCTGGACCGGCATCGGCTGGTACTGGCCCTGCTTCAGCAGCTCGACCATGCGCTTGCCGCGCTCCAGCGAGGCCTTCGACGCGGCGTCCAGGTCGGAACCGAAGGCGGCGAACGCCTCCAGCTCGCGGTACTGCGCCAGGTCGACACGCAGGCGGCCGGAAATCTGCTTCATGGCCTTGTGCTGGGCCGAGCCACCGACACGGGAGACGGAGATACCGACGTTCAGGGCCGGGCGCTGGCCGGCGTTGAACAGGTCGGACTCCAGGAAGCACTGGCCGTCGGTGATGGAGATGACGTTGGTCGGGATGAACGCCGAGACGTCGTTGGCCTTGGTCTCGACGATCGGCAGACCGGTCATCGAACCGGCGCCCATGTCGTCGGAGAGCTTGGCGCAGCGCTCCAGCAGACGGGAGTGCAGGTAGAAGACGTCACCCGGGTAGGCCTCACGGCCCGGCGGACGGCGCAGCAGCAGAGACACGGCGCGGTAGGCGTCGGCCTGCTTCGACAGGTCGTCGAAAACGATCAGGACGTGCTTGCCCTGGTACATCCAGTGCTGGCCGATGGCCGAACCGGTATACGGGGCGAGGTACTTGAAGCCCGCCGGGTCGGACGCCGGGGCGGCGACGATCGTCGTGTACTCCAGGGCGCCCGCCTCTTCCAGCGCGGCGCGCACGGAAGCGATGGTGGAGCCCTTCTGGCCGATGGCGACGTAGATGCAGCGGACCTGCTTGTTCGTGTCACCCGAGCGCCAGTTGTCACGCTGGTTGATGATCGTGTCGACAGCCAGGGCAGTCTTGCCCGTCTGGCGGTCGCCGATGATCAGCTGACGCTGGCCGCGGCCGACGGGCGTCATGGCGTCGACGGCCTTGTAGCCCGTCTCCATGGGCTCGTGCACGGACTTGCGCTGCATGACGCCGGGGGCCTGCAGCTCGAGGGCGCGGCGGCCCTCGGTCGCGATCTCGCCGAGGCCGTCGATCGGGTTGCCGAGCGGGTCGACAACGCGGCCGAGGTAGCCCTCGCCGACGCCTACGGAGAGAACCTCACCGGTGCGCTGAACCGGCTGGCCCTCCTCGATACCGCTGAACTCGCCGAGGACGATCGCACCGATCTCGCGCTCCTCGAGGTTGAGGGCGAGACCGAGGGTGCCGTCCTCGAACTTCAGCAGCTCGTTCGCCATGGCGGAGGGCAGGCCCTCCACCTTCGCGATGCCGTCGCCGGCAACGTGGACCGTTCCGACCTCCTCGCGCGAGGCCGCGTCCGGCTGGTACGACTGGACAAAGTTCTCCAGTGCGTCCCGGATCTCCTCCGGCCGGATCGTGAGCTCCGCCATCTGGGTTCCCTGCTCTCCTTGTTGGGCCTGAAGCTTCTTAGGGGTCTGGGGGTGACCCCCAGGAATCTTCTGCAAGTTCTGCACGGCCCAACCGGGCCGCTAGGAATGCTTTGTACTTTTGGTGGCTGGTCAGCCGGCCATGCGGCGGGACGCCTCTGCGAGGCGGTCCGCGATGGTGCCGTCGATGACCTCGTCGCCGACTCGCACCGAGATCCCGCCGAGGACCTCGGGGTCCACGTCGAGGTTCAGGTGCATCTGGCGGCCGTACAGCGTGGCCAGCACCGCACCGAGACGCTGCTTCTGCACGTCGCTGAGCGGAACCGCGCTGGTCACGGTGGCGACCATGCGGTTGCGGCGCTCGGCGGCGAGCGTGGAAAGGGACTCGAGTCCCGCTTCCAGGCTACGTCCACGCGGATGCGTGACAAGACGGATCACCAGGCGCTCGGTGACGGCGTTCACCTTGCCGTTGAGCAGGCTGCGCAGCAGCTGGCTCTTGGCGGAGGCGGTCGCCGCGCGGTCGGTCAGCGCGGCACGCAGCTCGGTGCTCGAGGACACGATCCGGCCGAAGCGGAAGATCTCGTCCTCGACGTTGTCGAGCGCCTCGGCCTGCTGGGCGGCCGTGAGGTCGGCGGTGGCCGCCAGCTCCTCCAGCGCGTCCACCAGGTCGCGGGACTGCGACCAGCGGGACCGGGCCATGCCGGACACCAGGTCGAGGGTCTCCCCGCCGACCTGGCCGCCGAGCAGCCGAGCGACGAGCTCGGCCTTGGCCTCGCCGGCCTGCGCCGGGTCCGTGATGACCCGACGCAGCGAGACCTCACGGTCGAGCAGCGCGGTGACAGCGGCCAGCTCACCGGCGAGCTTCGCCGCGTCGACGGACGTGTTGTCCGTCAGCGCGTCGAGACGCTCACGCGCGGAGGCCAGCGCCTCGCGGCTCGCTCCGTTCATCGGGCCGCCTCGGCCTTCTCCTCAAGCTCGCTGAGGAAGCGGTCGATGGTGCGGCTCTGCCGGGCGTGGTCCTCAAGGGACTCGCCGACGAGCTTGCCGGCCAGGTCGGTGGCGAGCTTGCCGACGTCCTGGCGCAGCGCCTGAGAGGCGGCCTTGCGGTCCGCCGCGATCTGGGCGTGGCCGGCAGCGATGATCTCCTCACGCTGCCGCTGGCCCTCTGCGCGCAGTTCTTCCTTCAGCGCAGTGCCCTGCTCCAGCGCTTCCTGGCGCAGGCGCGCGGCCTCGTGCCGGGCTTCGGCGAGCTGGGCCTTGTACTGCTCCAGGACGCTCTGGGCCTCGGTCTGAGCGGCTTCCGCCTTCTCGATACCGCCCTCGATGGCCTCACGGCGCTCTTCCAGAACCTTGTTGATGTTCGGGAGGAGCTTCTTCGCGAGGAAACCGAAGACGATGACGAAGGCGATCAGACCGATGACGAGCTCGGGGATCGGCGGGACGAGGGGGTTTTGAGGCTCCTCGGCCGCCAGAACCAGGAGGTTCACATCAGTGCCTTTCGTCGATTCGAACTAGTCGTGGGGTTCGTCAGCTGTAGACGAACGGCATGACCAGACCGATGAGGGCGAGCGCCTCACAGAAGGCGAAGCCGAGGATCTGGTTGGCGCGGATCAGACCGGCAGCTTCGGGCTGACGGGCGAGCGCCTGGGTGCCGTTACCGAAGATGATGCCGACGCCGACGCCGGGGCCGATCGCCGCGAGGCCGTAGCCAACGGAGCTGAGGGAACCGGTGACGGCAGCAAGGGTCTGGGACATGCCAGTTCTTCCTTCTCTTTCACGGACCGGTGGGGGTTGGCCACCGGACGACTAGGGGGATTTGCTGGAGCGGGTCGCGCTCAGTGGTGCTCGGCGAGCGCGCCCTGCAGGAAGCTGCAGGCCAGGAGCACGAAGACGTAGGCCTGGACGGCCTGGATGAAGAGCTCGAACGCGGTCATCACGATGACCATGACGAACGAGACGCCCGCGTAGGCGATGCCGATCCCGTTCAGCAGGTACCAGCTGGCAATGGTGAACAGCAGCAGCAGGGTGTGACCGGCGAACATGTTCGCGAACAGTCGGACCGCGTGGGTGAAGGGGCGGACCAGGACGTTCGAGAAGAACTCGATGACCATGACCATCGGCAGGACCGCGCCGAGGGACTTGTCGTAGCCCGTGATGTTCTTGAAGCCGCCGACGAAGCCGTGGCGCTTGAAGGTCACCGACATCCACATCACGTAGATGACGAGGGCGAGACCGGCCGGGTACGCGATGACCGCGGTCACCGGGAACTGGGCGAGCGGGACGATGGACCAGAGGTTCATCATCCAGACGAAGAAGAACGTCGCGACCATGAAGGGGACGTACTTCTCGCCCTCCTTCTTGCCCAGCGTCTCGTAGACGATGCCGCGGCGCACGAAGTCGTAGCCCGCCTCGGCGACCATCTGCAGCTTGCCCGGGACGACCTTCGGCTTCCGGAACGCGGCCCAGAAGAAGCCGACGATGACGATCGAGCCCAGCAGGGCCAGAAGCATCGTCTTGTTGAAGTACAGGCCGCTGTCGTCACCGAAGATCGGCTTGAACAGGAACGAGTACAGGGTCGGGCCCGGGAAGCCGCAGCCAGTGCCGTCTTCGAAATGACAATTGATCTCGAAGGCGAGCGTCATGTCAGCAGCACTCACCGCAGGGCTCCTTCAGCGTGGCGCATAGGTACGGCAACCTCGTTGTGTCGGCGCGGCGCGCAGCCGCGGTTCGGCACTGGACTGGTGTTACGGATGGTGGGGCGGCAGTCAGGCATCGAGCCTCGCGATGGGACAGGCGTCAGCTCAGATGCCCGCGCCCGCAATGCCGCAGTTGGCACCGGACGATAGCAGGATCTCGAACGCCCACTTATCCCGGCCCTACCCTTCACGTCTTCGGTCCCGGATTTTCGGGCTTGTCGCCCGTCGTCGAGTCCGGTTCGACGTAAAGGATCTTGGCCTTCATGTGCGCGCGGGTCTGTGCGGCGATCCACACGAGGGTGGTCGCCACGAGCGTGATCGCGAACGCCTTGGGGTTGAACAGAGTGGTGTTCTTGAACGCCGCGACAAACACGAAAAGCAGCAGGATCTGGGCCGTGTAGAGCATGAGCCCCATGGCCTGGAAGAGGTGCGGAAGCGATTTCGCCGTGCGCTGCAGAACGACGAATCCGATGCCCATGAACACGATCACGACCAGCGTCGCGACGACCGCTCCGATCGCACCCTTGCTGCCGACGACAAGCCCACTGATCAACGCGGCGAGTGCGCCGGCGACGGCCGTGGGCACGGCGGCTTGCAGAAGGGATCGGACGTCATCTGACCGCATGGCGGTTTGCTCCGCGTGGTGGTGGGGGCACTGGACTCGTACGGGACGAGCGTAAGCCCGGTCCGAGAGGGAACCTCGGGCCAAGGGACCGTCGCACTACGGTCCTTCGGCTCTGTCGCCGGGTTTAGTGAACGGTATCACAAACTATTTGATGAGAGCTTTACCTGCCGGGTGTGCCGACTGTCACACATGAGAGTGACCCTGCGCGTGTGTGCGCGACAAGCGGGTCAGCTGTCTGCTAATGGGCCTCATGTCGGACATGCGCCCCGACGGTCAGCGGGTGGATTCAGCCTTACGCCGCTCGGGGAAGCGCGAACGGGGGCCCACGGCGGTCGCTCCGTTGACGCCCGAGACGCCCGCGGCGATCGGCCTGGCGGGCGTCGGCTCGGTGCCCGAGGCCTCCCGCGCCGCCGCCTCCGCGGCCGCTTCCGCCGCGCGCGCGGTGTGCCGGTAGCGCGGCGGAACCAGACCCTCCGCCCACTTCGGGGTGCGCGGGGTGAAGCGCGGCAGGAGCAGCAGGAAGAGGCCCACCGCGCTGAGCACGGCGATCACCAGCACGATCCACATCGCGGTGGAGTGGACGGAGTAGGCCACCGTGCCGAAGGCGATCAGCCCCGACCAGAAGTACATGATGAGCACCGCTCGGCTGTGCGAGTGGCCGAGCTCCAGCAGCCGGTGGTGCAGGTGCCCGCGGTCGGCGGCGAACGGCGACTGGCCCTTCCACGTACGCCGGACGATGGCCAGGATCAGGTCGGCCATCGGGATCGCGATGATCGTCAGGGGCAGGATCAGCGGGATGAAGACGGGGAGCATCGCGTGCGTCGCGTTGCGCTCACCACCGGCGAACAGGGCCAGCGCGTCCGGGTCCACCTGTCCCGTCAGGGAGATCGCCGCGGCGGCCAGCACCAGGCCGATGAGCATCGAGCCGGAGTCGCCCATGAAGATCCGGGCGGGGTGCATGTTGTGCGGCAGGAAGCCCAGGCACATGCCCATCAGGATGGCCGCGAAGAGGGTGGCGGGGGCCGCGGACTCGATGCCGTAGCCGAACCAGATCCGGTACGCGTACAGGAAGAGCGCGGCGGCGGCGATGCAGACCATGCCTGCGGCGAGGCCGTCGAGGCCGTCCACGAAGTTCACCGCGTTGATGGTGATGACGACGAGCGCCACGGTGAGCAGGTTGCCCTGCCACTGGGTGAGCGGGACCGTGCCGATGAAGGGCACCGGGATCCACAGGATGGTCAGGCCCTGCATGACCATCACGCCGGCGGAGATCATCTGGGCGCCGAGCTTGATCAGGGCGTCGATCTCGAACTTGTCGTCCAGGACGCCGATCAGCCAGATCAGGGCGGCTCCGGAGAGCAGTGCGCGCGGTTCGTTCGACTTCTCGAAGACCGCGTTGAGGTTCTGCAGGTGGTCGGCGACCAGCAGGCCCGCGCACAGGCCGCCGAACATCGCGATCCCGCCGAGGCGCGGCGTCGGCTCGCGGTGCACGTCGCGGGCGCGGATCTCCGGCATGGCCCCGGCCGCGATCGCGAACTTCCGCACGGGCCCGGTCAGCAGGTAGGTCACCGCGACCGTGACGCAAAGCGTCAGCAGATATTCACGCACTGGCTGCCCCAGATGTATCGCCGGCCATCTCAGCCCCACACATTAGCTGCGATGTCCCCTCTGCCGAGGACGCGAGGGGGCGGTATCCCGGTTCCACTACACCCCTCTTGTCCCTCTTAATCCCCGTAAGGGGGAAATCCTTCCGTGAGCTCGCCGACCTCCGTACGTGTCTTCGCGGCTGCCCCGTGCAGCGCCGCGGCGAACAGCTCCGCGATCCGGCGCATCTGCGGCTCCCCCATCCCCTGGGTGGTCACCGCGGCCGTGCCCAGGCGGACGCCCCGCTGGTCCCCGTACGGCAGGACGCAGGTGTCCAACACGATCCCGGCCGCGGCCAGCCGGCCGCGGGCCGTCGGGCCGTCCACGCCCAGCGGCGCCGGATCCGCGGTGATCATGTGCGTGTCGGTGCCGCCGGTGGTGATCGTGAAGCCGCGCTCCTCCAGTGCCGCGGCCAGCACCCGGGCATTGGCGACCACCCGATGGGCGTAGGTGGTGAAGGCCGGCCGGCCCGCCTCACCGAAGGCCACGGCCTTGGCGGCGATGGTGTGCATCTGGGCCCCGCCCTGGGTGAAGGGGAACACCGCCCGGTCGATGCGCTCGGCGTACTCCGCGCCGCACAGGACCATCCCGCCGCGCGGCCCGCGCAGCACCTTGTGCGTGGTCGCGCAGACGACGTCCGCGTACGGGACCGGACTGGGCGCGGCTCCGCCGGCCACCAGCCCGATCGGATGGGCGGCGTCGGCGATCAGGTAGGCCCCGACCTCGTCGGCGATCTCCCGGAAGGCCGAGTACTCGGGGTGGCGGGGATAGGAGATGGACCCGCAGACGATGGCCCTCGGCCGGTGCGCCCGGGCGAGGTCCTGCACCTGCCGGTAGTCGATGAGGCCTGTCCGGGCGTCGACGCCGTACCCGACGAAGTCGAACCACTGCCCGGAGATGTTGGCGGGCGAGCCGTGGGTGAGGTGTCCCCCGTACGGGAGCCCCATCGCCAGCACGGTGTCCCCCGGCCGCAGCAGCGCCGCGTAGGCGGCCAGGACGGCCGAGGAGCCGGAGTGCGGCTGCACGTTGGCGTGCTCGGTCCCGAACAGCGCCTTGGCCCGCTCGACGGCCGCCTGCTCGGCCAGGTCGGCGTACTCGCAGCCGCCGTGGTAGCGGGCGCCGGGGTAGCCCTCGGCGTACTTGTTGGCGAGCGGGGACCCCAGGGCCGCCAGGACGGCCGGCGAGGTGAAGTTCTCCGCCGCGCTCAGCTGCAGCGTGCCGGCCTGCCTGCGGGCCTCCCCGGCGAGGACGTCGGCCATCTGCGGGTCCTGCCGGCGCAGCAGGTCCGTGGGCTGGGTGATGACGCTCATGGCGCGACTCCAGGGGGGTACCGGGTACCAGCCACTGTAGGCCCGCAGCCCCCGCGGCGCCCTGCCGACGCCTCCCGGCCACGCCGCCCACATCTGCGGCGCCGGCGACCAGCCCCGGCGCCGATCGAGGCGCGCGGTCCGGGGCGGCGCCCGCAAACAGCCCCGCCGGCGATTGAGGCGCGCGGTCCGGGGCGGCGCCCGCAAACAGCCCCGCCGACGACTGAGGCGTACGGTCCGGGGCGGCGCCCGCAAACAGCCCCGCCGGCGATTGAGGCGCGGGGTCCGGGGCGGCGCCCCGGGAACGGAGAAGGAGCGGACGGGGGCGGGCCCGCGCAGCGGGACCCGCACGCCCGGCCGGCCGGGCGCAGGGCCCCGCGTCAGCGGCGGGCCGTGACGCCCGTCAGCGCCGTGACGACCGGGTCCAGCGCCTGGTTGATCTCGTCGCCGATCGAGCGGAAGAAGGTGATCGGCGCCCCGTACGGGTCGTACACCTCGTCCGCGTCGGGCGACGGCGCCAGCAGCCACCCGCGCAGCGCCGCGGCGGCCCGTACGAGCGCCCGCGCCCGCTCCGCCATGCCGTCGTCCAGCGGCGGCAGCGTGGCCGGGTCTATGGCCCGCACCAGCCGGGTGAACTCCTTCAGCGTGAAGGTGCGCAGCCCCGCCGAGTGCCCCATCGAGATGACCTGCGCACGGTGGTCGCGCGTGGCGGTCAGCACCAGGTCGGCGCGTATGACGTGCTCGTCCAGCAGCTCGCGGCCGGTGAACCCGGACGCGTCGGCCCCGAAGTCCGCGAGCACGGCGGCCGCGTTCGCCTCCATCGGGGCGCCCTCGTGGCCCCACGTGCCGGCGCTCTCCACGATGAGGTCGCCGCCGACGGGTCCGCCGAGGCGGTGCGAGAGGGCGTGCCGGGTCAGCCGCTCGGTGATCGGCGAGCGGCACACGTTGCCCGTGCTGACGTGGAGTATGCGGAAAGTGCTTCCCCCTGCTATGCCACGCCCCTCAGGGCTCACGGGGCCACCTCGAGGTCGGGTACGACCTCCCGCAGCTGGTCGGCGCTGAGCGCCCCCTCGCGCAGCAGCACGGGTACCTTCCCCGTGACGTCGACGATCGACGACGGCTCGATGCCGGGCGTCGGACCGCCGTCCAGGTAGACGGACACCGAGTCGCCGAGCATCTCGCGTGCCGCGTCGCAGTCCTCGGGCGCCGGCTGTCCGGAGAGGTTGGCCGACGACACCGCCATCGGGCCGACCTCCGTCAGCAGCTCGATGGCGACGGGGTGCAGGGGCATGCGCACGGCCACGGTGCCGTGGGTGTCGCCGAGGTCCCACGCCAGCGAGGGCTGGTGCTTGGCGACCAGCGTCAGCGCACCGGGCCAGAACGCGTCGACGAGCTCCCAGGCCTGTTCGGAGAAGTCCGTGACGAGGCCGTGCAGGGTGTTCGGGGAGCCGATGAGCACCGGGGTGGGCATGCCGCGGCCGCGGCCCTTGGCGGCGAGCAGGTCGTGGACGGCCTCCGGGCTGAAGGCGTCCGCGCCGATCCCGTACAGGGTGTCGGTGGGCAGCACGACGAGCTCGCCGCGGCGCACGGCGGATGCGGCTTCACGCAGGCCCGTCTTGCGGTCCGTCGCGTCGTTGCAGTCGTATCGCCGGGCCATCAGCGGGCCTCCTCGTGCAGCAGGGGGGTGGCGGAAGTCGTCGCGCCGGTCACGGCAGGGCCTTGCGGGCCGTGGCGAAGCGCGGGCGGTTGTTCAGGTCGGGGTGGTCGGCCGCGTCGGCCCAGCCCCGTTCCTCGGCGAAGATCCACGGGACCTGGCCGCCCTGGGTGTCGGCGTGCTCGACGACGACGATGCCGCCGGGCCGCAGCAGCCGGTGGGCGGTGCGCTCGATGCCCCGGATGGTGTCGAGTCCGTCCTCGCCGGAGAAGAGCGCCATCTCCGGGTCGTGGTCGCGGGCCTCGGGGGCGACGTACTCCCACTCGGTGAGCGGGATGTACGGCGGGTTGGAGATGACCAGGTCGACCTGGCCGTCGAGCTCGGGCAGCGCGCTCAGGGCGTCGCCCTGGTGGACGGTGACGCGGGAGCCCTCGGCGTTCTTGCGGGTCCACCGCAGGGCGTCCTCGGACAGCTCGACCGCGTGCACGCGCGAGCGCGGCACCTCCTGCGCCATAGCCAGTGCGATGGCGCCGGAGCCGGTGCACAGGTCGACGATCAGCGGCTCGACGACGTCCATCGCCCGGACGGCCTGTATGGCCCAGTCCACGACCGACTCGGTCTCGGGCCGGGGTACGAAGACCCCGGGCCCGACCTGGAGCTCCAGGTACCGGAAGAAGGCGCGCCCGGTGATGTGCTGGAGCGGCTCGCGCGCCTCGCGGCGGGCGACGGCCTCCCAGTAGCGGGCGTCGAAGTCCGCGTCCTTGACGTGGTGCAGTTCCCCCCGCTTGACGCCGTGCACGAAGGCGGCGAGCTCCTCCGCGTCGAAGCGCGGTGAGGGCACGCCGGCGGCGGCCAGCCGCTGGGTGGCCTGGGCCACCTCGGCAAGCAGCAAGTTCACGCTGGTCCTCCGGGCTGCTGTCGTACGGGGGGTGGTGCGGGTCTCGGTCAGTGCGCGGCGGCGAGCTTGGCCGCGGAGTCGGTGTCCACGCAGGCCTGGATGACCGCGTCGAGGTCGCCGTCGAGCACCTGGTCCAAGTTGTACGCCTTGAAACCGGTGCGGTGGTCAGAGATCCGGTTCTCCGGGAAGTTGTACGTACGGATCTTCTCGGACCGGTCCACGGAGCGGACCTGGCTGCGACGCACGTCGGAGGCCTCCTGCTCGGCGGCTTCCTGGGCGGCGGCCAGCAGACGGGAGCGCAGGATGCGCATGGCCTGCTCCTTGTTCTGGAGCTGGCTCTTCTCGTTCTGGCAGGAGGCGACCACACCGGTGGGGATGTGCGTGATGCGCACGGCCGAGTCGGTGGTGTTGACGGACTGGCCGCCGGGGCCGGACGAGCGGTACACGTCGATGCGGAGGTCGTTCGCGTTGATCTCGACCTCGACCTCCTCCGCCTCCGGGGTGACGAGCACGCCGGCGGCTGAGGTGTGGATGCGGCCCTGGGACTCGGTGGCCGGAACGCGCTGGACGCGGTGCACGCCGCCCTCGTACTTCAGGCGGGCCCACACGCCCTGGCCGGGCTCGGTGGCGCCGTTGCCGCCCTTGGTGCGGACGGAGACCTGGACGTCCTTGTAGCCGCCGAGCTCGGACTCGGTGGCGTCGATGATCTCGGTCTTCCAGCCCACGCGCTCGGCGTAGCGCAGGTACATGCGCAGCAGGTCGCCGGCGAACAGGGCCGACTCGTCGCCGCCCGCACCCGCCTTGACCTCCAGGAGCACGTCCTTGTCGTCGCTGGGGTCGCGCGGGACGAGCAGCAGGCGGAGCTTCTCGGTGAGCTCGTCGCGCGTGTGCGCCAGCTCCTTGACCTCGGCGGCGAAGTCCGGGTCGTCGGCCGCGAGCTCCTTCGCCGTCTCGATGTCGTCGTTCGTCTGCTTCCAGGCACGGAAGGTAGCGATGATCGGGGTCAGCTCCGCGTAGCGCTTGTTCAGCTTGCGCGCGTTGGCCTGATCGGAGTGGACCGAAGGGTCGGCGAGCTGCTTCTCGAGGTCGGCGTGTTCGCCAACCAGTTCCTCGACCGCCTCGAACATCGGGGGACTCCTGTGGTGAAAGTGCGGGGGGACTGCACGGGGGGACGGGCGATACGACGACAAAGGCGCCGGTCAGGCCGCCCCCGAGTGGACAGGGGGCGGCCGGAGACCGGCGCCTGGGTCGCGCTACTTCTTGGCCGCGCCCTTGCCGAAGCGCGCCTCGAAGCGGGCCACACGGCCACCGGTGTCGAGGATCTTCTGCTTGCCCGTGTAGAACGGGTGGCACTCGGAGCAGACCTCGGCACGGATGGTGCCCTCGGTCAGGGTGCTACGGGTCGTGAACGACGCGCCGCAGGTGCAGCTGACCGCGGTCTCGACGTACTCGGGGTGAACATCGCGCTTCAAGGCGTCTCCTAGATTCGGGAGGGCGCCGGGTCGCAGGAGCCGAATTGCGCACTGCGTGAACCGGGGCCGACGGACCAGTCTGCCAGGACCGGGCCGCCTGTCAAAATTCTGAGGACGTCTTGCTCAACGGCAGCGGGTCCGCGTCTATTCCGGCGGGCTCCGAGGCCTTGCGGGCGGCGGCCGGCAGGAGCCGGGGCGGCCGGCAGGGGGGCGGAGGCGGGCGGGCCGCCTACTGGACGACGGTTGCGGCCGCGCTCTTGTCGCCGGTGGAGTTCACCGTGGCCTCGGCCGGGATGGGGCGGTCGGCCAGCAGGGCGCTCCAGACCATCTTGGACTCCTTCTGCAGCGGGGTGACGCGGTTGGCGTCGAGTGCGTCCGTGGTCACGGGCAGGGTGATCATCTGCATGTCCTGGGCGTCGATGCCCTGAAGGCTCTGGGCGAAGCCGGCGAGGGACTTCACGTCGCCGAGCGCTTTGTCGGTGGTGAGCGCCTTGGTCCCGGCGTCGGCAAGGTCGAAGAGCTTCTTGGGGTTGTCGAACACGCCGACGCCCTTGACCTGCTTGATCAGCGCCTTGATGAAGGCCTGCTGGAGCTGTATTCGGCCGAGGTCGCCGCCGTCGCCGACGCCGTGGCGGGTACGGACCAGGCCGAGGGCCTGCTCGCCGTTCAGCTGGTTCGGGCCGGCCGGGAGGTCGAGGCGGCTGTACTGGTCCTTGATCGGCTGGGTGGTGGTCACCTGGACCCCGCCGAGGGTGTCGATGATCTTCTTGAAGCCGGTGAAGTCGACCTCGATGTAGTGGTCCATGCGGATCCCCGACATCTTCTCGACGGTCTTGACCGCGCAGGCCGCGCCGCCGACGGTGTAGGCCTCGTTGAACTGCCGGCGCTTGCCGCCGGGGTCGCTCCTGCCCTTGCCGGTGGGGCATTCGGGGCGGGAGGTCATGGTGTCGCGGGGTATGGAGACGACGGCGGCCTTCTCGTGGCCCTCGTACAGGTGGACGATCATCGCCGTGTCGGAGCGGGCGGAGCCGCCGTCGTCCGCGCCGTAGGCACCGTTGGCTCCGCCGCGGGAGTCGGAGCCGAGGACGAGGATGTCCATCGAGCCGTTGTCGACGTTCGCGGGGCGGTCGGTGCCCAGTGCCTGGTCGATGTCGACGGTCTTCAGGTTGCCGTTGAGCTTGAAGTAGAAGTAGCCCAGGCCCGCCCCGCCCAGCAGGACCACCGCGGCGGCGCTCCACGCGGCCGCGGTGAGGGCCCTGCGGCGCGCCGCCGGTTTGCGCCGGCGCCGGCCTGCGGCCCGCCGGCCGCGGCCCTTGCTGTCCTCGGTCATCCTTGGTCCCCAGTCCTCGTCTTCGGTCGCGGCCCCTTGGTGCGCACCGGCCCGCCCTCCGCCCCGCGGGTCCTCTGACACAGACGGGCGAATGTCCTGAAGGGTTCCATGGCCGCCGTAATCCCCCGTACGGCTGCCACTGCGCACGAACCCGGGCAAAACTCTGCGTTGCGCGTTCCTCACCTGCGCTTTCCGCGCGTACGCCGGATGCCTGCGCCGGGATGTCCTGTGGCGAAGCTCGCACGAGGTCCGCACGAGGTCCGCACGAGGTCCGGACGCGGTCCCGGGAGCGCGTCCGGGGCCGCACCGGGTGCCGCTCCAGGCGGCCCCTCCAGCTACCGGAGAACGCGCAGCAGCCCCCGCCGCGGGTGTGCGGCGGGGGCTGCTTGCGGTGATGCCTCACGTCCGGCGCGGGACGCCGGACGGCCGGCCTCAGTCGTCGTTCTTGCCCGACGGGGTCGTCTTCGCGATCTGCATCAGGAACTCGGCGTTCGACTTCGTCTGCTTCATCTTGTCGAGGAGCAGTTCGATCGCCTGCTGCGAGTCGAGCGCGTGCAGCACCCGGCGCAGCTTCCAGACGATGGCGAGCTCTTCCGCGTTGAGGAGGATCTCCTCCTTGCGGGTGCCCGACGGGTCGACGTCGACGGCCGGGAAGATGCGCTTGTCGGCGAGCTTCCGGTCGAGCTTGAGCTCCATGTTGCCGGTGCCCTTGAACTCCTCGAAGATCACCTCGTCCATGCGCGAGCCGGTGTCGACGAGCGCGGTGGCCAGGATGGTCAGCGAGCCGCCGTCCTCGATGTTGCGCGCGGCACCGAAGAAGCGCTTCGGCGGGTACAGCGCGGTCGAGTCGACACCACCGGACAGGATGCGGCCGGAGGCGGGCGCCGCGAGGTTGTACGCGCGGCCCAGGCGGGTGATGGAGTCCAGCAGGACCACCACGTCGTGACCCAGCTCGACGAGGCGCTTGGCGCGCTCGATGGCCAGCTCGGCGACGGTGGTGTGGTCCTCGGCCGGGCGGTCGAAGGTCGAGGAGATGACCTCGCCCTTGACCGACCGCTGCATGTCGGTGACCTCTTCCGGACGCTCGTCGACCAGGACGACCATCAGGTGGCACTCGGGGTTGTTGGTGGTGATCGCGTTGGCGATCGCCTGCATGATCATGGTCTTGCCGGTCTTCGGCGGGGCCACGATCAGGCCTCGCTGACCCTTGCCGATCGGCGACACGAGGTCGATGATGCGGGTGGTCAGCACGCCCGGGTCGGTCTCCAGGCGCAGCCGGTCCTGCGGGTACAGGGGCGTCAGCTTCTGGAACTCCGGTCGGCCGCGGCCGGATTCGGGCGCCATGCCGTTGACCGAGTCGAGGCGCACCAGGGCGTTGAACTTCTCGCGGCGCTCGCCGTCCTTGGGCTGGCGCACGGCACCCGTGGTGTGGTCGCCCTTGCGCAGACCCGCCTTGCGGACCTGGGCGAGGGAGACGTACACGTCGTTGGGGCCGGGCAGGTAGCCCGAGGTCCGGATGAACGCGTAGTTGTCCAGGATGTCGAGGATGCCCGCGACGGGGATCAGCACGTCGTCGTCGGCGACCTGCGGCTCGTTCGGCGCGAACTCGTCGCGGCCTCGACGGCCACGGCGGTCGCGGTAGCGGCCGCGACGGCCGCGGCGGCCGCCCTCGTCGTCGAAGTCGTCCTGCGGGCCGCCGTCCTGGCGACCCTGCTGGCCCTGGCCCTGACCGCGGCCGCCCTGCTGCTGGCGGTCCTGGCGGTCGGCGCGGTCCTGCCGGCCGCCGCCCTGGCCGCCCTGCGCGGGCTGGCCCTGGCCGCCCTGGCCCTGCTCGTCGGCCTTGGCGCCACGGTCACGGCGGTCGCGCTGGCGGTCGCCGCGCTCCCGGCGCTCGCGGCGGCCGCGGCCCTCGCCGTCCTGGCCCGGGGCCTGGCCGGCGGAGACCGCCGTGGCGGCCTCGGCCTTGGTCTCGGCGGGCGCGGTGGCTGTGGCCGCGTCGGCCTTCTGCTCGACCTGTACGGAGACGGGGGCCGAGCCCTCCGGGCTGCCGGAGGGGGCCGTGGCGCGACGGCGGCGGCGCTCGCCGGCCGGGGCGTCCTCTCCCGCACTCTCGGCTGCGCTCGCGCGGGAGGGACCCCCTGCGGGCTGGCCCGGGATCTCGATCTGCGCCTGCGCGGCGACGGGCTTCTCGGCGGGCGCCGCGGGGGCCTCCGCCGGTGCGGCCTCGGCGGCAGCCGTACGGGCCTTGCTGGTGGCGCGGCGCTTCGGCTTGGCCTCGGCGGTGTCCGCGGCGGCGGAGGCGGCGGCCTTGGGGGCACCGCTGCCCGCCTGCGCCTCCTTGATGACCTCGATCAGCTGGCTCTTGCGCATCCGCGCGGTGCCCCTGATGCCGAGGCCCGACGCGACCTGCTGCAGCTCGGCGAGAACCATGCCGTCAAGGCCGGTGCCGGTGCGTCGCCGCCGTCCGGCAGGGGCGGCCGCGGCGCCCGCGGCGGGGGCACTGGTGTCGACAGAGGTGTCGGCAGCGCCCATCAGATCGGTGGTGTCGCTCACGAAGGGTCCTTCCCTGGAGCGGACGTCGGCCTGTCTGGCTCGGCGACCGGTTGTGCTGTCCGGCAACGGTCCTTGGTGTGGACCGTGCCGGGGCGGTGGTCCGCCGATAGAGATACGGCGGAAAGAAACGTGCGTGGGTTCCGGCGAGAAGCCCCCGAGCTGGAAAGCGTGGGAAAATCACGCCGATTCCGGAGCGTGCTCGAAACTGCTGGAGTGATCAAAGCAGTCGGGGAGGCTCCCGGAAGAAATGTGGTCCCGGATGGGGACACTGAGCACCGAGCCATGGCGGCTTCCGATGCGCACTTGAGACTAACACTACCGGATCCAATAGATATTCCCCCTCTCAATCACCGGCAATCGCGCTCTTCCGCGCGGGCGGCCTGCCCTGGCCGCCCGCCCCTGGCCGACTGGTCCTGTCACGCGACAGGACTAGCCGCCCTGGGTGCCCAGCGGAAGAACGCTCGCGCCCGCGGCGTCGAGTGCGAGCCGGTTCGCCGCCCATCCCTCGCCCGCGAGCTGCGCGACCTTGTCGGCCGCGTCGTTGTCGACCAGCGCGAGGACTGTGGGGCCCGCGCCGGAGATGACCGCGGGGACGCCGTCCGCCCGCAGCCGGTTGACGAGTGCCACGCTCTCGGGCATCGCCGGGGACCGGTACTCCTGGTGGAGCCGGTCTTCGGTGGCCGGCAGCAGCAGCTCGGGACGCCTGGTCAGGGCTTCCACGAGCAGGCCCGCGCGGCCCGCGTTGACGGCCGCGTCCACGTGCGGGACGGTCCGCGGCAACAGGCCGCGCGCCGTCTCGGTGAGGACCGGCCGGGAAGGTACGAAGACCACCGGAACGATGGACTCGGCGGGCTCCATCCGGATCGCCCTGGCACTGCCCCCGTCCATCCACGCCAGGGTGAACCCGCCGAGCAGGCAGGCCGCGACGTTGTCGGGGTGGCCCTCGATCTCGGTGGCGAGCTCCAGGAGCGCCGCGTCGTCGAGCTTCGCCTCGCCGCCTATGGTGACGGCGCGGGCGGCGACGATGCCGGCGCAGATGGCGGCCGAGGAGGAGCCGAGGCCGCGGCCGTGCGGGATGCGGTTGGCGCAGACGACCTCCAGGCCGCGCGGCTGTCCGCCCAGCAGTTCGAAGGCGGTGCGCATGGAGCGTACGAGCAGGTGGCTCTCGTCCCGCGGGAGGGTGTCGGCGCCCTCCCCCGCGATGTCGATGTTCAGGCCGGAGTCGGCCACCCGGACCACGACGTCGTCGTAGAGGCCCAGGGCCAGGCCCAGGGCGTCGAAGCCGGGGCCGAGATTGGCACTGCTGGCGGGGACGCGCACCCGTACGGCGGCGGCGCGGAACGCTGGACCGGCCATCGTCCGATGACACTCCTTGTGACTGTGCGAGGACTCGCTCTTCGCTGGCTCGCTGTGAATGTACTGGAGAACGTACGACACCCGAAGGCCCTCGGGGCAGCACCGCAGTCATATGCGCGGTGGCGGATGTAAGTACAGCCTATCGAAGGAAGGTTCTCTCGCGACATAGGGCGCACAGGAGGCGCACGATGCGTGTCGCGGATTCGACCGGGTTGGACCCGCTTCGGCCGTACTCGTGTCGTCGTACGGGGTGAGTTGCCGGGTTCCGTCAGGCCCCGGGAGCGCCCGTCAGGGCACTCGGGGACCTGCGGAACCCGGCTCGCTCGGTCGTGCGTCAGACCAGGCCGAGGCGCACGGCAGCGGCTTCGGCGTCCACCGGAACGGTGACGGGCTGCGGAGCGCCGGCCACCGCCCAGTCGGGGTCCTTCAGGCCGTTGCCCGTGACGGTGCACACGATCCGCTGGCCCGGGTCCACCAGGCCCAGCTCGGCGGCCTTGAGCAGGCCGGCCACGGACGCGGCCGAGGCGGGCTCGACGAAGACGCCCTCCTGGGCGGCCAACAGCCGGTAGGCGGACAGGATCTGGCGGTCCGTCACCTCGTCGATGAGGCCGCCCGACTCGTCACGCGCGGCCAGCGCGTAGTCCCAGGAGGCCGGGTTGCCGATGCGGATCGCGGTGGCGACGGTGTGCGGCTCCTTGACGACCTCGCCGCGCACGATGGGCGCGGAACCGGACGCCTGGAAACCCCACACGCGGGGCGTACGGGAGGCCAGGCCGTCGGCCTTGTACTCCTTGAACCCCTTCCAGTACGCGGTGATGTTGCCCGCGTTGCCCACCGGCAGCACGTGCACGTCCGGGGCGTCGCCGAGCGCGTCGACGATCTCGAACGCAGCCGTCTTCTGGCCCTCGATGCGCACCGGGTTGACGGAATTGACCAGCGCCACCGGGTAGTTGTCGGACAGTGCGCGGGCGAGGTCGAGGCAGTCGTCGAAGTTGCCGTCCACCTGCAGGATCTTGGCGCCGTGCACCAGGGCCTGGCCCATCTTGCCGAGCGCGATCTTGCCGCGGGGCACGAGCACCGCGCAGACCATCCCGGCGCGCACCGCGTACGCGGCCGCGGAGGCCGAAGTGTTGCCGGTGGAGGCGCAGATGACGGCCTTGGCGCCCTCCTCCTTGGCCTTGGTGATCGCCATGGTCATGCCGCGGTCCTTGAAGGACCCGGTGGGGTTCGCCCCCTCGACCTTGAGGTGCACCTCGCAACCGGTGCGCTCGGACAGCACCTGCGCGGGAACGAGAGGAGTACCACCCTCGCGGAGCGTGACCACCGGAGTCGCGTCCGTCACCGGCAGGCGGTCCCGGTACTCCTCGATGATGCCGCGCCACTGGTGGGTGCGATTGCTGCTCATGG
This sequence comes from Streptomyces sp. NPDC060232, assembly GCF_042726555.1. NCBI lineage: Bacteria > Bacillati > Actinomycetota > Actinomycetes > Kitasatosporales > Streptomycetaceae > Streptomyces > Streptomyces sp. NPDC060232. Next base: position 70,591 of record NZ_JBHXAG010000002.1, on the reverse strand, counting down.
GTCCTTACTCCCCTTCAACACGCATGATGCTGGCGACACCGCGCACGGTGTCCAGCTTCCGCAGCGCCTCGACCGTCCCGGAGAGGGCGGCGTCGGCGGCGCGGTGGGTGACGACGACGAGGGAGGCCTCATTGCCGACCCCGTCTGGACGACCTTGCTGCCTTACGGTGTCGATGGACACCCCGTGCTCCGCGAACGTCGTCGCCACCTGGGCGAGGACGCCCGGCTTGTCCGCCACATCGAGGCTGATGTGGTAGCGGGTGACGACCTCGCCCATGGGGCTGACCGGCAGCTGGGTGTAGGCCGACTCGCCGGGCCCCGTTGCCTCGGCGAGCTTGTTGCGGGCGACGGCGACGAGGTCGCCGAGGACCGCGGACGCGGTCGGGGCACCGCCCGCGCCGGGCCCGTAGAACATGAGCCGCCCGGCGGCCTCCGCCTCGACGAAGACCGCGTTGTACGCCTCGCGGACGGAGGCGAGCGGGTGGCTGAGCGGGATCATCGCCGGGTGGACGCGGGCGGTGACGGACTCGCCGTCCGCGGCGCGCTCCAGGATGGCGAGGAGCTTGATGGTGCAGCCCATCCGCTTGGCGGACGCGAAGTCCGCGGCGCTGACCTCGGTCATGCCCTCCCGGTACACGTCGTCCAGGCGGACGCGGGTGTGGAAGGCGATGCCGGCCAGGATCGCGGCCTTGGCGGCCGCGTCGTAGCCCTCGACGTCGGCCGTCGGGTCGGCCTCGGCGTACCCGAGGGCGGTGGCCTCGTCGAGTGCCTCCTGGTAGCCGGCGCCCGTCGAGTCCATCTTGTCGAGGATGAAGTTCGTCGTGCCGTTGACGATGCCCATCACCCGGTTGATCTTGTCGCCCGCGAGGGACTCGCGCATCGGCCGGACCAGCGGGATGGCGCCGGCGACGGCGGCCTCGTAGTACAGGTCGCGGCCCTGCTGCTCGGCGGCGGCGTGCAGCGCGGCGCCGTCCTGGGCGAGCAGCGCCTTGTTCGCGGAGACCACCGAGATGCCGTGCTCGAAGGCGGTGGTGATCAGGGTGCGGGCCGGCTCGATGCCGCCGATGACCTCGATGGCGATGTCGATGTCCCCCCGTTTGAGGAGGGCGGTGGCGTCGGTGGTGATCAGGGCCGGGTCGATGCCCTCGCGCACCTTGGCGGGGCGACGCACGGCCACGCCGGCGAGCTCGACGGGCGCGCCGATCCTCTGCGTGAGGTCGTCGGCGTGCGTCGTCATGATGCGGGCCACCTCTGAGCCGACCACTCCACAGCCCAGCAGCGCCACCTTCAGCGGACGCGTACGCATCATTCGACCTACGCCTTTCGATCTTCCATCAATACCCCGCGCGCGGTTTTGCGCGCGGGGTGTGAACCAGTCTCACTCAATGGACAGCACTTTCCATCCTCGGTCCAATGAGTGAGACACCTATTTCATTATCCGACGTCGAGTCGCAGGAGATCTTCCTCCGTCTCGCGGCGAACGATCACGCGCGCCTGTCCGTCACGCACGGCGACGACGGGCGGGCGGAGCGCGTGGTTGTAGTTGCTGGCCATGGACCGGCAGTACGCGCCGGTGGCGGGCACGGCGAGGAGGTCGCCGGGCGCCAGGTCGGCCGGCAGGAACGCGTCCTTCACGACGATGTCACCGCTCTCGCAGTGCTTTCCGACGACGCGCACGAGCATGGGATCGGCGTCGGAGGTACGGGAGACGAGCGAGATGGAGTATTCGGCGTCGTAGAGGGCCGTACGGATGTTGTCGGACATCCCGCCGTCGACGCTCACGTAGGTACGGAGCCCCTCCAGCGGCTTGATGGTCCCCACCTCGTACAGGGTGAACGCGGTCGGGCCGACGATGGCGCGGCCGGGCTCGACGGAGATCCGGGGGGCGCGCAGTCCGGCCCCCTCGCACTCACGGGCCACGATCTCGGTGAGCGCCTTGGCGATCTCGTGGGGCTCGCGGGGGTCGTCGTTCGAGGTGTAGGCGATGCCGAGGCCGCCGCCGAGGTCGATCTCGGGCAGTTCGACGCCGTGCTCGTCGCGGACGGCGGCGAGCAGCCGCACGACGCGCTTGGCGGAGACCTCGAAGCCGGCCATGTCGAAGATCTGCGAGCCGATGTGGGAGTGGACGCCCAGCAGCTCCAGCGAGTCGTGGCCGAGGGCGCGGCGCACGGCCTCGGCGGCGGACCCGTCGGCGACGGCGATGCCGAACTTCTGGTCCTCGTGGGCGGTGGCGATGAACTCGTGCGTGTGCGCCTCGACGCCGACGGTCACGCGGATCTGCACGGGCTGCCGTACGCCCAGCTCGCGGGCGATGTGCGCGACGCGGGCGATCTCCTGGAAGGAGTCCAGGACGATCCGTCCGACCCCGGCCTGGACGGCCCGGCGGATCTCGCTCTCGGACTTGTTGTTGCCGTGGAAGGCGATCCGCTCGGCCGGCATCCCGGCGGCGAGGGCGGTGCTCAGCTCCCCGCCGGAGCACACGTCGACGTTGAGTCCCTCTTCCTTCAGCCACTTCACGACGGCCTTGGACAGGAACGCCTTGCCCGCGTAGAAGACGTCGGCGTCGGGGCCGAAGGCGTGTGCCCAGGCGCGGCAGCGGGAGCGGAAGTCCTCCTCGTCGAGGAAGTAGGCGGGGGTCCCGAACTCCTCGGCGAGCTGGGTGACTTCGATGCCGCCGACGGAGACGACACCGTCGTCCTCGCGCCGGACGGTGCGGGACCAGACCTTCTCGTCGAGCGCGTTCAGGTCGGCGGGGGGCGGGGAGTAGTGCCCTTCGGGCAGGACGTCGGCGTGGCGGGGGCCGGCGGGGTGCGCGGAGCGGCTCATCGGTTTCTCTCTTCGCGGTTCATAGGCGTTCGGGTGCGTCCATGCCGAGCAGGGCCAGGCCGCCGGCCAGCACCGTCCCGGCGGCGTCGGCGAGTGCCAGCCGGGCGCGGTGGGCGGCCGAGGGTTTCTCGTCCCCCTGGGGCAGTACGCGGTACTGGAAGTCGAGCAGGGCGTCGGCCAGCTCGACGAGGTTCCGTACGAGCCGCTCGGGCGCACGGTGGTAGGCGGCGGCTTCGAGGACGAGGGGGTGGTCGGCGAGGAGGCGCAGCAGGGCGGGGGCGTCGTCGACGTCGCCGGGCTCCTGGTGGAAGCCCAGCTGGTCGGCGTTGCGTACGAGGGCCCGGCTGCGGGCGTGGGCGTACCGGACGCGGAAGAACTCGTTGGCCTCGCCCTGGTGCAGCAGCGCGTCGGAGAAGGAGGGGGTCTCCCGGGCGGGCACGGCGAGCATCGCCCAGCAGGCGGCGTCGGCGCCGTAGCGGGCGACGACGTCGCCGTCGCGCCGGGCGACGGGGGCGACGGCCAGGGGGCCGGGCAGGTCTCGCTCGGTGCCGCCCTGGGCTGTCACGAGCCGCAGGACACTGCGCCGCACGACGCGCTCGCGCAGCCCGAGCCCGCTTTCGTCGGCGGGAACGACATGGGCCGCGCCCCCGCGGACGTCCCGGATGACGATGTCGCGAATGATCGCGTCGGTGATGACCGCGGGCGCGGAAGGGGCGGGCAGTACGAAGTTGAGGAATCCGGCTCCGGTGACCTCGACGCGCTCGATGCCCGGCTCGGCGCCGAGCCGGCGGGCCAGTACGCCGGCCACGTCACGCGGCGCGCATCGGGCGGCCTTGGCGACCTGGAAGGCGACGGGGGTGGCGTAGTCCCCGACCCCGCCGGGCCGGGTCCGCTCGACGACGACCCGCTCGGGCGCGGCCGCCCCGGCGGCCAGCTCCCCGTCCGCGACGGCGCAGCGCACGGCGCGTACGACGCAACGGGAGAGGTCTGCGGGGGTCACGGGACCCAGCCTAGGGGAGACGCCCGGTCATCCCACGAAGGGTTTCGCCATGTGAACAGCGGGCGTGGGGGTGTCTCGTCGATCAGGCCGGATCAGGAAGCGGCGCATGGTGGCGTGAATCGCGAGGCGGGCGAGCCGGGCGAGCCGCGCTACCGGACGCCACAAGGCGGGCGATGTGCGCTACCGGACGCCGCGAGCCGGGCAAGGCGCGCTACCGGACGCCGCGAGCCCGACTTGATCGGCGGGAGCCCTCAGGAGCCCGGGCGGGGCTCAGCCCCTCCCCCTCCCGGCGGGAGCCCCTTTCCTCCCGTCGCGCCGGTCCTTGCGCTCGGCGAGCCGGCGCACGACGCGTACGAGCTCGGTGGGCTCGAAGGGCTTGGCGAGGAAGGCGTCGACCCCAGCCGCGATCCCGGCCTCGACCTCCAGCTGCGAACAGGCGCTGACGATGGCGACGGGCACGTCGCGCGTCCGCGGATCGGCCCGCAGCTGCGCGGCGGCCCCGAAGCCGTCCAGCCGGGGCATGACCACGTCAAGGGTGATCACGTCAGGGCACACCCGGTGCACCATGTCCAGCGCCTCGGCACCATCGCTCGCGGTCACGACCTCGAAGCCCTCCAGCTCGAGATTGACCTTGATCAGCTGCCGGATGACCTTGTTGTCGTCGACAACGAGGACCCGGCCCGAGACGCCTGGCACAACTCGAGAGTAGGTCCGCCCGGGCCCCCGCGTCCGGGTTTTTGCCACTTCCGCCCCGTGCGGGCGACCCACTCCCCCGTCCCCCACAAAACGGTTCCTGATCACCCTGCGGAAGCTGGTAGTGTTCAACCCGTCGCCGCACCACAAGCGACACGCCCCCGTAGCTCAGGGGATAGAGCAACGGCCTCCGGAGCCGTGTGCGCAGGTTCGAATCCTGCCGGGGGCACTTCGCACGAAGTGCCGTTGAGGCGCTGACCAGCAGAAATGCAGGTCAGCGCCTTTTTTACGCCAAAAGCACACGCTGTACCTGCCGTTGCGCTTGGCGCGGCACGCCTCCCCCACGATGCCGCCTTTCTCGTTTGTGAGCGGGCACGTTGTTCCCCAGGGCTACGAGCACGGGGTCGGTCACCACCCTGACCTCAGGCCCAGAGGACCTCTCCACCCTGTGCGGCGGACGCATCACTGTCATCAAGGTCTGACCAGCGCCTGGCCATACGGAAGACGAGCACGGATTCCCGAAGGCGCGTCAGCCCTGGCCCTGCACCCCCAACCATGACTCGAAGGCCATCAGCTGCTCGCCCACAGCCCCCAGCGAGTAAGGGGAGGACTCGTACTGCACGGAAAGGTTGACCTCGTAGAGCTTGTACACCGCCGGGGCGGTCTCTCCCGCCGTGGACGCCTCCTTCAGGGCCCGCGCCACCCTTTCGAGGTCCGTCCCCCGGAGGCCGTCCGTGACCTCCGGCCACACGGTCTCCGCGAGGTGATCGCAGAGCTCCATCAGAAAGCGTCCCGCCCGTACCGCACGGTCGGAGACCGCTTCCTGCCTTGCCTCGTGCAGATGGTCCGCAAGGTGGTCCTTGCGTTCGTTCTCGCTGTCCCATGAGCCGTCGTCGTAGATCTCCTTCCAGATGTTCTCGGCCCGGCCCATCGCCGCCTGGAACTCCTGGTCGAGTGCCTCCTGAGTCAGTGTGGGATGCGATGCCTTGACGTCCTTCAGGCCCTGCATGAGCACGGCTACGGACGTGGCGGGGAGAGGACGTCCGTCGCGTACCGCCGTCAACAGCGCGACCGTGTCGACGGCATGCCGAACCCGTTCGCTGTCGACCAGACCCCACAGCTCGTAGGCATACCGTTCGACGGCCGGATAGTTGTGATCGGCGATCTCTCCGTCGAGTTCCCATGAGAGATTGTGGAGCGCCTCGCAGACACTCTCGACCTCTTCCATGGCGCTTTCGATCTCCTCCTCGACCTTCTCGACGACTCGCAAGGCCTCTTGGGCCTCCGCAAGCTCACGTTCCAACCGGGCCACGCCGTCCGCGAGCTCGCCCATCTCTTCTCCTCGTGTTGTCGTGACACCGTTTGCGGCTGCCCTGGGGCGGGGCCAGTCTGTTGCTGCTCACATCCCGGCCGTGAGCAGGAAGGGGCTGGGGTCCCCCGCCCAGGACACGTACAGGCCGTCGCGGGCGCGAGTGCAGGCGACGAACAGCAGGCAGCGTTCCGCCAGCAGGTCGGCCTCGTGCTGAAGACGGTCGATGTCCACGGGCGTCACCGCCTTGGGGAACGGCACAGCGCCGTCATGGACACCGATCACCGCGACGCACCGGTACTCCAGGCCCTTGAAGGAGTGCATGGTGCCGACGCTCACCGCGTCGGCCAGCGCCGACCGGTCCGCCCGCAGTCGCTGAGCGGGGATGCCAGCCGCGGACAGGCGCTCCGCCACCTGGTCGCAGGTCCGGTTGAAGCGGGCGCTCACGCCGATGTCACCGGGTGCGATGCCGTCCTCCAGCCACCCGCGGACGCGGGTGACGAGCGCGGCCAGCTCCGCCTCCGGGGAACCGGCCGCATGGGTCTCGGGCCCGCTCCCGTGCAGGGCCGAACGGTAGCCGAGCAGGGTTTCGTGGCGGGCGTCGTCCTCAAGCTCCGCGAAGGGGCGTCCGACGAGGAGCGCGGTGGACCAGCTCAGGATCTCGTGTGTGGAGCGGTAGTTCTTGCGCATCTTCGCCGACCGCCCCGCGACTTTGATCCCGACCGCCTTCAGGGAGACCTTGCTGTCGTAGATCCGCTGGTGCGGGTCGCCCGCGATGAACAGGTCGTCCGGGCGCACCGGGGCGGCCGCGCGCAGGAGGCGCCACTGGGCGGGGTGCAGGTCCTGGGCCTCGTCGACGACGACGTGCCGGTAGCACGGCCCGGTCCGCTCCAGCAGGTCCGCGGCCTCCGTGCAGGTGCCGAGGTAGGTCCGCAGCCCGTCGGAGGCCAGCCGGGCGGTGAACTCCTCGATGGCTCCCCACACCGGCGGTCGGGCCGCCCCGGGCAGCGCGCTGCCCCGCCCTTTGCGCTCGGCGGCTTCGTACTGCTCGTACGTGCGCAGGTTCTGGGCGAGGACGACGTGTCTGTACTCCTGGGCGAGGAACTGCGGGCTCCCGGTGAAGCCCGCGGCTCGGGCGGCCTGCTGCCAGCGGGCCGGCTCCTCGTCGGCGCGCAGGGGGCGGCGCGACGTGGACAGCACCCGCCCGGCGAACGCGTCGACGGTCATGATGTCCACCCGGTCCCGGAGCGTCACGTCGTCGACGAGCTCGGCGAGGCCCGCACGCAGGGCGGCCACCAGTGCGTTGGTGTAGGTGGTGAGCAGGATGCGGTCGCCGTCACGCAGGTGGCCGAGCAGGTGGCGTACGCGGTGCAGGGCGACGACCGTCTTGCCCGTGCCAGGGCCTCCGGTGACCTGGGCCGGGCCGGAGTAGGAGGCCCGGTAGGCCACCTTGTGCTGGGAGGGGTGCAGGAAGACCCGCCATGCGGCGAAGGGCTTGTCGAGGATGTCCCGGAGCTCGTCCGATCCGGTGACCAGGGCGATGCGGGTGCGGGTGTGCCGGATCGCGGTCTCGTAGTCGGCGGGGTTCACGGGCTCCGAGCTGTCGGCGGCGGCCAGGTTGACGGCGACCACTTCGCGCCACACGTCCTCCACGGTGAAGCCGGCGGCCAGGTACTCCAGTACCTCCCGCTGATCCTGGGGGAAGAACGGCGCGAAGGCCTCCAGCTGCTCCGCACTGGTCAGGACCCGGGCCTGCCGCAGGGTCGTCCCGTCGATGCCGAGTGCCGCGAGGTCTCCGTCCGAGAACCGGGCGAAGAGCCGCTGCTCGGCGGCGGGGGCGATCCGCTCGTATGCGGGGGTGAGCTCCTCCAGTACGGCGATGTCGCGGATCTCGACGGCCCGGGTGACCGTGTTGATGCTCGCCTTCTGCTTGACGGCCCAGGCGTTGGCCTCGTCGTGCGGCAGCACGCGCAGCAGGACGTACGTGTCCCCGCTGTCGGGTGCCAGCACGACCCCTCGGGTGCCGCGGTCGATCCGGATCGTCCGGATGTGCGGGTCCCGGGCGCCTTTGAGCGACTCCAGCTTCAGGCCGGGGTCCTTGAACAGCTGGTCCAGTGTGAGCCGTTCGAACTTCTCCCAGGCGTCGAAGACCCCCTTGCGGACCGTGCCCTGGAGTTTGGGGAGCTGGGCGCAGAAGGCGATGTCGAAGGCGAGGCGGGGCATGGCGGGCTTCTCTCCCGTGGTTACTGGTCGGTCTCGTCCGTATCCTGGCGGCCCGCTTCGTCGGACTCGTCCGGCTCCTCCAGGTCGCCCAGCGTCCGCCACGCGAGATCGGCGAGGGTGTCGCCCGATGAGGTGACCCAGCGGGCCGTGCCCTGGTTGGCCACGGGGCGTTCCGCCCATGCGGCCTGCTCCCACATGAGGGTGATCAATCCGGAAGGCGAGTACTGCCTGCCGTCGGCGGCCCAGACGATGGGCTTCGTCCGGTGGTTGGTCCATGTGGCCCGGGATCGCTGCGGGTCTTCCGCCAGCCAGTCCTTGAGCGCGTCGGCTTCCGTCGGGTAGGCCGTGCTGAGGGCGAGCGGCTCACCCTCCGGCAGTACACGCTTGTCGACGAGGACCTGGACGGCGTTGGGGCGGCGACGCCTGCGGGTCGGTCGGACGCGGCGGTACGTGTCCGGTGCGGAGCCGTCCTTGCCCTCTGCCATGGCCTCCACCACCCGTTCGGAGACCTCTCGGCACCGGTCGACGTCCGCGCATACGGCTCGGATCTGCGGGCGCCGCTCGGAGAGCCCGTCGATGACCTGCATGGTGACGGGCAGCAGCCGCTCGACGATCTCCTTGGTTTCCGCCTTTGCGTCGCCGGCCCAGGTCAGCTTGGTGTCAGGCTCGTCGATCCCCTCGGTGTCGAGGAGCCGGAAGACCAGATGGGCCAGCAGGTACGTGCCGTGCTCCGTCAGCGCGGCGGCCCTGCCCTCATAGCGCTTGCGGAGGTCGAGAAGGGAGCGGCGCACCTCCCGGACCACCTGGACGGCGTTCCACAGCAGGTAGACGCCCGGCCTCGGGCGGAACAGCACGTCGTAGACCCCCTGCGGGCCGCGCTCCCACAGCGGGTCGAGGGCGAGCGCGATCCGGGCCGCGTACTGGCTGTCGGCATGGGCGCAGGCCAGAGCAACGGCAGCCTCGACCACGGTGCAGCCGGACTCCTCCGGAAGGTCGACCTCGCTGCGCTGCACCCCGTACTCCAGGCCGAGTTCCGCCCGCATCTCGTCCAGGATGTCCCCCTGTACGGGATCGAGGGCGACGAAGTCGCGGTCGCCCACGCTGTTCTGGCGGTTGGTGGCGCGCGTGGTGTCGCTGGCGAACTCCTGGGCCGCGTGCGTGACGATGATCCGTACGCCTATCTTCGCCTCGGCCGCCGCGTCCTCCTTCTGCAGCGCCTCCGCCACCGCGCGTACGGTCTGGGCGCCGTTCACCACGCTGGCGTTGTACAGCGTCAGCATCAGGGGCTTCTGGTGGGGAGCACGTGCCGACCGTTCGACCTTCTCCACACGATCGCAAAGCACGGTGATGCCGTTGTTGTAGTACCAGAAGTTGGCCGGCTCCTCGGTGAGGGTGGCGATCAGTGAGTTGTTGATGGGCGTCCGGCCCAGGGGCTTGCGGATGTTCAGGTTGAAGAGGTTCGTCCCGTGCTGCTCCGCCCAGTCGGCGACCTGCTCGGCGTCGACGACTCCCTGGTACGACTCGTACAGCGCGTCGGAGCCCATGCCGAACCAGGGGAACAGCTCGGCGGTCAGGACCACCGGCTCGGGTGCCTGGTCGGCTCGTACGGAGGCCCATACCTCCGGAGCGAGGATGATCCGGTGGCCCAGAACGTTGGCGTGGTGGTTGAACTCGTCCTCACCGTTCTTGATGACCTGCATGAAGCCGTCGTCAGGGGCGTCGGGCCGCATGAGTACGACGACCTGGGTGACGGGTACGGTCCCCTGGTCCATGACGGACTTCGCGTACTCGGCCAGCCTCCTGCCCCGCGGGTTGAACGGGGCGAAGTTCTCGTCGTCGATGAGTCTGAGGCCGGCGAGGAGTTCGAGTACGGCCTTCCGCTCGCCCTTGGCGTAGCCCTTCTCGCTCCACTTGGCCTGCACGAGGTACACGTGCGGCTTCGCTCCCTCGACCACGGCAATCGCGTCGATGCCCTGGTCGAGGTCGCCGTCGATGACGGTGGCGGCGGCTTCCTCCGGGCTGAATCCGGTGACGATCCGCACGGCCTGCGCGGCCAGGGCCCTGGAGGTCCGGCGTATCTCGAACGCCTCCCCTGTGTGCTTGGCTGCCAGGTCGCTGGTGTCCAGCAGCTCGCCGTACATCTTCTGGAGGGCGTTGCCGACCTGCCTCACCTGGGTGTTCAGGTCAGGCTTTCCGCCCTTGGGCTGCTGTGCGTTCATACTTCGTTCCCCCCTTGGCGGCACCCACCGGCTCCGCCACTTTGCCGACCACGGATCGTCTACCCGACGGACGTCAGGACTCCGGGCCGTCGAGATCCAGCCGTATGAGTGCCAGCGCCTCGGCGATCTCCGCTGTCAGCTCGCCCGCGGGCCCGTAGACGACGTTCAGGTCGCCGTGCAGCGGTTCGAGCACGAACAGGGCATCGGCCGCGCGGCCCTGGGCGAGGAGCAGCATGCCGATGTCACGGCGCAGTTCGAGGGCTTCCTCGCTGGCATCGCTGTCCACGGACCGGACGACGGCCAGCACTGATTCCAGTGCCGTGAGCGCCTCCGTCACCTGACCGAGTTCGGCGCGGCAGCGGGCGGCCTGGGCACGGCAGGCGCGGGCCCGCGCGCTCGTGGGTCCCGCGATGCGCCCGTACGCGTCGGCGAGCGCGTTGAACTCGGGCAGGGCGGCACGGTAGTCCCCGCCCAGCAGCCGGATGGCCGCTCGCTGGGTGCGCAGGTCGAGCACCTGCCGGTTGTCGGTGCCGAGGGCGCGGGCGGCCGGTTCGATGACCTCGCTCAGCACCTCCGCGGCCTGCGCGAACCGCTCCTCTTCCAGGAGGGCGTCGGAGTGCGCGTACGCCTCCTTGATGTCCGCCCTGAGTCCGTCCGGTACGGGGACGGGTGCGGGGGCCGCCTCCCCGGAAGGCGCTTGGGCGGCCACGGGCCGGGGGCGGGAGCGGGGCGCGTACGGGTGGCGGAACAGCCCGGTCGGGTCCGGCGCTCCGGCCGGGCCGCTCTCGCCGGGCGCCGGTTCCTGGCCGGCCTGCGGGAGGAAGGGCCGCAGCCGCTCGTACACCTCCTGGACGTCGGCGGGCCTCGCCTCGGGCGCCTTGCGGAGCAGGTGCACGACGAGTTCTTCCAGGGCGCCCGGGACCTCGGGGCGCAGCTGCCGGAGCGGGGTGGGGGCGGCGCTGACGTGCTGGTACATGAGCGCGAACTCGCTGTCCGCCTGGAACAGGGCGCGCCCGCAGAGCAGTTCGTGCAGGACGCAGCCGAGCGCGTAGAGGTCCGTCTGCGGGGTGACACGTCCGCCGCGGACCTGCTCGGGTGCCATGTACTGGGACGTCCCGATCGGGCTCCCGGTCGCGGTCAGCTTGGTGGCGTCGGTGCGCAGGATGGCCGCGATGCCGAAGTCCAGGACCTTCACGGTCCCGTCGCGGGCGACGAGGACGTTGCCCGGCTTGAGGTCCCGGTGGATCACCGGGACCTCGTGGGCGTGCGAGAGCACGGTGGCCACCTGAGCGGCCACGGCCACGGCCCAGCTCACCGGCAGCGGCCGGGCCGGGTCCACGTAGGCGGACAGCGGGACGCCCTCGACCAGTTCCATGACGAGGAACAGTCGCTCGTGGGTGTCGTCGAGGACGGCGTCGTAGACCTGCGGCACGCCGGGGTGCTGGATTCGGGCCGTGATCCGGGCCTCGCGCCGGAACCGCTTGGCCAGCTCGTCCGCCATCTGCGGCGAGGTGACGGCCTGGGGGCGGATGAGCTTCACGGCGACGGGCCGGTCGAGTACGGCGTCGTAGCCGCGCCAGACGTCGCCCATGCCGCCGTGGCTGATCTCCTCCAGGAGTTCGTAACGTCCGGCGATCACCTGCTGCGGCACCGTGCCCCCGCCCCGTCGTGTTTCTGTCGCCGACGTGCGTACCGAGGTGGTGTCGGCCGGCCCGACATGTCGGGACCAGTGTGGTGGGGGTGGCGATCTTCCGTCCAGGGAAGGGCGGGAAGGTCTGTCACATATGGCCGAGAACCACCCTTGCGTCGTGACTCTGCCGGTCGCACTCGGCCCACACGATCTTGCCGGGCGCCCCGCCGGGGCGCGGGCCCCAGCCCCAGCGGTCGGCGAGCGCGGCGAGGAGGAGCAGGCCGCGCCCCTCGGTACGGTCCGGGCCGGGGAGGTGTGGTGCGGGCTCGGGTGTCCGCTCGCCGCGGGTGTCGGTCACCTCGATCCGCGCGGGAGCGAGGGGCTGCGCGGGGACGGTGAGCCGTACGTGGAAGTCGCGGCCGGGTACGCAGCCGTGCTGGACGGCGTTCGCGCTGAGCTCGGCCACGAGCAGGGCGATCACGTCGTGTGTCTCGGTGCCGTACGGGATCCCCCAGGCGTGCAGCCGTTCCGCGCACAGCCGACGGGCGAGGCGGGCGCCGCGGGGCGTGGAGGTGAACCGCATCTCGAAGTGGTGGGTGGGCATGTCGGGTTGGGTGGGGGTGGCGGTGTTGGCGGGGTTGCTCGTCATGGCTCTACGGTGGGCCGTGGTGGCGTAGCGTGACCATGGGTGACGCGCCGTCGCGTTCCGCTTGTACGCGGGCGGGCGGTGCGGTGTACGTGCGCGGAAGGGTGGCGGCGGTGCGGGACGATGACGCGGGAGCGGTATCGGAGGGGGTCGAGGCCGTTGGCCATCGGCCGGAGGACGAGCCGGGACAGGGGTTGGCGGCGGCCTTCGGACGCCAACTGAAGCTGTTCCGGACACGGGCGGGCCTGGAGCGGGCGGGGTTCGGCAAGCTGGTGGGGTACGCGGCGCAGTCGATCGCCTCGTTTGAGCAGGGGCGGCGCATCCCGCCGCCGAGGTTCATCGACCAGGCGGACGAGGTGCTGGACGCGGGGGGCGTGCTGAAGGCCCTGAAGGAAGAGATGGCACGGGCGCAGTATCCGGCGTTCTTCCGGGACATGGCGCGCCTGGAGGCGGAGGCGGTTGAGCTCTGTGCCTACGACACGCTGGTGGTCAACGGGCTTCTACAGACGGAGGAGTACACGCGGGCTGTACTGGCCATGCGGCGGCCCTTGCTGGATGAGGCAACCATTGAAACGCGGGTGGCGGCTCGGCTGGCCCGCCATGAGATCTTCAACCGATGGCCGGCTCCCCTGTTGAGCTTCGTGCTAGAGGAATCGGCCCTTCGCCGTCCACATGGCGGCAGGGCGGTCCTGCGTGGCCAGTTGGAACATCTGCTGCTCATCGGCCAGAAGCGTAATGTCGAGATCCAGGTCATGCCGCTGGACCGCGAGGACAACGCCGGTGTGGATGGCCCCTTCACCGTGATCACCCGCAAGGCCGGGCAGCAACTGGTGTACATGGAAGTCCAGGGACGAAGCAGCCTGCTGACGGACCGAGAGGAGACCCATATGGCCGCAGCCCGCTATGGGATCATTCGGAGCCAGGCTCTCACTCCGCGAGAGACCATGGGATTCATCGAGAAGTTGCTGGGAGAGCTATGAGCAACGCAGTTACCTCACCTGTGCAGCCGGGACTCGCTTGGTTCAGGAGCAGCTACAGCGGTGCAGAGGGCGGTCAGTGTGTCGAGGTGGCCGCCACCCCCGGCACCGTGCACGTCCGCGACTCCAAGCGACTCGGCGGGCCCGTGATGACCGTAGGCCCCGACGCCTGGGCCGGGTTCGTGGAGCTGGCGGCCGACCACACGGCCTGAAACGGCGCGGTGCCCTCGTACACCGGTGAGGTGTACGAGGGCACCGACACGTACCAAGGGGCTACGCGGCGTCGTCCACGCCCTCCTCGCGGCGGATCATCCGCCACGCGGCACGGCGGGCGCTGCGGTCGAGGCTGGACTTGAAGTTCCGGTCGGCGCCGAAGTACTGGCGGCCGAGGCCGGCGATGGAGTCGACGTGGTCGGCCATCTTGTCCGCGAAGACCTTGTCGAAGACCTTGCCGAAGTTGTCCTCGTCGTTGACGACGGCCGCCGCCCGGACCTTCGCGTCGGCCTTGGCCTCCTCGAAGGGCCGAATGACGTCCTGCTCGGTGAAGTCCGTGCCGAACTTGGCGTTGAACTTCTCGATCAGCTCGGACAGAAGGGACTTCTCGGCCTCCTTGGCGCCGCCCGGTCCCTCGCCGAAGCCCGGCATCGTCGCGGGCCCTTCCGGGCTCAGGGAGACGTCGTGCTCGCCCGTCTTCTGCACACGCAGGTGGCTGAGGTCCACATCGCCGATGTCCACGCCACCGTCCGTGCGCCCGCGCAGGCGGGTGAGGAGGTAGCGCCCGTAGAGGTGGAGGCGCTCCAGGTCGGGATCGTGGTAGGGCACGATCTGGGCAAGGAAGCCGTACTTGCGTACGTAGTCGATGAGGTCGGCGCGGAAGTCCTCGGCCGTCTTGACCTCGTCCTCGTCCTCGTCGTTGTCGCGCAGGGCCTCGTAGCGGGTGACGGCCGGGGACAGCCGCCGGTAGAGCTCGGCGTGCAGCTTCTCCCACTTGGCCTGCGAGCCGGCGGCCTTCTCCTTCGCCTCGAACCAGGCGGCGGCGAACTCGTCCATCTCCGCCTCGGAGATGATCGGCGCGGACATGACCCGGCTCTGAGCGGTGTAGAGCAGGTTGGGGTCCGAGGGAAGGGTGTTCGCCTCCTCGAAGTAGGGGCGGAACGCGTCCTTGATGTCCTCGGCCTCGTTGGTGAAGTCCAGGACGGCGAGGTCGGCCTGCGCCTTGCGTTCGGCGGTGCGGTTCAGACGGGAGAGGGTCTGGACTGCCGCGATGCCGGTCAGCGTCTTGTTGACGTACATGGTCGTCAACAGGGGCTGGTCGAAGCCGGTCTGGTACTTCTCGGCGACGACCAGGATCCGGTACTCCTGCTGCCCCTTCGCTCCGGCCTTGACCGCCTTGTCGTCGGCGCGCGTGTAGCCGAAGGCCTTGGGCAATGCGGTCTCGGAGAGGCCGCCGTTCTCCTTCGGCTCGGTGGTCTCCTCGCCGTCGATGGTGAGGGAGCCGGAGAAGGCCACCAGGACGCCCATGTCCGGGTACCTGGTGTGGTAGTCGCGGTCCTTGATGTAGCTCTTGATGGCGCGGGCCATCTGGACGGCGGAGTGCCGGGAGGCGGTCACGACCATGGACTTGGCACGCCCGCCGAGCCGGCCCCGGGTGTGGGCGACGAAGTGTTCGACGATCACCTGCGCGTGCTGGGAGACGGTGGAATCGTGGGTCAGTACGTACCGGGCGAGGAGCGAGTTGGCCTTGGCGGGGTCGACCTCGCGCTCGTCGTGGTTCTGGTTCACCAGCTTCCAGTACGTGTTGTACGTGACGTAGTTCCGCAGCGGGTCGAGGATGAACCCTTCCTCGATGGCCTGGCGCATGGAGTACGTGTGGAAGGGGCGATAGGCGGCCTTGCCGTTCACCTGGTCCGGAGTCCCGAACAGTTCGAGGGTCTTGGACTTGGGGGTGGCGGTGAAGGCGAAGTAGGAGAGGTTGGCGGCCCGGGAGCGTTCGAGCGCCTTCTTCTTCAGCTTGTCGGTGACGGTGACGGTGGTCGCGCCGGCGTCGTCGGAGTCGGAGTCGAGGCCGAGTTCCCGGAGGGCGGCCCGGACGGAGGTCGCGGCGTCGCCGGACTGGGAGGAGTGGGCCTCGTCGATGACGATCGCGAAGGTGGTGCCCTTGATCTCGGTCGGGTTGCGCTTGAGGTAGTCCAGGAGCGCGGGGAACGAGTGCAGGGTGACCGTGACGATCTTGCCGGTGTCGCGGGAGAGGGCGCGGGCGAGCTGCTCGCTCTTGGCGCCGTGCTTCTCGTCGATCTTGACGACCAGGCCGTCGGTCTGGGAGAAGCTGCCGACCGTCTCGCGAAGCTGGGCGTCCAGGTTCCGGCGGTCGGTGATGACGATGACCTTGTCGAAGACGGGCGCCCCGGGCTTGATGAAGCCGGCGGACAGGGCCTCGGTGTTCAGCGTGCGGGGGTCGTTGTCCGCGTGCAGGTCGGAGAGGCGGTGAACGAGCCATCCGATGGTGTTGGACTTGCCGGAGCCGGCCGAGGCCATGATCAGGTAGTTCTGACCGGCGCCGTGGGTGGCGGCGTGGGCGGTCAGCTTCTTGACGACGTCCCACTGGTGGTAGCGAGGGAAGATCGTGGTACGGGTGGTGCTGCCGCCGGGGGTCTTTGACTTCGGCTTGGTCTGGTGGACGAAGCGCTGGAGGAGATCGAGCCAGTTGTCCCGCTCCCAGACCTGCTCCCAAAGGTAGGAGGTCGAGTACTGGCCGAAGGCCGTGGGGGGCGGGTTCCCGGCGCCGCCGGGGCGGCCGGGGCCTTCGGAGCCGGTGTTGAAGGGAAGGAAGCGGGTGTTCTTGCCCTTGAGCGCGGTCGCGACGAAGACCAGGTCGGGGTCTACGGCGAAGTTCGCGATGACCCGGCGGGTGAAGATCAGCTCGGTGGGGTCGCGGTCGGTCCGGTACTGCTCCTTGGCGTGCTCGACGCCCTGGCCGGTGAGCGGGTTCTTGAGCTCGGCGGTGGCGACCGGGATGCCGTTCAGAAACAGGGTCAGGTCGAGGCGGTTGTTCCAGTCCAGCTGCTTCGTTGCGTACGGCAGCTCGCGGACGACGGTGAGGCTGTTGGCGCGGTAGCCGTCGAGGGCGGAGGGGTCGGCGACCAGGTTTGGCTTGAAGTAGGCCACGCGGAGGAGTACGCCGCGGTCCTTGACGCCATTGCGGAGGACGTGGAGCAGGCCGTCGTTGGCGATGGCCTGGTCGAGGCGACGGGCGAAGCCGCGCTGGGCCTCGTTGGGGTCGCCGTAGACGGTGCGCAGCTCGTGCCACTCCTGGGCCTGGGTCTTGCGGATGAACTCGAAGAGTTCGTCGGGGTCCAGGCCGAGGTCGGGCTGATAGCCGGCGGAACTGACCTCGCGCCAGCCGCGCTCGATCATAGCGGCGACTATGCCGTCGCCGAACGCGGACTCGTGGTGGACGGCGCCGGGGCTCATGCGGTGATTCCCTCCGTGACGTTGCGTCCGCTGGCGGCGGACACGTCGAACTGACCGGTTACAGCTGCGGTGATGAGGGCTTTCCGGCGCTCGGCAAGGAGAGCGAGCTGCCGCTCGATGCGTGGTCGCAGGTTGTCCAGAACTGCCCGGCCGTTCGCAACCCGTGCCACGAAATCGGCTTGCGCACCAAGTCCGACGGCAGGGATCGGCCACGCCTTGACCTCTTCGAACCGAATGTTCGCCATCGACTGGGAAGCGCCGTTCGAACTAGCCGCACACAGGGCGCGGATCCGACGCCCCCGCGCAACGGTCGCCACGAAGTCGGCCGTCAGCCTGCCATCCAAGCGGACACGAAAAATCTTGTCCGAAAGAAGCAGCCTCCCTCTAACCTTAGGAACAACAGCCGTCGAACCGACCAACTGTGGAGTATTCGCCCGAACAACGAGCAAATCTCCATCTCGCACCTCACTGGCCGGATCGGGTTTGATTCCCACAGGGAGCCTCTTGTTTTCGGTGGGAATGAAGACGCCGGGCCTCAGGCAGCTCACCTTGAGGACCCCCCACTCACCGTCGGCAGCCGGCACCGCATCGCATTGAGGACTGGCGCCTTGGTCAACTCCCAGGAGGAAACGGCGAAGCGGCACAACACCATGACGCTCCACAAGAACGTCAATACCCAAATCAAGCTGGGCGGCTTCCCGCTCGTCAAGCGTTCGGAGGGCGCTGCGCTGCAGGGCGCTGAGTCTATCGATGCGGGCGGTCTCAGCATCGAGGAAGTCGGCAATGCGGCGCTGCTCCTCCAGTTCCGGAAGCGGCACAGGTGCGTCACCCAAGCGATCCCGATTTAGTTCGATCTGGTTGGTCGCCCCAACCACGAGTGCCGCATACACGAACTCCTGGAAGGGGCGTGAGCTCAGCCAGTAGTACATGAAGCGGGAATCCAATTCGCCCTGCTTCGAACGCGCGACAGTGACGTGACTGTCGGCCATGCAAGGGAGGCCGTCCGGCGACTGCGTAAAGTAGCCGACTCGACCGAGCGTGCCGGTCCCCGTTGAGTTGATGAGAACGTCATCAGACCACAGAAACCCCTTGAGCTTCCTCGGGTCACCGCTGAACTCATGGAAGCGGGTTCGCGTCCAGTCGAGGCCGGTGGCCTGGTTCGCAGCCTGGCTGATGGCCCGCACCGCGCCCTCATACACGTATGTCGGGGCCGAACCACGGTTTAGATACGTGGTGACGTGCTTGAGCGGTGCCGAGGACCACTCGCCTGGCAGCGAGATGCCGAGCACTGAGCTCATTCGGTCACCTCCCCCAACAGCTCCTGAATCTCGGCCTCCAGAGCCTTAAGCTCCGCGTCGATCTCCGCCAGCGGCCTCGGCGGTTCGTACACATAAAAGTGCCGGGTGAACGGGATCTCGTAGCCGATCTTCGTCTTCGTGTGGTCGATCCACGCGTCCGGGACGTGCGGGTGGACCTCGCGCTTCAGGTACTCCTCGACGTCCTCGCCCAGCGGGACGTTCTCGTAGTCCCGCAGCTCCGTGTCCGGTTCCGGCTCGCCCTTGACCTTCTGCACCTCGCCCTCCGGGTCGCGGACGCCCACTGCCTCCCGCAGTGCCTTCGCGAAGGGCGCGCCCGTCGGCCACAGCAGGCCAGCCGCGACCACCGCGTCCTTCAGAGCCACCAGCGCCTCGGACTTGGTCAGCCACGACGAACCCAGCAGCGTACGGACAGCGGCCAAGAACGCCTCCGCCTCCGCCAGCTTCTGGACCGGCTTCGCCGCCGCCAGGGCCGTCAGCGTCTCCTCCGTGACCTCGAAGCGGAGCTTCAGCGGGCGTTCGACCGTGATGCGCTGGTAGCCGAAAGCTTCGTTGTCGAAGACCTTGACCTTGGCGTGGAGCTCGTGGTTCGGGTCCGCCGCGGCCTGGATGGCCTCCGCGTACAGGCGGGTCACGTCCGCGATGTGCTGCTTGCCCAGTTCCTTGCGCTTGTCGCCGAGTGACTTACGCATCTTCTGGAACTGGTCGCGCGCGTCCAGCAGGACGACCTTGCCCTTGTGGTCCGGAGACTTGCGGTTGGTGAGGATCCAGAAGTACGTCGAGATGCCGGTGTTGTAGAAGAGCTGGTCCGGGAGAGCGACGATCGCCTCCAACCAGTCGTTCTCCAGGATCCAGCGGCGGATCTCGGACTCGCCCGAGCCGGCCGCGCCGGTGAAGAGCGGGGAGCCGTTGAAGACGATGGCGATGCGGGAGCCGCCACCGCCCTTGACGTCCACCGGCTTCATCATCGAGATCATGTGCTGGAGGAAGAGAAGCGAGCCGTCGTTGATGCGCGGCAGGCCGGCGGCGAAGCGGCCGGCCTCGCCCATGTGCTTGTGCTCGTACTCGACCTCGTCCTTGACCTTCTTCCACTCCACGCCGAACGGCGGGTTGGCCAGAAGGTAGTCGAACCTCTCCCTCCGGTGGGCGGGGTCGCTGAAGGAGTTGCCGAACGCGATGTGTTCCGGGTCCTGCCCCTTGATCATCAGGTCGGACCGGCAGATGGCCCAGGACTCGGGGTTGAGCTCCTGGCCGTAGACCTCCACCGTGGCGTCCGGGTTCAGGGCCCTGATGTGGTCCTCGGCGGCCGACAGCATGCCGCCGGTACCGCATGCCGGGTCCATGACCGTGCGGACCGCGCCCGGCACCGTCAGAGCGTCGCCATCGGGCGCGATCAGGAGGTTGACCATCAGCTTGATGACCTCGCGGGGGGTGAAGTGCTCGCCCGCCGTCTCGTTGGACTGCTCCGCGAAGCGGCGGATCAGCTCCTCGAAGATGTAGCCCATGTTGTGGTTGGAGACGACATCGGGGTGCAGGTCCAGGTCGGTGAACTTGCCGATGACCTGGTAGAGCAGGTCGGCACTCGCGAGCCGCTTGATCTGCTGGGCGAACTCGTACTTGTCGAGGACCTCGCGGGCGTTGTCCGAGAAGGCGGCGACGTAGATCTGGAGGTTCTTCGCCGCACTCTGCGGGTCCCCGGCGATCTTCTTCAGGGTCAGGTCGCTCTTGTTGTAGAACGAGTGGCCCGAGGCCTTGCGCAGCCAGTAGTCCGGGTCGATGTCCTCCTGGTCCTTGTACTGGGCAGCGGTCTCCGCGACCTTCTCCCGGGTCGGCTCCAGGACGCATTCCAGCCGGCGCAGCACCGTGAACGGCAGGATGACCTTGCCGTAGTCGGACTGCTTGTAGTCGCCGCGCAGGAGGTCGGCGACGGACCAGGCGTGGTTCGCCAGTTCCGTGTGCTTACTGCTGTTCAAGGGGTTCCCCGGTTTCCTTCCGGACCGTCCCGCCCAAGGGAAGCGGGTGCGGACAAGTGTGGTGGATGGTCGAGAAGTACACGTGTGGTTCAGGCCGGTTCGGTATCGGCCGAGGCCCCAGCCGGGGCCGTGGCCGTGGCCGTGGCCGTGGCCGTGGCCGTGGCCGTGGCCGTGGCCGTGGCCGTGGCCGGCAGGAGCGCGCCGCCCGTGAGGCCGCCCGTCAGCAGGGCCGCCGTCTCCTCCGCGAGGCGCGCGGCCTGCCGTGCCCGCGCGCGGAGTACGTGGACGTGCCGGAAGGCCTCGCCGTAGCGGCGCTGCTCGTCGAGCGGCAGCAGCGGGACGCGTAGCCGGCCCGGTGCCACGTGCAGGACGGTGCTGCCGGTGGAGGCCCCCGCGATGTTCTCCGCCGAGCCGACGAATCCGGCCAGGAACCAGGAGTCCAGGCGGGCCGGGTCCGGGCGCAGGAGATGGACCTGGGGGCCGAGGAGAGCGCCCGCGTCCCCCTCGTCCGCCACTCGGGCCATCGGCCCGGTGCCGCCCGCGATCGCCCGTACCAGGACGTCGCCGACGGCGATCACGGGCGCGTGAGCCGCCGAACGGAGTTCCGCCGGGTCGCCGGTCGGGCCCGTCCCGCGCGCGATGTCCGCTCCGGTGAGCACCGGCGCCGCCGGTGCGGAGGCAGCCCCCTCCGGCTCCGGTTCGGGGCCCTTGGCGTCCGGGACGGTACGGAGCAGGGTCAGCGCCCCGCCCCGGGCGAGGTCGGAGGCGGTGGCCGTACGCCATTCCCGGGCCGAGCCGCCTGGTTCGGGTGGGGTCCAGGCGGTGAGGTCCGCCGCGTCGAGGAGGGAGCGGGCGGCCTCGGTCAGCTCGCGGCGGCCGGTCTCCGTGCGCGTGGACAACTCGGCGGGGTCGACGTCCGTGTGGGAGATACGGACCTGGCGGGCGGGCGTGAGGTCGACGAGCTCGTCGAGGAGGTCCACGACCGGCACCGCACGTGCGGCGCCGGGCTCGGCCGCGAAGCGGTCCGGGTCGGCGATGAAAGCGTCCCAGTGGGCGAGCGTCCGGGCCGTCAGACCGGCCCAGTCGATCGCGGCACGGGAAGAGCCCGCACGCGACGAGCCCGCCGCCTCTCCCCCGGCACCCGGCCCGGGCGACCCTGCCATGTCGACGAACAGCACCGACTTCCGCTCCGGGCCGCCCGGCTCGGGCCGTTGCAGTACCCACAGCTGCAGGCCCACGTGCAGTGGCGGTGCGGCCCCGGCCGGGAGAGCCAGTACGGCCCGCACGGCGCCGCCGCGCACCAGCTCCGCCCGCACCCGGCGCCCGGAGGGGCGGGAGGCGGTGGCGGGCGGCAGGATCAGCACGGCCCAGCCGCCCGGCGCGAGGTGGGCGAGGCAGTGCTGCACCCAGGCGAGCTCGGATTCGGACCGGCCCGGTACGCCGTACGCCCAGCGCGGGTCGTAGGCGAGCTCGTCGTGGCCCCAGTCGCGGTCTCCGTACGGCGGGTTGCAGACCACCGCGTCCGCCGTCAGGCCGTCGAAGGCGTCCGCGCGCAGGCTGTCCCCGATGCGTACGGTGACCTCGGCCCATGGCGCCGCGAGGCTGAGCCCGACCGCGGCGCGCTGGGCCTGTACGGGTACGGAGTCCTGGCCGAGGAGAGTGGTGGCGCCGCGCCCGGCGGCGGCCGCGAGCAGCGCGCCGCTGCCGCAGGCCGGGTCCAGGACCCGCGCGACCCCCGCCGGGAGGAGCTCCGCGACCAGCCGCGTCAAGGGTTCGGGAGTTCCGTAGACGCCGGTCGCGGCGCTGTCCTCCAGTTCCCTTTCCGCGAGCACCGCGAGCGCGGCCGGGCCGCCCTCCTCGCGTACGCAGCGAAGGATCGCGCGCAATGTGGGGCCGTCGGATGCGGAGAACGGAGGGCTCACGGGCGTCGGCCCGGGGAGCGAGGCCAGGAGCTCGGCCACCTCTTCGGCGGCGCGGGCGACGAGTTCGGCGTCCGTGAGGTCGGCGAGCGCCGCCGTCTCGTCCGGGGAGCGGCGGGCGAGCGTGAGGACGAAGCCGATGCGGCCGGTCGTCCTGTCCGGGTCGGAGGCCTGGAAGCGGACCGCGGTGCGCAGCTCCTCCCGGGGGTCGGCGACCTGCGTGTGACCGCGCGAGCCGAGCCACGCCTGGACCGCTCCGAGGTCGTAGAGCGGACTGGTGTCGGTGCCGCCGGACGGATGGGGGAAGTCGGCGTGCCGTCGGCGCCAGTTGCTGACGGTGGCCCGGGTGACGCCGGCGATGCGGGAGATCTCCGCGGCTGTCACGTGGGCTGTTGTCTCGGGCATGACCGGGCGGCACCTCTCCTCTGGGCTGGCAGTTCACACCCTACACCACAACCCGAGCGTGAATTCATGTTTGACAGTGCTTTCACGAGAGCATCTACTGGGTGCCGTTAGCGCCACCCCCCCGCCTCACCACCCCGGGAGTCCCCATGCCGCTCGGCCCGACCCTCACCCACAGCCCGGCCGCCGTCCCCAGGACCCGGCGCAGCACTCTCTACCTGCTCCGGGACACGGGCCCGTCCCCCGCGGACCTGCGGGCAGCACTCAACGCCAGGTATGAGCACGATCACTCCTTCGCCGTCGAGGACGTGACGGTCGGGGACGCCCCCGCACTCCTCTGCCACGGTGTGATCGGCCACCACCGGCCGCCCGACTGGACCTCCGCCGTGCACGCCCTCACCGGGCGGAAGCCGCCCGTGGAGAACCGCACCTCGGCGTGCGTCCTGCTCCTCCCCGTCGCCGACGACGTCTTCGCCCTCACTTTCGGCATGGGGCACCTGCTGCTCGACCAGAGCAGGATCTCCCCCGGCTTCGGCTTCGACTTCGTCCTGCGCGCGGCGCAGCCCGACGCCATCCGCCAGGTCACGCACAGCCTGATGGACGCCAGAGGCCGCACGGACCGGAGCTCGGCAGCCCAGGGCCAGCACATCCGCGCGTTCCCCATCGAGGAGTACGGAGAGGTGGTGAGCCGGCTGGTCGGCTCCCTGAGCTCGACGGAACTCACGATCGGGAAGCACAGCCGGCGAACGGCTCAGGTGGCCGGTACGGACGCCCTGAAGATCCATCTCGGTGCGCAGCCCGAGGACCTGCTGCCCGACCTCGCACAGATCCGGGCGATCCTCGCCCGCCGCTCTCCCGCACCGGAGTTCGAGGCCATCGCCCGCGTTCGGCCGCTCAAGAGCGGAGACCCGCGACGCAGCGACCTGGAGGACCGTCTCGACGATCTGCTGGGCGCCTCGGCGGACACCGGATCGCTGGCCCTGGCCGTCCCCGCCGCCTGCCTCGACCAGGAGGACGCCGCACTCTCCTACCAGGTGAAGGTCGGACCCGTCCGCCGCCTCATGCCGTCTCCGGCGATCGGCGACATTCTGGAGCTGCTCGACGGCATCCCGCCCGGCAGGCGCCTGGCAGCCCTCAGGGCGGGCTACATACAGATGCACCGGGACGAGGAGGGCACCGATCCGGTGAGCGCCCAGGTGAAGGCCCACAAGTGGATCACGGCCGAGATTCCGCTCGGCGCCAGCCGCTACTTCCATCACGAGGGGCGCTGGTTCGAGATCGGGGACCAGTACCTGGAGGGCATCCGGAGCGAGGTCGACGCCCTGCTCACCGCACCGGCCGGCTGTCCGCTGCCGGCCTGGACGACCGACCTCGCGACGGAGGAGGAATACAACCTGGAGGCAGCGAAGCACGGTTATCTCTGCCTGGACCGTCGGCTGATCAGGACCGCCCTGCATCCTCACGGTTTCGAGGCGGCGGACCTGCTCGCCGAGGACGGGACCCTGATCCACGTGAAGAGGGCCGCCTCCTCGGCGCCGCTGAGCCACCTCTTCGCCCAGGGCAGGATCTCCGCCGACGCCCTGCGCTACGACGCGGAGGCGCGCGCCGAGTTCGCCCGGCGTGTGCGGGAACGGCACCCGGGACACCCGGTCGGTGACGAGTTCACCCCGAGGAAGGTCGTCTACGCCATCTCGCTCAAGAGCGGCAAGGCTCTGACGACGCAGAACCTGTTCACCTTCGCCCAGGTGTCCCTGCTCCAGGCGGCCCGCGCCCTGCGCGCGCAGGGCATCGACGTGGCGGTGGTCGGTATTCCGTCCCTGGCCACCAGCGCCTGAGCCGCCCCCGTGACGCCCGCGCCCTCGCACCGGGCGTGCACCCGCGTGACGGGTGGGGCACGCCCCGGGGGCGCGGGGCGCGCAAGGCGGGTGCGCTTCGGGACGGCGACGGACCGGTCAACGTCCGGAACGGCACCGTGGCAGGGGTTCGCGCACCGGAATCCGCTCCCCCAACAGGCGCGATTTGATGGGTCATGTAGAAAATGTCCCTATGGACATGATCCTGAGCGTGGACCCGGTCGCCTGGGACATCGTGTGGTTCCTCGTCGTCGGCATCCTCGTCGCCGGCATGCTGCTCGGCGGCTTCAAGCTGGGCCAGCGGGTCCGGGCCAAGGAACCGCCGCCCCCCGCCGCCGAGGAGCAGCCCCATCTGCCGGAGGGCGGAGCGGTCTACGAGGTCCGCGAGGAGCGGGACCAGGTGGAGATCCCCGAGGGCGGGCTGAGACCGCACGAGATGCAGGGCTACGGGAACTTCGGCTCCACCACCTCCAGCCACCCGGATGAGGTGCGCAAGGAGCGCGAGTCCGGATACGAGCTGCCCGAAGGGCCCGGTCCGCACCCGCAGCCCGGGGCTCCCCCCGACGCCGGACGCGGGGCGCACGCCTGACACGGCCATCCCGAGGACGACGACCCGGACCTCTGACCCGCGCCTCCCGCTCGGGTCAGAGGTCTGTCCGCAGCCGCAGCACCTCCGGCGGCGGGTGCCGGGCCGAGGTGTGCCGGACCTCCGCCGTGAGCGGCGGGTCCAGGGCGCGGTAGGGGACCTCGCCGAGGCCGATGGCGGTCACGGTGGCGGTGGCCGGCGGCTCGGCGGCCCCGCGGGCGGCGGCGACCTCGGCCACCTCCCGTCGGAGCGCCGCCGTCAGCGGACTCGACACCAGCGGGGTCTCGTCCCCGACGGGCAGGACGAGGACGAGGGCGAGCGGACGGCGCGGGGTTCCGGTATACCCGATCACCGCCGCGTCCCGTACGTCGGTGTGCCGGAGCTTCTGCCAGCCGCGCCGCCCGGCCGGGTAGGACTGGTCCAGCCGTTTGACGACGAGGCCCTCGATGCCGCTGGCGGGGAGCGTCTCGTACCAGGTGGCGGCCAGCTCCGGGTCGGTCGTCATCGGGACCGGCTGGAGGGGCGGCCCGAGGGGCAGGAGCAGGTCGACGAGGAGGGCGCGGCGTCGTTCGTACGGGCGGGCGCGCACGTCCAGCCCGGCCAGTTCCAGCACGTCGAAGGCGGCGTACGAGGCCGGCAGGCTCTGCGCGAGCACGGCGGCCCGCGCCGCGGTGGCCGCCGCGCGCCGCTGCACGAGGGCGAAGTCCGTCCGGCCCTCGTGCCAGACCACCACCTCGCCGTCGAGGACCGTCCCGGCGGGCAACTGCAGCGCGGCCGCCGCCAGGTCGGGGAACGCGCTGGTCACGATGCGCCCGGAGCGGGCCTGGAGCGCCACGCCGGCCGCCGAGCGCACGACGACGAGCCGGTGCCCGTCGAACTTCGGCTCGTACGCCAGTCCTGCCGCGCGCGGCAGGGTGCGTACGGCGGCGGCCAGCGCGACGCGGATCACGGGCGGGCCCTGGGGAGCGGGCGGCCCTGCGCGGGGTCGGCGAGCGGGGCGAAGAGGTCTCCGTCGCGGTCGAGTCGCGGCCCGATGTCGTCGGCGAGGAAGACCAGGTCAGCGGGGGTGCGGCAGGCTTCGACCTCCGCCCAGGACACGGGGGCGGAGACGGTGGGGCGGGCCCGCGCGCGCAGGGTGTAGGCGGCGGCGGTGGTCTTGGCTGCGGCGTTCTGGCTGTGGTCGACGAAGACCTTGCCGGGGCGCAGGGCCTTCGCCATGCGGTGGACCACGAGGTCGGGGAGCTCGCGCTCGGCCTCCTGGGCGAGCCGCTTCGCGTACGCGGACACCTGCGACGACGGGGTCGGCTCCAGGGGCACGGCCAGGTGCAGGCCCTTGGAGCCGGAGGTCTTGGCGTAGGCGTCGAGGCCGTCGGCGGCGAGGCGCTCGCGCAGCCACAGGGCGACGGCGGAGCACTCGGCGACGGTCGCGGGCGCACCAGGGTCGAGGTCGAGGACCATGCGGTCGGCGACGGCGGGGCTGCCGGCCGGCCACTGGTGGATGTGGAACTCGACGACGAGGTTGGCGGACCACATGAGGGTGGCCATGTCGGCGACGACCACCTGTTCGGCGGAGGGGTCCTCGGAGCGGGGTACGGGGGTGGTCCTCACCCAGTCGGGTGCGCCCGGCGGCGGGTTCTTGGTGAAGAACAGCTGGCCGTCCGGTCCGTCGGGGTAGCGCAGGAAGGACACCGCCCGGTCGTGGATCTGGGCGAGCAGGGGCCCCGCGACGGTGGCGTAGTAGTGGAGCACCTCGCCCTTCGTGAAGCCGGTCTCCGGGTAGAGGACCTTGTCGAGGTTGCTGAGCGAGATGCGACGGCCCTCCACCATGGTGATCGGCGTCATACGATGAGATTGCCACGAAACGGGAGGAACCGTGCGATCCATCTGGAACGGAGCAATCTCCTTCGGCCTCGTCAGCATTCCGATCAAGCTCGTGAACGCGACCGAGAGCCACTCGATCTCCTTCCGCCAGATCCACCTCGCCGACGGCGGGCGGATCCGCTACCGCAAGGTGTGCGAGCTGGACGGCGAGGAGGTGCCGGGCGCCGAGATCGGCAAGGGGTACGAGGAGGCGGACGGGTCCGTCATCCCGATCACGGACGAGGACCTGGCGCAGCTGCCGCTGGCGACCGCGAAGACGATCGAGATCATGTCGTTCGTACCCGCCGAGGAGATCGATCCGCTGCAGATGGACGCGGCGTACTACCTGGCGGCGAACGGGGCGACCGCGGCGAAGCCGTACACGCTGCTGCGTGAGGCGCTGAAGCGGAGCCGGAAGGTCGCGATCGCCAAGTACGCGCTGCGGGGGCGGGAGCGGCTGGGCATGCTGCGGGTCGTCGACGACGTGATCGCGATGCACGGGCTGCTGTGGCCGGATGAGATCCGGGCGCCGGAGGGGGTCGCTCCGGACGCGGAGGTGACGGTGCGGGACGCCGAACTCGACCTGGCGGACGCGCTGATGGCGACGCTCGGCGAGGTGGAGATGGCTTCGCTGCACGACGACTACCGGGACGCGGTGGAGGCGATGATCGCGGCGAAGGCGGGTGGGGCGTTCGAGCCGGTGGAGGCCTCGGGGGAGCCGGCCGGCGGGCAGGTGATCGACCTGATGGCGGCGCTGGAGAAGAGCGTGCAGGCTGCGAAGGCCTCGCGGGGCGAGGCGGGTGGGGCTGAGGAGGCGGGGGCCGAGGAAGCGGGAGCGGGGGCCGAGGTCACGCCGATGCGGCGGCGGGGTGGGCCGGGCCGCAAGACGTCGGCTGCGCCGAAGGCCGTCGGCGGGAAGAAGTCGACGGCGGCTTCGGCGAAGAAGACCGCGGCGGCCGCGAAGACCACGTCGAAGAAGAAGTCCACCACCGCCAGATCGGGAACGGCCACGTCGGGAACGACCAAGTCGACCACGGCCAAGTCGACGACGGCCAAGTCGACTTCGGCGGCGAGTGCGAAGAAGGCCGGTACGGCCGCGGGGGCGAAGAAGGCCGCGACGCCGCGGAAGCGGGCCTCTGCCTGAGGGTGCTCCGGCAGGGTGGGGGGCCTGCGGCACTCTCTCCCCGCCCCGCGCCGCCCTTTCGCCGTTTCCCGGGGCTGCGTCCCGGACCGCGCGCCTCAAGCGCCGGCGGGGCTGGACTGGGCTGCCCGCCCACCAGGCGCCTCGCACTGCCCGGCTCATGCCGCGCCAGGGCAACGTCTACCCGTCAGGAGCGGCGTCCGGTGCGTGCTCTCGGCGTGCCGGCCGGGAGCGCTCGTACGGGACGTTACGGGACGTACGTGGCTTTCGGCCGGTGCGCCGAGGGTGCGTGCCGGACGCCGCGACGCCGCGGGGCAACTCGATACAGACCCTAGCTCCGGGAGGTGCCGCCCGGCGGGGCCGGAGTGGGTCGGGAGCGGGGTGGAGCGGTCGGCGGTAGCCAGGTCCGGGTGTCGCGGGCCTGGGCGAACAGGGCTTCGACGTCCGGTGGTCTGAGGGTCGTCGGGGACGCGACGAGGTCCGGGGTCGCCGTCGGCGGCTGGAGGATGCGGATGTCGCGAACCGTCGGGGCGGTCTCCAGGCGGGAGGCGTCGACGACCGCCAGGGCGGGGGTCACCTTCGCGGCCAGGAGCGCCGTCGCGCGGGCCGCCGCGCCGCGGATCCAGCGGGGGTCCGGGCGGGCTTCCGCGCGGCCGACCGTGAGCAACAGGTCGCCGACGACCGCGCGCTGACGGCGCCCCGGTACCGTACGCACGCAGAAGATCCCGGCCGGACCGATGACCAGGTGGTCGATGTGGCCGAAGCCCGGGAGCGGGACGCAGTGCAGGGTCCGCCAGCCGTCCGGCTCCAAGGCGTCGAAGGCGTCACCCATCCGCTGTTGCGCGGTCAGGTCCTGGCGCAGCCGGTGCCGGGCGCGGGTGCCCGCGGCGGAGCCGTGTTCCAGCTCCGCCAGCAGGGTCTCGCCGGGGCGGTTCGGGGCCAGGTCGGCGTCGGGTGGCAGGGCGAGGCGGCGCAGGTCGGCCGCGGTGGGTACCGGGGGCGGCCCGATGGACACGGTGCCGCTCAGGTAGGGACGCAGAACCGCCAGGACGGCCTCGCGGTCGTCGTCGGCGAGCACGCTGATCCGGTTGGCCTGGCGGTCGTACCAGGCGACCGCCTGTCCGTCGGGCAGGTTGACGTACAGTCGGCCGCGACCGGGCCGGCCGCTGGGCAGTACCTTGAGTCCGCGCATTCACCCTCACCCCCGCAGTCCATGGGAGCAGCCGGGGCGCCGCACGGCAATCCCTCGGTGGTGTCACGAGTCCGGCTGTGTAACGAGTCCGACGGGACGTTGCGGCTTCGCTGTTACACGAACGGGGTGTCGCCGCAACGGCCGCCCCCTAGGTTGGTCGCACCTGGAGATGCCAGGCCGTGACCAGTACCGAGGGACTTTCCGTGAGCACCGTCCGCCGCCGCACTCTCGTTCGCGCCGCCGCCGTGACCGCCTGTGCCGGCAGCCTGCTGGCGCTGCCCACCGCCGCCGCTCTGGCCGAAGGGGTACCGGCGGCCTCGTCCGCGCATTCCGCGGCCCCGCAGCGGACCCTGGTCAAGAGCCTCTGGCTGGCCGACGGGGTGTCCACGGCGAAGGTGTACCGGACGGCCAAGGGCGCCTACCAGGCTGACATCCTGGCCGCCGACGGCGCCACGGCCACCACCCTGACCAGCCGTGACGGGATCACCGACTTCGGCGCTTCCGGCGAACTGCACGCGGCCCTGGATTCGGACGGCCGGCTGACCTCATGGGTGGGCGACGCTTCCGCGCAGGGCGGCGGCCACGCCGTCGCGGGCGCCGGGCACAAGACCGGTACGCGTGACGCGGCGCGCAACGGTCAGGCCGTCCCGGTCTCGACCGAGCAGCGGGCGGCCTCCGGTGACACCCGCGCCCTGGAGGCCGCGTCCGCCGAGGGGCGGCGGCTGAGTACGCTGGCCGACGGGCCGGGCGACGGCGTACTCCTGCTCGCCGCGGGCGCCGGTATCGCGGCGGTGGGTGCGGCCGGGCTCGGTTTCGCCATGCTGCGCCGGGGACGCACGGACGGCTGACCGAGGTACCGGCGTACGGAAGAACGGCCCGCGCGCCGGAGACCGGTGCCGGTATCGGCATCGGCATCGACACCCGCATGGGCAAAACGGGCGCACCTCCGCATATGGTGGGCGTGATCGAACGACGGGGCAACGCGGGCGGAAGGGCACGGGGGGCTGTGGACAGGGGGGCCGTGAAGAGGTTCGGTTTCGGCAGCTCCGGGCACCGCCGCTCCCCCGCTCCCGCCGTCGCCCCCCTGCTGATACTCACCGTGTTTCCGCTGCTCGCGGGGTGCGGCGACACCGGCGGGCTGGTCGGCGCCGGGGCGACGGCGACCGCGAGCGGGCCGGTGCACCTGTGGCCCGACCGCCAGGGGGCGACCGTGCCGCCGGCCGATCCGGCCGGGGCCCCGCCCGAGTACGTGAAGGGGATCCCGCCCGTCCCCGACGGGGACGTGCACGCGGTCGATCCGGTGGCCCTCGTCCAGGCGGAGCTGCGGGTCCGCCCCAAGGCCCGGGTCGGGGCCGAGGGGATACCGGCCGAGACCGCGGCCGCGATCAACGCCTGCAAGCAGGGGGCCGCGGAGCCCGAGGCGTGCCCGGTGCTGACGCCGTACTACCGGGACCTCACGGGCGACGGCACGGACGAGCTGATCGTGGGCATCGAGTTCCCGGACCGGAAGATGTCCGTACGGGTCTACACGGCGGACCGCGACGGGCGGCTCAACCGGATCATGGCGACCACGCAGACCGTCGTCTCGGTGGAACTGGCCGGGCGGGACGTGGTCCTGCGGGTGCCCAGCGGGAACCGCGGCTACGAGCTGATCACCGCATGGTCCTGGGAGGAGAAGCAGCGCACCATGCTGCCGACGCGCGAGCAGATCGTACGGGTGCCCGCGAATCCGCAGGGCCCGGAGGACCGCGGCCCCGGCCCGGGCCCCGGGTCCGGTCCGGGGCCGGGATCCCGTCCGGGCTCCGGATCCGGCCCCGGTCTCGGTCCGGGGTCCGGCCCCGGTCACGGCCCCGCACCGGACCGGCCGTGAGCGAGGACCGCGGGCGGCGGGCCGGGCGGCGGCTGCCGCTCAGGCCTCGGCTCCGGCCACGACTCCGGCTCCGGCCACGGCTCCGACTTCGGCTGCCCTCCTGGACGGCCACGCTGACCTGGAAGTCGGCGTGCTTCATCGTGGTGATGTGCTGCTCGCTGGCGGCCGCGCTCGGCGCGCTCGTGCACGTGGAGGTGACCCGCCAGACGGTGGCCACGGCGCGCGAGAAGGCGCTGGGCAAGCTGAACGACGTCGCGAGCGCCTACGAGGCGGGCGAGAGCCTGCCGCCCGGTTCCGGACTGGACCCCGTGGGACTGCCCCCGGAGCTGCGGGCGCTCGCGGTGAGCGGCCACCGGGGCACGGTCGTGGCGGAGCACCGCGGCCGCCCGACGATGTGGGCTGCGGCCCCGGCGGACGGCCGGGCGCTGGCGACCGCCGTCGACTACGGGCAGAGCGCCCGCACCATCAGCGGGCTGGACAACGCGATCATGGGGTCGTCGGTGTTGGCGATCGGCGGGACGCTGCTCGTGGGCGCCTTCTCGGTGACCCGGGTGACCCGGCGGCTGCACCAGACGGCGACCGTGGCGCGGCGGATCACCCAGGGCGATCTCGACGCCCGGGTGGGCGACCCGCGGACGAAGGACCCGTCGCGGCGCCAGGACGAGGTGGCGACCGTGGCCGGGGCGCTGGACACGATGGCGGGGAGCCTGCAGTCGAAGCTGGAGAGCGAGCGGCGGTTCACGG
Organism: Streptomyces sp. NPDC060232; assembly: GCF_042726555.1. Taxonomy (NCBI): domain Bacteria; kingdom Bacillati; phylum Actinomycetota; class Actinomycetes; order Kitasatosporales; family Streptomycetaceae; genus Streptomyces; species Streptomyces sp. NPDC060232. The sequence goes on along the minus strand of NZ_JBHXAG010000002.1, from coordinate 38,741 downwards.
CGGACGTGGCCCATGAGCTGCGCACGCCGCTGACCGGGCTGCAGGCGGCGTCGGAGCTGCTGCCGGAGGGCCGGCCGACGGAGCTGGTGCGCGAACGGGTACGGACGATGCGGCAGCTGACGGAGGACCTGCTGGAGATCTCCCGGCTGGACTCGGGAAGCGAGGCGGTGGAGACGGACCTGCACCAACTGGGGCGGCTGGCCCGGCGCGTGGTGCGGGCGTCGGGCACGGACACGGAGGTGGTCGTCCTGCGGGACGCCCACGTGGAGACGGACCGGCGCAGGCTGGAGCGGGTCCTGGGGAACCTGGTGGCCAACGCCCACCAGCACGGCCGGCCGGCGGTGGTGCTGACGGTGGACGGGCCGGTGGTGACCGTACGGGACCACGGCGACGGTTTCCCCGACTACCTGCTGGCGCACGGCCCGCAGCGCTTCCGCAGTGGCGGGAAGGGCCACGGGCTGGGGCTGACCATCGCCGTGGGCCAGGCGGAGGCGATCGGCGCGACGCTGCGCTTCCGCACCGCGGAGGGCGGCGGCGGCCTGGCGGTCCTCTCCCTCCCGGGCACGTAGCCGGTCCCCGGCACCCCCGCGGCCGGTCCGGCCCCGGTCCGGCCCCGGGCCGGACGCGGGCCGGACGCGGGCCGGACGCGGGCCGGACGCGGGCGGGGCCGGGGAACGGAGGCTCGGGCAGTGACGGAGGCTCGGCCGGGGACGGAGGCTCGGCCGGGGACCGAGGCTCGGGCCCGGTGGGTCAGTCCTGGGGGCGGGGGGCCTTGGTCCAGGGCCAGCGCGGGCGGGGCTTGGTACCCGAGGGGCGGAAGGCGTACTTCCAGCCCTTCTGCAGGCCCAGCCGCTTCGAGTAGCCCGACGGGACGCGTTCGTACAGCAGTACCGTCGGCGGGCCGTCCGGCGTCGGGACGGGGATCTCGTACCACTTCGGCGGGTGTCCGGTCGGGCCGAGCAGGATCGGGAGGACCCGGCCGTCCATCGGGCCGCCCTCGAACGGGGTCGGTTGGCTTCTCACCCCACCAGTGTCACAGCAGGTGGGCGGCCTCGGACACCACCGGCATCACGCGCCGGGCCAGGGCCCCGACCGGGCCGTCCGCCGATTCCATGGCCAGGGCGGCCCGGGCGGCCTCCGCGGTCTCCGGATCCGTTGCGGCGGTGGCCGTCAGCAGGGCGATGAACTGGTCGAGCAGCCAGTCCCGGAGGGTGTCGACCTCGGGCTGCTTGCCCTCGTCGATCCATGTGAGGGAGGCGGCCTCGACCGCCGTGATCCAGGTGCGGACCATCATGCGCAGCCGGGGCCCGGGCGCCGGGACCCCCAGGTGGAGGAGGATCTGGTCGGCCGCGGCCCGGCGGATGCCGTCGACCGTCGCCGTGGTGCGGGAGGTCTCCACGACGCTGCCGCCCTGGAGGAGGGCGGCGAAGCCGGTGTCGTGCTCGTCGACGAACGCGAGGTAGCGGTCCAGGGCCCGGGACAGCCGCCGGGTCAGGGGGCCCTCCTGGGGTTCGGCGAAGCAGAGTTCGAGGACGTCGGCCGCCGAGCGCAGGGCCGCCTCGTAGAGCTGCTGCTTGCCGCCGGGGAAGTAGCGGTAGACGAGCGGGCGGGAGACTCCGGCGGCCTCCGCGACGTCGTCCAGGGAGATCTCCTCCGGAGCCCGGTGCGCGAACAGCGAGAGGGCCGCGTCGAGGAGTTGGGCCCGCCGCTCCTCGACGCTCAGCCTGCGGTACGCGCGTACGGTCATGACCGCAGGGTAGCCCGCGGGCGGCCGGCCGCGGCCGGCGTCCGCGAAGTCCCGGCCCGATCCGTACTCCCCCACCCGCCGCGCCTACGCCAGCAGCCCCGAGCTCTGCCACAGCCTCCGGCCGACGCCGCGCAGGACGCCGATGTCGTCGAGGAAGTCGGTGAGCCGCTTGGCGCCGGTCTGCATGACCTCGCGGCGGTGGCCGCTGGCGCGGACCTGGGCGACCGCTTCGCGGCGGTCCAGGCCCACGTTGTCGTAGACGGCCGGGTTCACGAAGGCGAGGGAGAAGACGCGGGCGGCCTCGCCGCAGCTGATCCGGGTGAGCTCCTGCTCCCAGCGGGGGGCCGTCAGCATCTGGCGGCGCAGTTCCTCGCGCGCGTACCGGACGTGCCGGGCCTCCTCGATGACATGGATCCGGGTGACGCCGCGGACCAGCGGCTGGATGCGCTCGTCCGGGAAGGTCAGGCGCTGCATCCAGTCGAGGATCTCCTCGCCGAGCAGGGTGCACGCGAAGGAACCGGGCGTGGTGGAGACGGTCTTCAGGATCCGTGCGAGGTTGTGGTTGAGGCGGGAGACGGGGTACTCGGGGCTGCCGCTCTTCTGGATCATGCGGGCGAACATCATCGAGTGGCGGCACTCGTCGGCGATCTCGGTGAGTGCGTAGCGCACGTGCTTGCTGGTCAGCGACTTGTCGTAGATGTGGCGGACCATCAGCTGCATGAGGATGATCTCGAACCAGATGCCGAGCGAGCCGAGCGCCGCCGCCTCGTGGCGGGAGAGGTCGATGCGCTGCTCCTCGCCCATCTTCTTCCAGAGCGGGGTGTCGTAGAGGGAGAGGAGCTCGGGCGGCCAGTAGTACTTCCCCTCGACCATGGGGGCGTCCCAGTCGAGTTCCTTGTCGGGGTCGAAGGAGTGCTTGGCCGAGGATTCCAGCAGGCGCTCGGCTATCTGCTCCCGGTCCTTGAGGAGGCCGAGGGCGTCCCTGAGCGCGGCTCGTTCGGTCACGGTCGTCATGGCTTCGGACACCTCGTCGTCGAGTTACCGGCGGTCACTGTTTATGAGACTGCTTGTCAGCAAGGTCGTCAATCCCCCGCGCACGACTTGTTGACCCCGCGTCTACCAACGTGTGACCCTGCCAACTGTCCGGTCCTGCACCGCAGTACGTGAGACGAGGGGGCGTCAGTGTCGACGCACGAGCTCTACACCGAGGACCCGGGCGAGGCCGTCTGGCAGATCCCCGCCTCCGGCTCGGCCCGCTTCAGCTGGGAGTACGACGACGGCCGCGAGCGGCTCCTCGCCCTCTACCAGAAGGGCAAGGACAAGCAGTGGGACGGCGCCAAGCGCATCGACTGGGACATCGAGGTGGATCCGTACGATCCGCTGGGGACCCCCGACGAGTCCTTGCCGCTGCACGGGACCCGGCACTGGTCCAAGCTCACCGAGAGGGACAGGGGCGAGCTGCGCCGGCACTACACCGCCTGGAACTTCAGCCAGTTCCTCCACGGCGAGCAGGGCGCGATGGTGTGCGCGGCGCGCATCGTGGAGTCCGTTCCGGACCTCGACGCGAAGTTCTACTCGGCCACGCAGACCATGGACGAGGCCCGGCACGCCGAGATCTTCGGGCGCTTCCTGCACGAGAAGGTCGGGATGCTCTACCCGGTCAACGACAGCCTCCAGGGCCTGCTCGGCGACACCCTGCGCGACTCCCGCTGGGACATGCCGTACCTGGGCATGCAGGTGCTCATCGAGGGGCTGGCGCTGGCCTCCTTCGGCCTCATCCGGGACACGACCGCCAAGCCGCTCCCCCAGCAGCTCCTGGCGTACGTGATGCAGGACGAGGCCCGGCACGTGGCCTTCGGGCGGATGGCGCTGCGCGACTACTACCGGCAGCTGACCGACGCCGAGCTGCGCGAGCGCGAGGAGTTCGTGATCGAGGGCTGCTACCTGATGCGGGACCGGCTGCTCGGGGTGGAGGTGCTGGAGAACTTCGGCATCCCGGCCAAGGAGGCGCAGCGGCTCAGCGAGCAGTCGGAGTTCCTGCACCTGTTCCGCAAGCTGCTGTTCAGCCGGATCGTGCCCTGCGTGAAGGACATCGGGCTGTGGGGCGAACGGCTCCAGAGGGCGTACGTGGACCTGGGCGTCTTCCACCTGGGCGACTCCAGCCTGGACCTGCTGATGAGCCAGGACGAGGAGATCGCCGAAGCCCTCGACCGAGAGCGCTTCGCGGCCGAGGAGGCGGCGCGCGTGGCGGAGGTCGAGGCCGCCATCAGCGAGGGCCGCGGCCGGGGCCCGGCGGAGCACTGACCGGGCAACCGCCCCAGGCCGGGGCGGGCGGGAGGCCCGGTGGGAGTCCCCGGCGCGAGCCTCCCGGGCGGCCTACCCGGAGGGCTTCGCGCGCAGCGCGGCCTGCATCACCGCCCGGGCGATCGGCGCCGCGGCGCCGTTGCCGCTGATGCCGCCCCGGTCCGCCGAGGCGTCCTCCACGACCACCGCGACGGCCACCGCCGGCAGGGCCGCCCCCTCGGCGCGGGCCCAGGAGATGAACCACGCGTACGGGGTCCCCGCGTTGCCGACGCCGTGCTGGGCGGTGCCGGTCTTGCCGCCGACCACCGCGCCCGGGATGGCCGCGTTCCTGCCGGTGCCGTTCTCGACCACCTTCACCATCAGCTCCTGCATCCGCAGCGCGGTGGCCGGGTGCATCGCCCGCCCGAGGCTGCGCCGGTCGCCGCGCCGGATCGGGGAACCGTCGTCCTGGGTGGTCCGTTCCACCAGGTACGGGGAGGCGAGCTCACCGCCGTTCGCGACGGCCGCGGCCACCATCGCCATCTGCAGCGGTGTCGCCGTCGTGTTGAACTGCCCGATCGAGGACAGGGCCAGCTGGTCCAGGCTCATGTCGGTGTCGAAGTTCGACCGGGACACCCACGAGGGCACCCGCAGCCCCTCCGTGTTGAAGCCGAAGCGGCGCGCCGCGTCCACCATCGCGCGCAGCCCGACCTGCACCCCGATCTTCGCCATCACCGTGTTGCACGACCACTGCACGGCCTCGGCCATGGAGGCGTCCTCGCAGCCCGTAGCCGCGTTCGGCAGCAGGGTGCTGGTCCCGGGCAGCGGGTAGGGGTCCGGGGTCCGGGTCGGCGCGTCCACGTCGGTGACCACGCCCGCGTCGAGGGCCGCCGCCGCCGTCACGATCTTGAAGGTGGAGCCGGGCGGGTACGTCTCGCGCAGCGCCCGGTTCAGCATCGGCCTGGCGGGATCCGCGTTCAGCGCCGTCCAGGCCTCCTTCGCCTTCGTACCCGTACCGGACAGCACGGCGGGGTCGTAGGAAGGGCTGCTGACCAGCGCGAGGATCTTCCCGGTGGCCGGTTCGAGGGCGGCCACCGCACCGCGCTTGCCGCCGAGTCCGGCGTAGGCGGCCTGCTGCATGGCGGCGCGGACGGTGGTGGCGGCGTTCCCGCCGGCCGGGCGGCCGCGCGCCAGCTCGTACCAGAGCGGGAACGCCGACAGTCCCGGGTCCGTGCCCGACAGGACGGCGTCCTCGGCGCGCTCGACGAAGCTGGTCCCGTACGTCTGGGAGGAGAAGCCGGTGACGGGTGCGTAGAGCGGGCCGTTGGTGTAGGACCGCTCGTAGCGCAGCAGCTGGCCGCTGTCGCGGGAGCCGGTGACGGGCCGTCCGTCGACGAGGATGTCCCCGCGCGGCTCGGCGTAACGTTCGATGGCCGTGCGCTTGTTGGCCGGGTTCGCGCCGTAGGCGGCGGACTCCCAGACCTGCACGCGGGCGATGTTGACCAGCAGGGCCAGGAGCAGCAGCGCGCAGAAGTACGCGCACCAGCGGATGTAGCGGATCACTCGTCCGCCTCCTGCGCGGGACGGGGTCTGCGGGCGCTGTCGCTGAGCCGGACCAGCAGCGCCACGATGATCCAGTTGGTGACGACGGAGGAGCCTCCCTGGGCGAGGAAGGGCATGGCCATGCCGGTGAGCGGGATCAGCCCGGTGACGCCGCCCGCGATGACGAAGACCTGCAGCGCGATGATCGATGCGAGGCCGGTCGCGAGCAGCCGGCCGAAGGGGTCACGCAGGGCGAGCCCGGCGCGGAAACCGCGGGCGACGAGGAGCCCGTAGAGGAGCAGGATCGCGGTGAGGCCGACGAGTCCGAGCTCCTCGCCGGCGGTGGCGAGGATGAAGTCCGACTTGGCGGCGAACCCGATGAGGAAGGACTGGCCGTGGCCGAGCCCGGCCCCGAGGAGGCCGCCGGCGCCGAAGGAGAAGAGGGACTGGGCGAGCTGGCCCGGGCCCTCGCCTCGCTCGATGGAGGCGAAAGGATTCAGCCAGTCGTCCACGCGGCTGTTCACGTGTGGCTCCAGGGTCCCGACGGCGTACGCGCCGAGGGCGGCGAGCAGCAGGCCGATCGCGATCCAGCCGATCCGCCCGGTGGCGGTGAACAGCATGATCACGAAGAGGCCGAAGAACAGCAGCGAGGTGCCGAGGTCCCGTTCCAGGACCAGGAGACAGACGCTGAGCAGCCAGATCGCGAGGATCGGGCCCAGGACACGGCCGGGGAGGAGACGCAGCTTCCAGAAGAGCCGGCGGCCGGTCAGGGCCAGGGCCGTGCGGTTCGCGGCGAGGTAGGAGGCGAAGAACACGGCGAGCAGGATCTTGGCGAACTCCCCCGGCTGGAAGGAGAGCCCGGCGAAGCGGATCCAGATGTGGGCGCCGTTGACCGCCGGGAAGAAGACGGGCACCAGCATCAGCACCAGGGCGGTGGCGACGGACAGGTACGCGTAGCGCTGGAGGACCCGGTGGTCGCGGAGCAGCGCGACGACGAGGACGAAGAGCACCAGGCCGAGGGCGGACCACAGGAGCTGGTCGTCCGCGGTGGGGTGCCCCGGGGTGGTCGCGTCGAGGCGCTGGATGAGCACCAGGCCGAGGCCGTTGAGCAGGACCGCGATGGGGAGCACGAGGGGGTCCGCGTACGGGGCCGCGAGCCGGACGGCGAGGTGCGCGAGCAGCGCGGCCGCGGTGAGGCCGGCGGCGTAGCGGTCCGCGGGGTCGGGGATGCGGCCGGTGGTCGCGAGGCCGACGAGGAGGTGACCGAGCACGGAGATCAGGACGGCGCCCGCGAGGAGCGCCAGCTCGACTCCCCGGCGCTTGGGCGCGCCGGCTGCGGGTGGCGGGGGCGGCGTCGGCTCCGCCACCTTCGCCGTCAGAGCGGTCATACCCCGAAACGTAGCAAGCAGACGGATGGTATGTCCGCTTATGTCATAGTGTGCCGAAGAGTCGTCACAAACGGTCGAAAGTAGCGAAAGTGAGGAGCCGAGGCGCATGGGACCTGTGGAGTTCATCGTCCTCGCCTTCCCGGAGGAGCAGCTGCGGGTACCGGCCGTCGAGGCCGTGATGGGGCTGCGCAAGACGGGGGTGGTCCGGCTGATCGACGGCCTTGTCGCCACGAAGACCGCGTCGGGCGAGGTCCTCGCGGCCGAGTTCGACGAGTTCGTGGAGCTGCACGGCCTCCTGACGGGGCGGGACGCGGCCCGGCTGATCGGACCGGAGGACGTGCACGAGGCGGCGGACCTGCTGGAGCGGGGCAGCTGCGCGCTGCTGCTGGTGGTCGAACACGTATGGGCCGAGGACGCGGCGGTCGCCGTACGTTCGGCGGGCGGGCGGATCGTGGGCTCGGTCCGCATCCCGCCGGACCGGGTGCCGGCGGACCCCCGGGCAGGGGTGGCCTGATGTTCATCCGCCCGAGGGGGGTGACGGTCCACGCCGCGAACCGCCCGGCGGGATCCCCGCTGCTCCGGGGGCTGCTGGCCCGCGCGTCAGGAACGGCTCAGGACACGGCGGGCGCGGTACGCCCGGACGAACCACCGCACGGCCCCCTGCCGGCCCGACCGGTCCGGCCGCCGGAACCGCAGCCGGTGTACGAGCCCGAGCCGGTCGAAGAGCCCGAGCCGATCGACGCCCTGTACTGGGACGCGGACACTCACCGGGAGCCCGGCCCGACTCCCCCCGCGGGACTGGCGGCGGAGCTGCGCCAACTGGCCGACCTGGCCCGCGAGGGCCTGCTGACTCCCCAGGAGTTCACGACGGCGAAGGCCCGCCTGCTGAACGGCTGAGGGGCCCCGACCCCGCCGGCCCGGGCGCCTCCCACCTCCCGGGCCCCGCCTCAGCCGAAGCCCCCAACCGGGTGGCGCCCCGCGACCGGCCGACTCCGTTGGGCGATTTGTCATACCGGACGTGGCAGCATCGGCGGTCTTGGAGGTGATCCCATGCCATATCGGGGGCTTCGCGCTGCCTGTATCGCCGTAGCGCTCCTCGTCGCCGGACCGGTCCAGGATGCCGGCGCCGAGCCCGCTCTGCCCGACGGGGAGAACGTGGGCGCGCTGCTCACCCGCCTGCAGGGCCTGTACCAGAAGGCCGAGGAGGCCTCAGAGGCGTACAAGTCCACGGAGGACGCCCTGGAGGCGGGCCGGCAGGAGGAGCGGCTGCGTACCGCCGCGCTCGGCAGGGCCCGTACGGCCCTCGACTCCGAGCGGGCCCTCGCCGGGCGGCTCGCCCGCGAGCAGTACCAGGGCAGCCAGGGCCTGTCCCCCTACGCCCGGATGCTGCTGGCCGGGAACCCGCAGGCCGCCCTGGAACAGCGTCGGCTCGCCGCCCGCGAGGGCGCCCGCCGGGCTGCGGCCCTGAGCCGCCTCGCCAAGGGCGAGAAGGAGGCCGACGCGCTCGCCGTACGGGCCCGCAAGGCCCTGGACACCCGGCAGACGCTGGCCGAACGGCAGAAGGTCCAGAAGGAGGCGGTCGCCTCGCAGCTCAAGCAGGTCGAGCGGCTGCTGTCCTCGCTGACTCCCGACCAGCTCGCCCGGCTCGGGGCGCGCGAGGACGAGATGACCGCGGCGGCGCAGCGGGACCTGGTGACCTCCGGGGCCCTGCCCACCCGCACGGGCACCCCGACGGCCGCCGGCGGCGCGGCCCTCCGGTACGCGGCCGCCCAGATCGGGAAGCCGTACGTCTGGGGCGCCGAGGGGCCCGGGTCCTTCGACTGCTCCGGACTCACCTCGCAGGCCTGGGCGCATGCGGGCCGGGCCATCCCGCGGACCAGTCAGGAGCAGTGGGCGCGGCTGCCGAAGGTGCCGCTGGACCAGCTGCGGCCGGGGGACCTGGTGGTGTACTTCCCCAAGGCCACGCACGTGGGCCTGTACGTCGGTGACGGCAAGGTGATCCAGGCGCCGCGGCCCGGGTCCGTCGTGAAGGTCTCGCCGGTCGCCGCGAACCCGCTGCTCGGGGCGGTGCGGCCGGATCCGGACGGGACACCGCTCGCCGAGTTCGCCCCGCCGCCGCTGCCCGAGGCCTCGGGCACGGCGGCGGCGGGGGACGATGCCGGCTACTCCTCCGAGGAGGCGCCCGCGGCCGAGACGCCTGCGGCCGAGGCCACCTCGGCCAGGTAGTCGGCGGTGTCCTCGGGGTCGTAGAAGTAGGCGTCGAAGTCGGCCGGGTTGTCGAAGCCGTTGGCGAATCGATTCGCTACCGGCTGGAGCTGCCCGGCCGCGCCGATCAGGTTGAGCACGTGCTCCGGCGGCACGCCCAGCATCGCGTTCGTCCACCGGGTCGCGGGCTTGCCCGTGGCGAACCAGTACTTGTCGAAGGTCGCCTTCATCCACGCCTCGTCGAACGGGTTGTCCCCGTGCATGAGGATCGAGGAGAGGTAGGAGGCCGCGCACTTGGCCGCGGAGTTCGAACCCTGCCCCGTGATGGGGTCGTTGGCGACGACCACGTCGGCCACGCCGAGGACGAGCCCGCCGCCGGGCAGGCGTCCGATCGGGTTGCGCACGACCGGCGCGTACCGACCGGCGAGTGTGCCGCCCGCGTCCGTGAGCTCCACCTTCGTCGCCCGGCCGTACTCCCACGGCGTGTACTTCTCCATCAGCCCCAGGGTGAGCGCGAGGTGCTCAGCCGGGTCGTTGACGCCGTTGAAGACGTCCAGCGGGCCGCCGGGCAGGCCCTCCCAGAAGAGGATGTCCGCACGGCCCGAGGTCGTCAGGGTCGGCATGACGAACAGCTCGCCGACGCCCGGGACGAGGTTGCAGCGGACCGCTTCCGTCTCCGGGTGCTCGGGGCGCGGACCGAGCCCGTGCACGTACGACACGGCCAGCGCGCGCTGCGGGGTGTCGTACGGGGAACGCGCCGCGTCCCGCTCGAACATCGACACCAGCTCGCCCTTGCCGGCGGCCACCAGCACCAGGTCGTAGGTGCGGGAGAAGTAGTCGAGGTCGGCGACGGACGCGCCGTGGATGACGAGCTGCCCGCCGCGCTGCGCGAAGGTGTCCAGCCAGCCGGCCATCTTCACGCGCTGGTCAACGGACTGCGCGTAGCCCTTGAGGCGGCCGAGCCAGTCGATGGGGCGGCTGCCGTCGGGGGCGGCGACCGAGACCCCGAGGCCCTCGATCTTCGGCGCCTGCTGCTCCCAGAAGTTGATCCGCAGGTCGCGCTCGTGCTGGAGCGCGGTGTCGAACATGCACTGCGTGGACATGACCCGGCCGGTGCGGATCTCGTCCGCGGTCCGGTTGGACATGAGGGTGACCTCGTACCCCTTGGACTGGAGTCCGAGGGCGAGCTGGAGACCGGACTGGCCGGCTCCGACGACAAGTATCCTGCGCATCTCTCAAGTCCTCTGTTCGGGAGTGCTGTCGAGGGCGTGGCCCACCAGCGCCAGCAGGGATTCGACGACCGTCCGCCGCTCTCGCGCGTCCATGATGACGACGGGCACGTGCGGCGGGACGCTGAGGGCCTCGCGCACGTCCTCGGGCTCGTAGGACGGCGAGCCCTCGAAGTGGTTGACGGCCACGGCGTACGGCAGCCCGGAGCTCTCGAAGTAGTCGAGGGCGGGGAAGCAGTCGCGCAGGCGGCGGGTGTCGGCCATGACGAGGCCGCCGATGGCTCCGCGCACCAGGTCGTCCCACATGAACCAGAAGCGTTCCTGCCCCGGGGTCCCGTACACGTAGAGGACGAGGTCGTCGTCGAGGGTGACGCGGCCGAAGTCCATGGCGACGGTGGTGGTGTGCTTGTCCGGGGTGCCGGACAGGTCGTCGGTGGGGACGCTGGCCTGGGTCATCACCGCTTCGGTGCGCAGCGGGGTGATCTCGGAGACGGAGGAGACGAAGGTGGTCTTGCCGACGCCGAAGCCGCCCGCGACCAGCACCTTGACGGCGACAGGCGCACGGGAGCGGTCGTACTGCCAGGGCTGCGCCGGTTCGTCGTCGACCACGGGCTTGTCAGATACGGCGAAGACCACCGAGCACCCTTTCCAGCAGCGCGCGTTCGGGCCGGCCGGTGCCGTGGCCCGTCGCGTAGACACGGATCCTGCCCTGGTCGGCGAGGTCGCTGACGAGCACGCGGACCACACCGAGCGGCAGCTTCAGCAGCGCGGCGATCTCGGCGATCGTGCGCATGCGGCGGCACACCTCGACGATGGCGGGCATCTCGGGCATGCGGTCGGGCTTCTGCGGTTCGGACGCCTTGGTGTCCAGGGCGGCGACGAAGGTCTCGACGTGCAGGACCTGGGTGAACCGTGTCCGTCCGCCCGTCAGGGAGTACGGGCGGACGCGGGCGGGACGGCGGTCGGCTCCGCGTATCGGGAGTCGGTCGGCGGCCGGTCTCCTCACGGGGTGTTCTCCATCGACTGGCGCAGCTCACTGCGGACTTCGGGGGTCAGGACGTGGCCGGCGCGGCCGACGAACAGGGCCATGTGGTAGGCGACGACGCTCATGTCGCAGTCGGGCGTGGCGTGCACGCCCAGCAGTGAGCCGTCGCTGATGGCCATGACGAAGACGGAGCCGTGCTCCATCGCCACCATGGTCTGCTTGACGGCGCCGAACTCCATGAGGGCGGCCGCCCCCGTGGTGAGGCTGCCGAGGCCGGAGACGATGGTGGCGAGGTCGGCGGACGCCCCCCGGGGGCCCTTGGGCCGCGGCGTCGCCTGCGGTTCGCCCGCGCCGCCCGCTCCGGGGTCGGAGGACAGGAGCAGCAGCCCGTCCGAGGAGACGACGGCGACGGAGTTGACGCCGGGCACCTCCTCGACCAGGTCGGTCAGCAGCCACTGCAGGTTGCGGGCCTGGGTGCTCAGTCCGTACGTACTGGGCGCGGTCATGTGCGTGCCTCCTGTGCGCTGTCCCCCTGGTCGGTTTTGCCCTGCCCCTGCCCCTGCTCCCGGTCCGGCTCCCGGTCCTGCGCGAGCTCGGCGGCGACGACGCGGCGGCCGTCCTGGGCTCCCTGGTAGAAGCCCCCGAGCCGGCGCCGCAGTTCCTCGGCGTCGACCCGGCGCGGCGGCTGGGGTCGTACGTCCTCCGTGCGCGGGGCGGCGACGGTGCGCGGGGTGCGCTTCGGCAGGCCCTTGTCGGTGACGGGGCCGCCGCCTTCGGACGGGTCGGCGGGGTGGCTGCCCTGGCGGGGGAGCCAGTCGGCCTCGGCGGGGGTGTGGGCGTGGTCCCTCGCCGGGTCCCCTGCGGGGGGCTCGGCCGGGTCCCCTGCGGGGGGCTCGGCCGTGTCGGCCTCGGCGGGATCCGGCAGGGTGAAGTCGGCCGGGTCCGTGTCGTGGACGATGCGTGCGAGGAGCTGTTCCCCTGCGGGGGGCTCGGCGGTGAACACCTCGTCGGCCGGGGGCGCGTCCGCGGGCGGGGCCGCGGTGAACACCTGGTCCGCAGGCGGCGCGTCCGTGGCCGGGGCGGCCGTGAAGACCTCGTCCGCGCGCGGGGCGTCGGTGGCCGGGGCGGCAGTGAAGACCTGCTCGGCCACGGGGGCGTCCGCAGCCGGGGCCTCGGTGGACACCTCGTCCGGCGACGGGAGGACGGCCTCCGTCGGGGCCGCCAGGGCCTCGGCCAGGGTGACCGGCGTGACCGGCTCGGCCGGGAGGACCGGCTCGGCCGGGAGGACCGGCTCGGCGGCATCGGTGAGGTCCGGCGCCGCAGGCTCCTGGTTCGGGGCGGCCGGGGCCGTGGCCTCGGGGGCGGCGTGGGCGCCGCGCGGGCGGGCGGGAAGGGTGTTCTCGTTCGCCTCCGCTATCACGCCCGGCAGGTGCAGCGAGGGCGCGCCCGGTGCGGCCAGGGTGTGCACGGGTGAGGCCGGCGGGGTGGCCGGCAGCAGCGTCGCGGGGATGACGACCAGCGCCTCGGTGCCCCCGTGCCGGGCACCGCGCAGCTCCGCGGTGACCCCGTGCCGTGCCGCGAGCCGCCCGGCCACGTACAGGCCGAGGCCCAGGCCGTGCTCCTCCTCGGGCTCCTCGTCGTACGCCTCGGGCGTGGACAGCCGGGCGTTGAGCGCTTCGAGGCGCTCGTCGGTGACGCCGATGCCCTCGTCGACGACGGAGAGCACCACGTCGCCGGAGTCCAGGGTCCAGCCCGACACCTTCACCTTGACGTCCGGCGGCGAGAACGTCGTCGCGTTCTCCAGCAGTTCGGCCAGCACGTGGGAGATGTCGTCGGCGGCGTGTCCGGCGACCTGCGTGTACGAGGGCAGCGCCGCGAGGTCGACGCGCTCGTAGCGCTCGATCTCGCTGACGGCGGCCCGCATCACGTCGACCAGCGCCACCGGGAGTCCCTGCCCGTGGCCGTGCTCCTGCCCGGCGAGGACCAGCAGGTTCTCGTTGTGGCGGCGCATCACGGTCGCCAGGTGGTCGAGCTTGAAGAGGTTCGCGAGCCGGTCGGGGTCCTGCTCCTTGGACTCCAGCTCCTCGATGACGGCGAGTTGGCGTTCCACCAGGCCCAGGGTGCGCAGCGACAGTGAGACGGAGGTCGACGACATGATGCGGCGGTGCTCTTCCAGCCCCGCGCGCAGCTCCGTCAGCTCCTCTTCGAGTGCCTCCCGGCCGGAGGCGAGCGCTTCGTTGCGGCCGATGATGCGGCGCCGGTCGGCGTCGAGGCCGGCGATCCGGGTGTGCAGGGAGACCGTCTGGTCCCGTACGGCGTTCAGGTGCCGGACGACCTCGGCGAACTCGTCGTTGCGGCCGGTGAACCGCACCGGCTCCACCGAGCCCTCGGGCGTGGCGAGCCGCTCCGCGCCGCGCCGCAGGACCGACAGCGGGCGGGTGAGCGAGCGCGCGACGGCGGTGGAGAAGCCGACCGCGCCGAGGAACAGCAGGCCGAGCAGGGCGACCAGGATCTCCAGCCGGGTCACGTCGTCGTCGCGCAGGGAGGCGAGGGCGGAGGCGCGCTGGCCGGCGAGGGTGGCCTCGACGGTGCGCATCCGGTCGATGCGGGCGGTGAGCGCGGCGCCGACGGCGGCGCCGTCGGTCTTGCGGTCGGGGATGCTCAGGGTGGGCCGGTCGGTGAGCCGCTTGAGGTAGTCGTCGGCCGCCTTGACCTCGGGGCCGGTGACGGTGGCGGTGAGGGTCTGGCGTACGTCGGGCCGGGCGACCCGCGCGAAGTCGTCGAGGGCGGCCTGCTCGCGTACGCGTGTGCGCTGGGCGACGGTGGTGAGTTCGTCGACCGAGGCCGAGCCCGGGGCCTGTTCGCCGCGGGGGACGGCCAGCGCCCCGAGCAGCAGTCCGCGGGTGGCGGAGGCCTGTTCCACGGCCTGGCCGAGGGGTGCCAGCGGGCGGGTGGTGACGAGGGCGGGCTCGGCGCGCGGCGGGGTCAGCTCGGCGAGCCGGGCGCCCGGGGTGAGGAGTTCGGTGATGACGCCGGTGTAGGCCTGGTGCGCGGCGAGGGCGGTGCCCTTGCCGTCGATGGCTTCGGCGCGCACGGACGCGACGCGGGCGAGGGCCATGGCGAGGGGTTCGTCGACCACGCCCGCGGCCTCGGCGATCTGCCGGTCGGTGCGCAGGATGCGGTCCTGGAGGCCGCCCTTGGCGGCGCCGGGGCGGCCCTTGGCGGCGTACTCGACGACGGCGTCGCGCTCGTCGGCGAGGACGTGCGTGAGGGTGAGGATCTGGCCGGTCTGCTCGGCGAGGGTGACCAGCCGCTGGGAGTCGTTCAGCTCCCTCGCGGCGGTGACGACGGCGGGGGTGCCGGCCGCGAGGACGGCGAGTCCTGCGACGGCGACGCCGACGACCAGCCGGCTGCGCACGCGGACGCGGCGTCCTGCGGGGGCCGGGCCTTCGGCGGCGGTGCCGTTCTTCCGAGACCGCTTCTTCTGCACCGGTGCTCGCAATCCTGTACGTGTGCTGTTGCTCGTCTACTCGTGTGGCCGAGGTAACGGCCGGTCAACAAGTAAACGCCCCCTGCCCCCTCGTACCGCCTCAGACCTTTGCAGCGTGTTGGGGAGAGAGCCGCACATCGCCCACCCGGCCACTCGAACGAGTGAACATCACGGATGAGTTGGCGACCAACTCGGGTGCCCGGTCGCAGAGCGCCTCCGTGGACAGGTGGTTGAAAGATCGATGCGGCCTTTGGCAGTATGCCCCGCCCACATCGCCGGTCCCGTGCCGGGGCCTTGCCGGGCGGGGCCGGACGCCGTGCGTACGCGGGCCGTCCACCACTCCTCCCCTGGTCCGTACCTTCCCGTGTCCGCGGGCCGCCGCCGGGCAGAATGTCCGTATGCGCATCGACCTCGCCACGGCCCCCGGCAGCCAGGAACGCCCCAATGAGGACTGGGTGTCGGCGTCGGCGCCCGCTTCGGGGGGCGGGGTCCTGGTGGTGCTGGACGGGGTCACCCCGCCCGCGGGCGGGGACGGGTGCGTGCACGGCGTGCCGTGGTTCACGGCCCGGCTCGGCGGCCGATTGACCGAACTGTCCGGATCGCGACGGGACATGCCGCTGGACCGGATCCTGGCCGAGGCCGTCCGCGCCACGGCTGCGGCCCACCGTGACACGTGTGACCTTTCTCACGTACGCACCCCGCAGGCGACGGTCGTCGTCGTCCGCTGGGACGAGGCGTACGTGGAGCACCTCGTGCTCTCGGACTCCGTACTGCTCCTGCAGGCGCCCGCGGGCGAGGTGACGGCGGTGCTCGACGACCGGCTGGACCGGGTGCCGAGGGAGGTGCTGCGCTCGGTGGCCGCGACGGACGCCCTGCGCAACGCCGAGGGCGGCTTCTTCACGGCGGCAGCGGACCCGTCGGTGGCGGCCCGGGCGGTCACCGGGCGCACCCCGCGCGGCCGGGTGCGGGCGGTGGCCGCGCTCACGGACGGGGCGAGCCGGTGGACGGACACGTTCGGGGAGGGCGACTGGGCCGAGTGCCTGGCGGTGCTGCGCAAGGAGGGCGCGGAGGGCCTGATCGGCCGGGTCCGCGCCGCCGAGTCCGACCGGGCACGCCCGGCGACCCGGCACAAGCGGCACGACGACGCAACGGCGGTCTACGCGGAACTCTGAGGCGCCGCCGGCACTAGGGCCTGTATCGAGTTGCCCCGCGGCGTCGCGACGCCCGGCACGCACCTCGGCGCACGAGCCACATGCCCCAGTAGCTCCGCTACGAGGACATGCGTCCCGCACGCCGAGGGCACGCACCCAACGCCGCTCCTTGCTCCACGGGGCAACTCGATACAGACCTAGTCGGCGCCGGCGTTCAACTGGTGCAGCAGCCGGGCCAGTTCCGCGACCTCGCCGCGGTCCCATCCGGCGAGCTTGCGCATGTACTGCTCGCGCCGTGCGCCCCGTACCCGCAGGAACCGCTCACGGCCCTCCTCGGTGAGCCCGACGAGGAAGGCGCGCCCGTCGGCGGGGTCCTGCTCGCGGGCCACCAGGCCCAGGACCTCCAGGGCCCGCAGCTGCCGGCTCATGGTGGCCTTGCCTACGCCGAAGTAGGCGGCGAGGTCGGTGGCCCGCTGCCGGCCGGCGGCCTCCAGGCGTACGAGGAGCCCGTACGCGGCGGGCTCCAGCTCGGGGTGGAGGGCGCGGGCCATCTCCCCGGAGGAGGCGCGGGCCCGCCGGAGGAAGACGGACAGCTCCCGCTCCAGGGCAAGGAACTCCTGGTCTTCACTCCCGCGCACGTCCCGCTCCTTCTTCGATGCTTCGATGCTTCGATGTGTGGCCCCCGGTGGGTCCCGGTGGGTGGGGGCCAGTATTTCGCAGCGGGTGCGCGGGCGGCCCGGGGCCCCGCCGGAGCGGGGACCCGGGCCGTCCGGGGGGCGGCGTATGCCCTTCGGCCAGGGGTCAGGCGACGGCCGGGACCTGCACCTGAGCCCCCTCCAGAGCGAGCTCCAGGACCTGGCGCACATCGGTCACCGGGTGCACCTCCAGCCCTTCCAGCACCTCGGCCGGGACGTCGTCCAGGTCGGCCTCGTTGCGCTTGGGGATGATGACGGTGGCCAGACCCGCCCGGTGGGCGGCGAGCAGCTTCTGCTTGACCCCGCCGATCGGCAGGACCCGCCCGGTCAGCGAGACCTCGCCGGTCATGGCCACGTCGGTGCGCACCTGCCGCCCGGACAGCAGGGAGGCGAGGGCGGTGGTCATGGTGATGCCCGCGCTCGGGCCGTCCTTGGGCACCGCGCCGGCCGGGAAGTGGATGTGCACCCCCCGGTCCTTGAGGTCGGCGACCGGGAGTTCCAGTTCGGCGCCGTGCGAGCGCAGGAAGCTCAGCGCGATCTGCGCCGACTCCTTCATCACGTCGCCGAGCTGGCCGGTGAGGGTCAGTCCGGCCGCGCCCGTCTCCGGGTCGGCCAGCGAGGCCTCCACGAACAGCACGTCGCCGCCCGCGCCGGTCACCGCGAGGCCGGTGGCCACGCCGGGGACGGCGGTGCGCCGCTCGGCCGGGTCCTGGGCGGACTCCGGCACGTGGTGCGGGCGTCCGATCAGGGCCCGCAGCCCGTCGGCCCCGATGCGCAAGGGCAGTTCGCGCTCGCCCAGCTCGTGCTGGGCGGCGACCTTGCGCAGCAGGCGTGCGAGGGCCCGCTCCAGGGTGCGGACGCCCGCCTCGCGGGTGTACTCCCCCGCCAGCTTGCGCAGGGCGTCCTCCTCCAGGACCACCTCGTCGGCGCCGAGCCCGGCGCGCTCCAGCTGGCGGGGCAGCAGGTGGTCGCGGGCGATGACGACCTTCTCGTCCTCGGTGTAACCGTCGAGGCGGACGAGCTCCATGCGGTCGGCGAGAGCCTCCGGGATGGCCTCCAGGACGTTGGCGGTGGCGAGGAAGACGACGTCGCTCAGGTCCAGTTCGACCTCCAGGTAGTGGTCCCGGAAGGTGTGGTTCTGGGCGGGGTCGAGGACCTCCAGGAGGGCGGCCGCGGGGTCGCCGCGGAAGTCGGAGCCGACCTTGTCGATCTCGTCGAGGAGCACCACCGGGTTCATCGACCCGGCCTCCTTGATGGCCCGGACGATGCGGCCCGGCAGGGCGCCGACGTAGGTCCGGCGGTGGCCGCGCACCTCGGCCTCGTCCCGGACGCCGCCGAGGGCGACCCGGACGAACGTGCGCCCCATGGCGTGGGCCACGCTCTCGCCCAGCGAAGTCTTTCCGACGCCGGGCGGGCCCACGAGCGCGAGGACGGCGCCGCCGCGGCGGCCTCCGACGACGCCCATGCCGCGCTCGCTGCGGCGCTTGCGCACGGCCAGGTACTCGGTGATGCGGTCCTTGACGTCGCTGAGGCCCGCGTGCTCGGCGTCCAGCACCGCCCGGGCGCCCTGGATGTCGTACCGGTCCTCGGTGCGCTCGTTCCAGGGCAGTTCGAGGACGGTGTCGAGCCAGGTGCGGATCCAGGAGCCCTCGGGGCTCTGGTCGCTGGACCGCTCCAGCTTGTCGACCTCCTTGAGGGCGGCCTCCCGGACCTTCTCGGGGAGGTCGGCGGCCTCGACGCGGGCGCGGTAGTCGTCGGACTCCTCGCCCTCCTTCTCGCCGTTCAGCTCGCGCAGTTCCTTGCGTACGGCCTCCAGCTGGCGGCGCAGCAGGAACTCGCGCTGCTGCTTGTCGACGCCGTCCTGGACGTCCTTGGCGATGGACTCGGCGACGTCCTGTTCCGCGAGGTGGTCGCTGAGCGCCTTGATCGCGAGCTTGAGGCGGGCGACCGGGTCGGCCGTCTCCAGGAGTTCGACCTTCTGCTCGACCGTCAGGAACGGCGAGTATCCGGAGTTGTCGGCGAGGGCGGAGACCCCTTCAATCTGCTGGACGCGGTCCACGACCTGCCAGGCCCCGCGCTTCTTGAGCCAGCTGGTGGCGAGTGCCTTGTACTCCTTGACGAGCTCGGCGACAGCGCCCGGCAGCGGATCGGGGACGGTCTCGTCCACGGTCTCGCCCTCCACCCAGAGCGCCGCTCCTGGCCCGGTGGTGCCGGCGCCGATGCGGACGCGCCCGAGGCCGCGGATGAGCGCGCCCGGGTCGCCGCCGGAGAGCCGGCCGACCTGCTCGACGGTTCCGAGCACACCGGTCGCGGCGTACGTGCCGTCGATCCGCGGCACGAGCAGCACTCGGGGCTTCCCGGTGCCCGCAGCGGCTTGGGCGGCCTCGACGGCCCCGCGCACCTCGGCGTCGGACAGGTCCAGCGGAACGACCATTCCGGGCAGCACGACCTCGTCGTCGAGAGGCAGCACGGGCAGGGTGAGCGTTACGGACGTCGAAGCCATGATCTTCCCTCCGGCAGTGAAGTTGAGCTATGGGGACTCAATGCATCTGCGCCTGCCGGTGTTCCCCACCCCCGTTCGCCGGGGGCGAACACGCCCCGGGCAGCCTCCCGGACCGGGGGCCGGTCAGCCGGTCAGCCGGTCAGCCGGTCAGCCGGTCAGGGGGGAGACGCGGATGTCGCCGGAGGTGGTTTTCGCTGTGAGGCGGGAGGGGGCGGAGGCGTCGTCGGGGAGGGAGACGTCGCGGGCGCCGGAGGTGGTGGAGACGGAGAGCCGGTAGGGGGCCGCGGGCACCTTCAGGCTGACGTCGCCGGAGGTCGTCTCGGCGAGCACCGAGGCGGGGGCCTTCGCGAAGTCCAGGCGCGTGTCGCCCGAGTCGGAGCGCACCGAGGTGTCCGGGCCGGCCAGGCCGGTGGCGGTGATCCCGCCCGAGGTCGTACGGATCCTCAGCGGGCCGGCGATGCCCTCGGCCCGGACGTCGCCGGACTCGGCCTCCACCTCGGCCGCGGCCACGCCCCTCACGGTGATGTCGCCGCTGTCGCTCTCCAGCGTGACCTTCGCGGAGGCCGGGACCTCCAGCCGGTAGTCGATGCGGCAGCTGCTCGGGCAGCCGCCGGCGGTGAAGGTGAGAACGCCCCCGTCGACCTGGTGGCCGGGCGTGGGGGCGGTGTCGCCGCGGTAGCGGACGGTGCGGCGGACCGTGACTCCGGGACCGGCCCCCGGGGTGATCTCGATCGACCCGGCCCGGGTGCCGGTCACCTCCACGGCCGTGACGGCCTCGGTGACCGTGGTGTCGGCGCGCGCCGTCTCGCGCGGACCGTCGACGAAGGAACATCCGGCCAGGACGAGGCCGGCCGCGAGGGCGACGGCCGCGGCCCGGGCGACCCGGGCGGCCCGGGCAGCCGTGGTGTGGGAAGTCATGCGCCGATCCTCCGGCGCCCGCCCCGCGCGGCCGATGGTGCCGGTACCCGGATCCGGTGTGGGGTTATCCCCCGTACCCGGCGGGGGAGGGCCCCGGCGGCGGGCCCCCTTCGGCCTTCGGGCCGAGCGGGGTCGTTTCCCCGTCGCCGTCCCGGCCTCCGCGTCCGCCGCCTCGGGGCGGTTCGGCTACGCGTACGTGACCGTCGCGGGCTACGGGGCCTCCGGCCTCCTGAGCGTCCGGGCGGACGCCCAGTGCTTCAACATCCCCGGTGCCGGCCAGGAGAACCCCGGGCCCGGTCACTCGCCGAAGAACCGCACCGACGCCTGGGCCGCGGTCTGCCTCCGGCGACACCGACTGCGAGGGGCCCTCCTTCCGACTGCGGCCCCCCACCGGTGGGGCGTCAGAACTCCTGAAGGTGCGGTCGGTCGTCTTCGGCCGGCCCCAGGCCGGCGCCCGCACCGGCCCCGGGGGCGGCGACCGCGCCGGCTCCCGGCCCGGTGGCGACCGGGCGCTGTGGGGAGGGCAGGCCCCACTCGCTCCAGGAGCCGTCGTACACCGCCAGGTCCCGGTAGCCGGCGAGTTCGGCGCCGAGGGCCAGCACGCAGGCGGTCACCCCGGAGCCGCAGCTGAAGCGGAGGCGTTCGCGCCCGCCCGCGGCCGCCTCGAAGGCGGCGCGGAGTTCCCCGGCCGGGCGCATCACGCCGTCGGGGCGCTGGAGTTCACCGAACGGCAGGCTGACGGCGCCCGGCATGTGGCCGCCGCGCAGGCCCGGACGGGGCTCGGGGGCGGTGCCCTCGAAGCGTTCGCGGGTACGGGCGTCGAGGACGGCCGCGGCCGGGTCGGACAGGGCCGCGGCGACGGCCTCGGCGTCGACGAGCAGCCCCGGACGGGGCCGGGCGGTGAAGGTGCCGCGCGGGCCCCCGTACTCCGGGGCGGCGGCCTCGACGGGCAGGCCGGCGCCCGTCCAGGCGGGCAGTCCCCCGTCGAGGACGGCGGCCCGGTCGAAGCCCATGGCGCGCAGCATCCACCAGGCGCGGGCGCTGGAGTAGACGCCGGCGCCGTCGTAGACGACGACGGTGTCGGTGTCGTCGACGCCGAGGGACCGCAGCGCCTCGGTGAACTCGGCGGGCCCGGGCATGGTGTGCGGTGCGGGCGCCGCGTGGTCGCAGAGGGCTCCGTCGAGGTCGAAGGGGCGGGCGCCGGGGATGCGGTGGCCCGCGGCGCGGTGGGCGCCGACGGAGGCGTCGAAGACGACCAGTCCGGGGGCACCCAGCCGGGCGGCCAGCCAGTCGGCCCCGACCAGCGGCCCCGGTCCCCCGGCCGCCGGGTCGGCCCCGGGGCCGGGCTCGGGCTCGCGGGACCCGGGGCGGTCGGACGCGGAGCGGTCAGACGCGGGGCGGTCAGACGCGGGGCGGTCGGACGTGGGCATACGGCACCTCCTGGGATCGGCGTGCCGCGTCCCTTCCGCCGGGGCGGCGCGGCCCGCCGGCTGTGCGACGCGGTCGCCCCATCCTCCGGCGCGGCCCGCGCCGGCCGGCAACCGCCCCCGCCTCGGGGCCGGTTCACCCGCCCGCGCCAGGAGGCGGGGCAGCCTCCCGCGTCAGGGGGCGGGGCAGCCGCCGGGACGGGCGTAGAGCGCGACCCGGGCGCCCCGCACCCCGGTGACCGAGCAGAGGTCGAACGAGCCCGCCAGCACCTCCCGCTTGACCGCCTCACGCGGGTAGGGGTCCAGCGGCTGGCCCGCCGGGTCCAGCAGGGCGACCACCCGGGGCGACGCGAGCAGGGCCGCGCGGATCCGCTCCGGGGGCAGCTCGGTGCCCTGGAGGCTGTGGGAGGCGGCCGGGGAGGCGGACAGGGCGGTGTCCCGCAGGCCGTCGTAGAGGTCCGGCGAGGACAGCAGCCACTCGCGCCTGCGGGAGGGCATGAACACCACCGCGTCCCCCGGGCGGGCCCGCTCCCGTACCGCGGCGGCCACCGCGACCACGTCGTCCTTGCGGCTCTCCGGGGTACGCAGCCACGCCGACCACAGGCCGAACGGCACGAGGAGGGCGACCGCCGCCGCCCACGGGCGCCATCCGCGGGCGTCGGCCAGCCGCGCGCCGGCCAGCAGGGCGGGCCCGGCCAGGGCGTAGAGCACGTACCGGTCGACGTACCAGGGGTTGAGCAGCGAGATCGCCATCAGCAGTCCGGGCGGCAGCAGCACCAGGGGCAGCGCCACCCGTACGAGGTCCTTCGGGGCGCCCCGCGCGAGCATCAGGGAGGCGGCGCCGACCACCGCGTACGCGGCCCAGTCCTGCCAGCTCGGCCGGCCCAGCCAGCCGAGCTGCTGGTGCGCCTGACGCACGCTCACCACGGCGAGCGGCAGCAGCAGGACGACGACGGTCGCGGCGCCGGCCCGCCAGCCGCGGGAGTGCCGGGCGGTGAAGGCGTGGGCGAGCAGTGCGAGCGCGGCGAACTCGTGCAGCCAGCAGCCGATCAGCAGCACCACGGTGTAGGCCGCCCACCGCTCGCACAGCATCAGGTACGTCGCCCACACCACGGCAGCCGCGACCATCGCGTACGAGCGGCCCTCCTGGGCGTACATCTGGACGGGTGGCAGCACGGCGTACACGCAGCCCGCGAGGAGCGCGGCCCGCTCCCCCGCCAGCCGGTGCGCGACGGCGGCCACCCCCGCGGCGGCGAGGGCGGTGGCGGCGACGGAGGGCAGCCGCAGCGCCCACAGGCCGCCGTCCCAGGCCTGGAACACGCCGTGCATGAGGACGTAGTAGAGGCCGTGCACGGCGTCGACCTGTCCGAGGAGGTCCCGTATCCCGCCGAGCGACCGGTGCGCCACCTGCCAGGTGACCGATTCGTCGCGCCACATGCTGCCGCCCCGTTCCAGGCCCCAGAGGCCGAGGACCGCGGCGAGCAGCGGCGGGAGCGGGCGCCATGGCGCGATGCGGCGGATGGCGGCCTCCTGGAGCTGTCGTGGAGCTGTCGGATCGGGGGTGCGGACTCCATACTCGGGGGTGGACCCGAGTGGCTGCGGAGGTGGGTGTGCGCGCGTTCCGGGCGGTGGCGGCGGTACTTCTGAGCGCGGTGGTCCTGGCCGGGTGCGGACCGTCCGGTTCCGGTGGCGGTGACGACGCACCGCCGAGGGGCTCCGCGGAACCGTCCACGGGTACGGGTACGGGTACGGACGCCGGCCCCGCCGCGAGCCCGAGCCCCGGCACCAGCACCAGCACCAGCACCAGCCCGAGCGCCGTCCCCGCCCCCGGTGAGACCCTGGTCCGGGCCACCCGCAGCGGGGGCTTCGCCGGCGAGACCCACACCCTCGTCGTGAAGGGCGACGGCTCGTGGTCCCGGCTGGACGGGAAGGCGCAGCCGGAGGGCACCGGAAAGCTGTCGGAGCAGGAGCTGGCGGCCCTGCGCACCGCGCTGCGGGAGGCGGACTTCGCCCGTCTGCCCAGGATGGCGACGGGCGGTCCCAAGATCTACGACGGCTTCCTCTACGCCTTCGTGCACGGCGGGTACGAGGTCGCCGGCGAGCAGGGGTCCCTGCCGCCGGCCCTGGAGCGGGTGGCGGACGCGCTGCCGCCGTTCACGGCGCGCTGAACTCCTGCGGCAGCCGGTCCGGGAAGCCGCGCGGCCGGCCGGCCGGCACGTCAACGCTCCGGACCCGGTCCGCCCGCCGGTCTGCACCGGCCCGGGGCGGGCCGCCATCGTCCCGGAGATCGCCGAACGGGCGGCCCGACGTGCCGAACGACACTCAGGGCCCGGTCTTCCCGCACGGCCGCGGACCGCCCTTGTAGGTCCCCTCCAAGAGGGATCCGACGAGGTCACAGCCGGTGGGGCAGCTGACCGCCGCACCCGCCGGACGCCGGCCCCGCACGGGGTCCGACACCCGGTACATCCCATTCCATTTACTCAGGTCCAACGCATATGCCGTGTCCGAACCCCACGTAGCCGCAGGCCGGAGCCTCCTCTACGCTGCACCCCATTCAGCGGGATCTTCAGGGGCGGACATGGAACAGACACACACCACCCACACCGGCGCCGCGGCAACCCCCGGCGCCCAGCGGCGTGTGCTCGTCGTCGAGGACGACCGCACCATCGCTGAGGCCATCGCGGCCCGGCTGCGCGCCGAGGGCTTCCAGGTACAGACGGCCGCCGACGGTCCCGCGGCCGTCGCCGCGGCCGAGAGCTGGCTGCCCGAGCTGCTGGTCCTCGACGTCATGCTGCCCGGCTTCGACGGGCTGGAGGTCTGCCGCCGGGTCCAGGCACAGCGCCCGCTCCCGGTGCTGATGCTCACCGCCCGCGACGACGAGACGGACATGCTGGTCGGGCTGGGCGTGGGCGCCGACGACTACATGACCAAGCCGTTCTCCATGCGCGAGCTGGCCGCACGGGTCCACGTACTGCTGCGGCGGGTGGAGCGGGCCACGATCGCCGCGCACACCCCGCGCGGCGCCACCCTGCGCCTGGGCGACCTGGAGATCGACCACGCGCAGCGCCGGGTCCGGGTGCAGACCGAGGACGTCCACCTGACCCCGACCGAGTTCGACCTGCTGGTGTGCCTGGCCGGGACCCCGCGGGCGGTGCTCTCCCGGGAGCAGCTGCTGGCGGAGGTCTGGGACTGGGCCGACGCGTCCGGGACCCGTACGGTCGACAGCCACATCAAGGCCCTGCGGCGCAAGATCGGCGCCGAGCGGATCCGGACGGTCCACGGCGTCGGGTACGCCCTGGAGACCCCGGCCCAGCCGTGACCGACCGGGCCCAGGGGCAGCGCCAGCGCCAGCGCCAGCGGCCCACCGGTGGGCTGCGGCCCTTCTCGCCGTTCTCGATCAAGACCAAGCTCGGCACGCTCGTGGTGGTCTCGGTCTTCATCACCACCGGCCTGCTGCTGGTGGCCCTGCGCACCGACACCGAGCTGCGGTTCATCACCGTCTTCTCGGTGATCGCCTCGATGCTGATCACGCAGTTCGTGGCGCACAGCCTGACGGCCCCGCTGGACGACATGACCACGGTGGCGCGGGCGATATCGCGCGGCGACTACACGCGCCGGGTGCGGGGCGCCGGACGCCGCGACGAGCTGGGCGACCTGGCCTCCACGATCAACCTCATGGCGGATGACCTGGAGGCCGTCGACCAGCACCGCAAGGAGCTCGTCGCCAACGTCTCGCACGAGTTGCGCACCCCGATCGCCGCACTGCGGGCGGTGCTGGAGAACGTCGTCGACGGTGTCTCGGCCGCCGACCCCGAGACCATGCGCACCATGCTGAAGCAGACCGAGCGCCTCGGCCGGCTCGTGGAGACCCTGCTGGACCTGTCCCGGGTGGACAACGGCGTGGTGCCGCTGAAAGCCCGCCGCTTCGAGGTGTGGCCGTACCTGTCCGGGGTGCTGAAGGAGTCGGGGCTGGCCGCCGCCGGCCGGCCGGGGCTGCTCTCCGGCTCCGGCGGGCACACCCGCAACGACGTGCACCTGCACCTGGACGTGTTCCCTCCGGAACTGTGCGCGTACGCCGACGCCGAACGCCTGCACCAGGTGGTCGCCAATCTGATCGACAACGCGGTCAAGCACAGTCCCCCGCACGGCCGGGTCACGGTCCGGGCGCGGGCCGGCGAGGCGCCCGGCGGCCTGGTGCTGGAGGTCCGCGACGAGGGCCCGGGCATCCCGGAGGCCGAGCGCTACCGGGTCTTCGAGCGGTTCAACCGGGGCAGCGCCCGAGGCGGCGACGGAGGCACCGGACTGGGCCTGGCCATCGCGCGCTGGGCCGTGGAGCTGCACGGCGGCCGGATCGGGGTGGCCGAATCGTCACGTGGCTGCCGCATCCTCGTCACGCTTCCGGGCAGCTCGCAGGTGCCGTGTTGACGTAGGGTTCGACTGGAAAGGACATGATCTCGGCCACACGTACCCGGGGTCCGTCAGGGGTGCGAAGCCAAGGGGGCCGCAACCTCGGTGCCCCCTACCCGAACCAGGCTGGTTTCCCGCCATTCCACGTCACGAAACCCGCCGTTCGATGTGACCTACGCGACGTAAGTCCCGCCCGGCCTGCATGCAGCGGCCGAGGAGGCGTAGCCTTTATTCCCGCTGTCCATACCTTGTGAAGCGGAAGAGGGCGGTTGCCGCCGTGTCGCCACAGTCCCCCAGTAACCCGAGCACCACGACCGACGCAGCAGAGGGCGGGAAGAACCCTGCCTCAGGCTTCGGCGCGAATGAGTGGCTCGTCGACGAGATCTATCAGCAGTACCTCCAGGACCCGCAATCGGTCGACCGGGCCTGGTGGGACTTCTTCGCCGACTACAAGCCGGGGGGCGTTGCCGCTCCGGTGACGTCGGCCGGTACCGAGAAGTCCACGCCGACGGACGGCGCCTCCGCACAGGCCGCCACCGCCGTCGCCAGGACCCCGCAGGCCGCCGACGCCGCCACGGGGGCGGCGGACGCCGCGCCCGCGCCCTCCGCGACGCCGACTCCTCCGCCTGTGTCAGCTCCTGCCCCTGCTCCTGCCATCCCCTCTGGTGCCCCTGCTGTGACTGTCACCTCCCAGGCCCCGGCCGCCGCACCGGCCGCGCCCGCCCCCGCCTCCGTAGCCCCGCAGAAGGCCGCGCCCCCCAGCGAGGCCCCCGCGGGCCCCGAACTGGTGACGCTCCGCGGCCCGGCGGCAGCCGTCGCGAAGAACATGAACGCCTCCCTCGACGTCCCGACGGCCACGTCCGTCCGCGCCGTCCCGGTGAAGCTGCTGTTCGACAACCGCATCGTCATCAACAACCACCTCAAGCGGGCCCGGGGCGGGAAGATCTCCTTCACGCACCTCATCGGCTACGCGATGGTGCAGGCCATCAAGGCCATGCCGTCGATGAACCACTCCTTCGCGGAGAAGGACGGCAAGCCGACCCTGGTCAAGCCCGACCACGTGAACTTCGGCCTCGCCATCGACCTCGTGAAGCCCAACGGCGACCGCCAGCTCGTCGTCGCCGGCATCAAGAAGGCCGAAACCCTCAGCTTCTTCGACTTCTGGCAGGCCTACGAGGACATCGTCCGCCGCGCCCGCGTCGGCAAGCTGACGATGGACGACTTCACCGGTGTGACGTGCTCCCTCACCAACCCCGGCGGCCTGGGCACCGTCCACTCCGTGCCCCGCCTGATGCCCGGACAGTCGGTCATCATGGGCGTCGGCTCCATGGACTACCCCGCCGAGTTCCAGGGCACCTCGCAGGACACCCTGAACAAGCTGGGCATCTCCAAGGTCATGACCCTGACCTCGACCTACGACCACCGGGTCATCCAGGGCGCGGCCTCCGGCGAGTTCCTGCGCATCGTCGCGAACCTGCTCCTCGGCGAGAACGACTTCTACGACTCCGTCTTCGAGTCGCTGCGCATCCCGTACGAGCCGGTCCGCTGGAACCGCGACATCGACGCCAGCCATGACGACGACGTCACGAAGGCCGCCCGCGTCTTCGAGCTGATCCACTCCTACCGGGTCCGCGGCCACGTCATGGCCGACACCGACCCGCTGGAGTACAAGCAGCGCAAGCACCCCGACCTCGACATCACCGAGCACGGCCTCACCCTGTGGGACCTGGAGCGCGAGTTCGCCGTCGGCGGCTTCTCCGGCAAGTCGATGATGAAGCTGCGCGACATCCTCGGCGTGCTGCGCGACTCGTACTGCCGCACCACCGGCGTCGAGTTCATGCACATCCAGGACCCCAAGCAGCGCCGCTGGATCCAGGACCGCATCGAGCGCCCGCACACCAAGCCGGAGCGCGAGGAGCAGCTGCGCATCCTGCGCCGCCTGAACGCCGCCGAGGCCTTCGAGACCTTTCTGCAGACGAAGTACGTCGGCCAGAAGCGCTTCTCCCTGGAGGGCGGCGAGTCCGTCATCCCGCTGCTCGACGCCGTCATCGACTCGGCCGCCGAGGCCCGCCTCGAAGAGGTCGTCATCGGCATGGCCCACCGCGGCCGCCTGAACGTCCTGGCGAACATCGTCGGCAAGTCGTACGCGCAGATCTTCCGCGAGTTCGAGGGCAACCTCGACCCGAAGTCCATGCACGGCTCCGGCGACGTCAAGTACCACCTGGGCGCCGAGGGCACCTTCACCGGCCTGGACGGCGAGCAGATCAAGGTCTCGCTCGTCGCGAACCCCTCCCACCTGGAGGCCGTCGACCCGGTCCTGGAGGGTGTCGCCCGCGCCAAGCAGGACGTCATCAACAAGGGCGGCACGGACTTCACGGTCCTCCCGCTCGCGCTCCACGGCGACGCGGCCTTCGCCGGCCAGGGCGTCGTCGCCGAGACGCTGAACATGTCGCAGCTGCGCGGCTACCGCACCGGCGGCACCGTGCACGTGGTCATCAACAACCAGGTCGGCTTCACCGCCGCCCCGGAGTCCTCGCGTTCGTCGATGTACGCCACCGACGTGGCCCGCATGATCGAGGCTCCGATCTTCCACGTGAACGGCGACGACCCCGAGGCCGTGGTCCGCGTCGCGCGTCTGGCCTTCGAGTTCCGCCAGGCGTTCAACAAGGACGTGGTCATCGACCTCATCTGCTACCGCCGCCGCGGCCACAACGAGTCCGACAACCCGGCCTTCACGCAGCCGCTGATGTACGACCTGATCGACAAGAAGCGCTCGGTGCGCAAGCTGTACACCGAGTCCCTCATCGGTCGCGGCGACATCACGCTGGAAGAGGCCGAGCAGGCGCTCCAGGACTTCCAGGGCCAGCTGGAGAAGGTCTTCGCGGAGGTCCGCGAGGCCGCCACGCAGCCCGCGGTCGCGGCGCCGGCCGCCCCGGGCACGTCCGCCGTCTTCCCGGTCGCGGTGAACACCGCGATCTCGCAGGACGTCGTCAAGCGGATCGCCGAGTCCCAGGTCGCCATCCCCGAGGGCGTCACCGTCCACCCGCGTCTGCTGCCGCAGCTGCAGCGCCGCGCGGCGATGATCGACGAGGGCACCATCGACTGGGGCATGGGCGAGACCCTGGCCTTCGGTTCGCTGCTGATGGAGGGCACCCCGGTCCGGCTGTCCGGCCAGGACTCCCGCCGCGGCACCTTCGGCCAGCGCCACGCGGTCCTCATCGACCGGGAGACCGGCGAGGACTACACCCCGCTGCTCTACCTGTCCGACGACCAGGCCCGCTACAACGTCTACGACTCGCTGCTCTCCGAGTACGCGGCCATGGGCTTCGAGTACGGCTACTCGCTGGCCCGTCCGGACGCGCTGGTGCTGTGGGAGGCGCAGTTCGGCGACTTCGTCAACGGCGCGCAGACCGTCGTCGACGAGTTCATCTCCTCGGCCGAGCAGAAGTGGGGCCAGACCTCCGGCGTCACGCTGCTGCTGCCGCACGGCTACGAGGGCCAGGGCCCGGACCACTCGTCCGCCCGCCCGGAGCGCTTCCTCCAGATGTGCGCGCAGGACAACATGACGGTCGCGATGCCGACCCTGCCGTCGAACTACTTCCACCTGCTGCGCTGGCAGGTCCACAACCCGCACCACAAGCCGCTCATCGTCTTCACGCCGAAGTCGATGCTGCGCCTGAAGGCCGCGGCGTCGAAGGCGGAGGAGTTCACGACCGGTTCGTTCCGTCCGGTCATCGGCGACAGCACGGTGGACCCGAACGCGGTCCGCAAGGTCGTCTTCTGCGCCGGCAAGGTCTACTACGACCTGGAGGCCGAGCGCGAGAAGCGCGGCATCACGGACACCGCGATCATCCGCATCGAGCGCCTGTACCCGCTCCCGGGTGCGGAGCTCCAGGCCGAGATCGCCAAGTTCCCGAACGCGGCGAAGTACCTCTGGGCCCAGGAGGAGCCGGCGAACCAGGGCGCGTGGCCGTTCATCGCGCTGAACCTGATCGACCACCTCGACCTGGCGGTCGGCGCGGAGGTCCCGGCGGGCGAGCGCCTGCGGCGCATCTCGCGCCCGCACGGCTCGTCCCCGGCGGTGGGCTCCGCGAAGCGCCACCAGGCGGAGCAGCAGCAGCTGATCAACGAGGTCTTCGAGGCCTGATCGCCCCAGCAGCACACGGAAGGCCCGGCCCCCTCGGGGGCCGGGCCTTCCGGCTGTCCGGGCGACCGCTCCCGTCCCGCCCCGGAACTACGAAGGACAGCCGTGAATATCCCGCACCCGTCTCAGCCGAGGTCACACACCCGCAGTTCCATCGCGGCGCGCCTTGACGGCATCGGTGTACTGCTGGCGCGTCAGATCATCCGCCTCGATACCGAGCTCGACGAGAACTTCGCGGACATCTTCAAGGGCCCTTGATACATCCCTCTCCTCGACCAAGGTCTCCAGCTCCAGGAACGTCCCGTCGAGCTCGGGCACGCGGACGAGAGTGGCGAGCATCTGGCGCCCCCGAGCCTCGAAGGAGTAGTTCCGGCACCTCTTCTCCAACGCCACAGTCGGTACGTACCCGAGGCCGCGCAGCATTGCATGCACCGCCGAGGCGTCCGCTACACGCGTCTCATGCTCTGGCTTCGACCCGGAATCTTCGTCCACCGGAGCGCCCTTGTACGTGAGGAGCGTCCGGGTCTCGTCAGCCGCGTGCACCGTTCTGACCCGTAGCTCTTCGTCCCGGCCTTCCAGCTCTCCGTCCACCGTGTCGTAGTAGGTGTCCTGATACACCTCGGCTCGGCCTACGGCCCGCTCATCCAGTCGGCGCAGCGTCTCTTCCGGCGCCTGCACGCACGCCTTCAGCTCCGCTTCGATCATCAGCATGTCCCCTCTCAAACCGTACGCTGGGCACCCCTGACGACTGCCTCGAACATGCGCCGAAAGCCCCTGAACAGCGGGCCGTGCGGCGTCTCCATCACTTTGTAGGTGGCAGACTCGTGCCCCTCCCAACCCGCGTCGAACGCCCCGACGAACAAGGTGGAGTCGGCCCGGATCAACCGCCACGTCGGCAGCATGGCGTACCGGTACACCTCGACGTCGCAGATCCCCGACAGCTCACGAAGTCGGGCTTCAGCCAGTCGCACACCGCTGGCGAGCGACTCCGCCGACTCGCCGATCTCGGCGGCACGCAAGGCGAGCGCAGGCGCCTCGGGATCCAGTAACAGCACCCGAACCCGGAGTCTGCCGTCCCTCCCGAGATGGGCACGCAACATCGAATCATTCAGCCCGATCAAGCCCAACCCACGCACGGCGAGAATGTCCAACTCCTCCGCTCCCTGGACCTGCTGCTGGATCTCCTCCCGCGCAGAGGCTTGCGCGGAGTACACCCGCACCACTTCGGGGAACGCGGCGAGGTCGAAGGCAGCTCCACCGGAACGCCTCTCACGGCCGGCCGCCAAGCCGAGAAGGTGCCGAGCGTCATCGGGCATGTTGAGACCGTCCGCGATCCGCTCGTACACATCGAGGCGAGACACCTCACGGCGCCGGTTGATGATCTCGTTCACGCGGGCCTGTGTCATGCCCACCGCCGCAGCGATACGCGCCTGACTGGCTCCGCTGT
The DNA here is from genome assembly GCF_042726555.1 of Streptomyces sp. NPDC060232. Taxonomy (NCBI): domain Bacteria; kingdom Bacillati; phylum Actinomycetota; class Actinomycetes; order Kitasatosporales; family Streptomycetaceae; genus Streptomyces; species Streptomyces sp. NPDC060232. The sequence continues at coordinate 7,180 of NZ_JBHXAG010000002.1, read as the reverse complement.
ATTGCTGCACGTATCGAAAGACAGCACCCACGTCGCGCGCACGAAGGGCCTGTCGTACGTCTGCACGTTCCCACGCCCACTCCGGCAGGGACGTCGGCAAGAGCGATGTGCCCACGGTCGACCAGTTCCCGTCATCCGCCTGCGAGATGGAAAAACATCTCACGGTGAGATTACCGCTCGGATATCGCCCCTGCACGGAAAGTCACTGAATCCTTTGTGTGTGCAGGGAAACCAAAACGCCCCCGATCCCGGAAGTCTCCGACATGACACCCGATCTCCAAACAGCCTCGTCCGCCTCCGGCCCGAGTCAGGTGCCCGCGCTCAGTCAGACACTCCTCGAACGCGCCCGCATGGGATGGGAGCGATTCGTATCTTCCTTCGAGGAAGCATCGGATGACTGACCGGTACGAATACCTGCCTCATCACCTGCTGCGCCGCCGTGTACGCGATATCGCATCCGGCATCGAGGGCGAACTCATGGCCGTGATCAACGAGGACGTCTCGAACTCGGTCCACCCCCACTGGGTGGAACTGGCCTACATCCGGGGCCCCTCCGGCCGCGAGTTCTCCACCGCCGTCGACAACATCGAGTCAGCCGAACTCCACCCGGGTCAACGCACCTGACCAGCCCCAGGCGGGCTGCGGACGCGTGGTCGAGAAGCGCGTAGCGATCTGACGCGCTCCCCCAACCACCCCGCTGATCGCTGATGTGCCCGTCCCTGAAAAGAAGGTCCGGCCCGTTCCTTTGGGGGCTTCCCGGCTGTCCTCGTATTTCCGGGGCGGGACGGGCGGTCAAGGGTGGCCGGAGGCCATCGCGCAGCGACGCGAGGAACGAGCGCCCTTGAGGGACCGGCACGACACGGAGAGACGATGGGGCTGCCGGGAAACCCCCAGCACCTCACTGACTCCCGCCCCGCCGAAACCCCGCCCCCGCACCACCACCCCGACGCAGGGGGGCGGGTGGGCAGCCACCGCCCGGGAGTGCGGGGGCCGCGGGGGTGAAGGCCCCGCCCCGCTGAAGCTCCCGTACCCCCCCTACGGCTGGGGTTCGAAGTCCCAGTACGGGCGGGCCCGTTGCTTTGCCGAGACCGTGTGGACGTGTTGGGCGCCCAGGGTGCGGGTCAGGCCCTTGATGCCCGCGTCCTCGTGTTTGCCGGCCTCCGTGTCCTCCCGTACGGACCGCAGGTCCGCCGCCAGGGCGATCTGGGCGCTCAGCGTCATCGGGTGGTCGGGGCCCAGGACGTGCTCGGCCGTGCGCAGGGTCTCGCGGCTCAGGTCCAGGGCGTCCTCCAGCCGCCCGGTGATGTTGCGGTGGCCGGTGGCGTTGAGGGCGCAGCCCAGCGTCCAGGGGTGTCGGCCGCCGAGGGCGCCCCGCATGCCGACGAGGGCCTGTTCCGCGAGGGAGAGGCCCTCGGCGCGTTCGCCCTGGGCGCGCAGGACCAGGCCGAGGTTGCCGACGGTGCCGATGCTGTACGGGTGGGCGAGGCCGAGCTGCGACTGGTAGCCACGGACGACGTCCTCGGAGATGCGGCGGGCTTCGCCGATGTCCCCGTACTCCCGCAGATACGTGGCGTAGTCGGAGGCGACCATCAGCGTCCAGGGGTAATCCACGCCGAAGACCCGCGTCGCCCGCTCCCAGACCGTCCGCAGCCGCAGGCCGGCGCCGGGGATGTCGCCGGAGCGGCGCAGGCACAGGCCGAGGTTGTGCTCGGCGCGCAGGGTCTGGGGGTGGCCGAGGCCGAGCACCTGGGTGTTGAGCTTGACGCCCTGCTCCTGCCGGGTCTGGGCCTCGCGGTAGCGGCCCATGAGGCGCAGTCCCATGGCGCAGGCGATGCCGGAGGCGAGGGTGGAGATGTGCAGGGGCATCAGGACGCGTTCGCGGCGCCGCAGGGTGTCGAGGTCCAGGTCGTAGGCGTCCTGGTAGCGGCCGAGCAGCCGGTAGGTGGCGGCGAGGTTGTTCTGGGCGTCGAGGGTGATGGAGTCGTCCTCGCCGAGCAGCTCGCGGTAGGTCGCCAGGCAGTGCTCGAAGATCTCGCGGGCCGGTTCGAACTTGGCGATGCACAGCAGGACGCCGCCGTAGGCACTGGTGGCGCGCAGGCTCTCCAGGTCCTGGTCGCCGCGTTCGCCGGTGAGCCGGTCGGCGACGGTCCTGGTGAGGATCTCGGCGCGGCGGAACAGGCCGAGGTTGCGCAGGGAGTTGGCGTACTGGTAGCTGAGCTCGCGGACCTTGGGGTGGTCCTCGCCGAGCCGGGCCCGCCAGATCTGGTCGGTCTCCTCGCACAGGCGCAGGCAGGTGCGGTACTCCCCGGCGAGGATCAGGTAGCGCAGGCAGTGCAGCAGGAAGTTCTGGATGCGCGGGTTGCTGCTGGTGATCACCCCGGAGGGGGTGAGGTGGGGGACGAGTTCGGCGTAGCGGGGCCAGAGCCGGGAGTCGGAGGGCCGGCCGGGGTCGGCGGCGGCGAGGACCTGGCGGACGGCCCGGGCGAGGGGTTCGGCCTCGTCCTCGGAGAGGTTCTCGCGGACGATGCCGTGGACCATACGGTGCAGCTGTACGGTCTCCAGCCCGCCGCCGCCCTCCTCCACGGGGAGGTCGGAGTACTCCAGCCGTACGACGGAGAACTGGACGAGCTTGTTGAGGGCGGCGTTCCAGCGGATCTGGTCGTTGATGAGTCCGGCGAGCTGTTCGGGCACGTCGTCGGCGGGGAACTCGCGCAGCAGGCGCAGCGGGACGGGGCCGGGGGCGAAGAAGACGAAGAGCCGCAGGAGGGCGACGGCGTCGGGGAAGTTCTCCCGGACGTTGTTGAGGAGTATGGCGAGGGCCGTGGGGAAGGGCAGCGGGTAGTCCTCGGAGAGGGTGACGGCCTCGCGGGAGTCCATGCGGCGCTGGAGCAGGGCGAGGTAGTCGCCGACGGGCAGCGGTGAGTCGGCGAGCCAGCCGGCGGTCTGGTCGAGGGCGAGGGGGTAGTCCTCCAGGGCCTCGGCGAGCTGGTCGGCCTCGTCGGCGGTGAGGCGCAGGGCGCGGCGGCGGATGAAGGTGACCGACTCGGGGCGGGCGTAGAGGGGTACCTCGACGAGGCTGGTGTGCCGGGCGGCCCATTCGCGGTTGCGGGAGGTGATGATGACGTCGCCGGCGCCGCCGGAGGGCAGCAGGTCGATCAGGTCGTCGGGGTTGTCGCAGCCGTCGAAGACCATCAGCCAGCGGCCGTAGGGGGCTCCCCGGCGCAGCGCTTCGAGGACGGCCCGGATCTGCTCGCCGTAGCTGCCGGCGCCGCGCGGGAGGCCGAGTGCGGGGGCCAGGTCGGCGAGGCGCTCGCGCAGGGTGGGCCGGTCCTCTGCGGGGACCCACCAGACGATGTCGTACTCGGAGGCGAAGCGGTAGGCGTACTCGGTGGCGACCTGTGTCTTGCCGACGCCGGACAGGCCGAGCAGGGTGACGGTGGACGCACCGGACGGGGCTTCGGCGAGGGCCTGGCGCAGGGTGCCGATGACGTCGTTGCGGCCGGTGAAGCGGGGGTTGCGGCGCGGGACGCGGCCCCAGATCTCGGGCGGGTCGTTGGGGAAGCGGGGGCCGCGGCGGCCGGTTTCGGTGCCGATGCGGTCGGTGGGGAGCTCCAGGCGGCGCAGCACGCGGTATTCGGCCTCGTACGCGTCCAGGCCCCACAGGTCGGTCTTCTCCAGGACGGCGACGGCGCTGGGCAGGGGGGCGTCGGTGAGGCAGACGGCGGCGAACCGGTCGGGGTGGTCGTCGGTGACGGCGCGCAGGGCGGTGTTCCACTCCTGGTCGGTGTGGGTGCCTGCGGAGAAGTAGCGTTCGCTGAGGACCAGGAGGACGCGGCTGCCGGAGCGGGCGAGGTCGTCGAGGGCCTGGGTGAGGCCGGGGCTGTTCTGCGGGTCCCAGCGCTGGAGGGTGACGCGGTGGCCGTGTTCTTCCAGGCGGTGGGCGATCCACACGGCCCAGGGGCGGTTGAAGCCGGCGAAGCTGATGACGAAGCGCTGCGGCTGCTGGGACGGGGACTGGGGCTGGGGAGGTTGTGGGGGCTGGTGCGCCGATTCGCGTTCGCGGTCCTGCCGGCTACCGGTGGTCATGCGGCCGTCTCCCTGGGCTGCGGGCAGTGGACGGGACTGAAAAGGTACCGCAGCGGACGGTCCGTCAGACCTGTGCGAACGGGGCGAGTTCGGGGTGCGCCTCGCACCAGGCGCGGCGTTCGCGGTCGACGGCCCGGCGGGCCGCGGCGTGCTGGTCGCCGGGGGGCGGGAGGTCGTCCATGGCCCGTTCGGCGGCGGCCATCGCGTCGGTGAACTCACGTCCCGCTGTGGTCAGTTGCTCCTGCGCGCGCAGGACGGGCAGGACGGCGGCGACCTGGGCCCGGATCCGTGCGTGCTGGGCCCATGCGCCGCGGGCGCCGTACAGGGCTGCGCGCTGCCAGTATCCGGCGAGGGCCAGGTGGGCGTAGGCGCCGTGCAGGAGTCCCTCCAGCGGGCGGGGGTCGCTGCGCCAGGGGGCCCAGTGGCGGGGTGTCGCGTCGGCGGTGTGCAGGGTCAGGACGTCGGCGAGGGCGGTGAGTTTGCCGTGCTGGACCTCGTGGACGAGGGTCGCGGCGAGCGCGGGCGGGGCCTGCGCGCGGGCCAGTACGGAGCCTGCGGCCGCGGGGAGGGTGGCGCCGCTGGAGCGGGAGCCGCCGGCGAGCGGTACGAGGGAGCGCAGCAGCTGTACGGTCTCCTCCGCGCGGACGGTGTCGTAGCGCTGGAGCAGGGTGAGGGCGCCGGACCACTGGGTGTCCCAGCGTTTGTGGCCCTTGGGGGTGAGGCGGCGGGCCGGGCGCAGGGGGGCGGGCTGCGCGGGGCCGGGGGCCCGGTAGGGGTCGAGGTCGTCGAGGGCGGTACGGCCTCCGGGCAGTGCGTGCAGGGGCAGTGTGGCGGGGTCCTCGGGGTCCCAGGAGCGTTCGGTGAGGACGAGCGGGCCGGGGCGGTCCGGGCGCAGCAGGCCGAGGGTGGGCAGGACGAGGCGGCCGTGTACGGGCCGCAGGGTGTGGGTGAAGGCGATCCCCGCGCGCAGGGCGGCGGCTGCGGCGAGGGCGCCGAGGTGGGCGAGGTCCGGCGGCGGGCCGTAGGCGGCGTGCAGCCGGCGCAGGGTCTCCTCGGCCCATACTCCGGTGGCCGGGTAGTGCAGTACGTCGCGTACGGCGGCCGGGTCGTGGCGTTCGGCCTCCTCCAGCAGGGCCCAGTGGTCGGCGGTCCGGCCGGACCGGCCGCAGGGGGCGGCGTCGAGGACGGCGCGGAGCAGGACCAGGCGCTTGGAGCGGCGTACGTCGCGGACCAGGCGGGTGCCGTCCGGGGAGGGCTCGGTGGAGGCGAGGGCGCGCAGGGTGTGGGACGACACGGCGAAGGCGGCGAGGGCGGCGGTCATGAGGCGGCTGCCGGAGGGTGGGCGGCGGTGGCGTGGCCGCGGCCGGCGGTGGTGGCGGCGTGCTGCACGGCGGTGGCGATGTGCCGGATGAGGACCTGGAGGTCGGCGCAGTAGACGGACGGCTGCCGGAAGCCCTCGCCGGCGCGGTAGCGGTGCGGGTAGTGCCCGCCTCCGCACACCTCGACCAGTTCGCAGGCGCGGCATCCGGCGGCGAGCGCGTCGCGTCCGAGCTGGCGGGCGGCGAAGCCGGGGTGTTCGAGGAGCTGGTCGAAGCTGTGGGTGTCGAGGGCCATGCCGGTGGCGGCGGCCCCCTCGTACGCGGATTTCAGCGAATCGGCCTGTTCGATGGAGCCGTCGGTCTCGATGACGGCGGTGGCGGCGGGCGCGAGCCCGAGGGTCTCGGTGGTGGCGGGCAGGCCGAGCAGCAGGGCGATGATCTCCTCGAAGAGCCGGATGCGGGTGCGGCGTTCCGCGTCGTGCCACCAGCGCTCGAAGACGGCGAGGAGCCAGTCGGCGTACGGGGTCCGGCCTGCGTGGTGGCCGGGGGGCGGGGCGCTCCAGTTCGCGAGCGGCAGGAGCAGCCCGATGCCGGGCGGGGCGAAGGCGAGCAGGGACTCGTACGTCTCGACCGGGTCGTGGTCGAGGTCGACGACGCAGAGCACCCCGGCGTAGCTCTGCGGATGTCGGGCCAGCAGGCGCAGGCCGCGGGCGGCGGCGCCGAAGCCGGGGCGTCCGGCGTGGTCCACGCGGCGGGTGTTGTGCGTGGGCAGCCCTCCGTCGAGGCTGACGCCGACACGGATCCCGGCGGCGGCCAGGGCCGCGAGACGGCCGCGGGTGATCAGGGTGCCGTTGGTCTGGACGGTGGCGGTGATCCGGGTGCGGGGGGCGGTGGCGGCGAGGGCGGCCCGTACGGCTTCGACGGGCGCGGCCAGTGCGGCGGGGGCGGTGAGGAGGGGTTCGCCGCCGTGCAGGACCAGGTCGACCCGGGGCAGGTCGTGGGCGGCGGCGTGCTCGGCGATCCGCTGGGCGGCGCGGGCGGCGGTGGCGGGGGCCATGGCGACGGGCTGGTCGCGCCAGCCCTGGTCGGCCATCTCGTAGACGTAGCAGTAGGTGCAGGCGAGGTTGCAGCGACTGCGGGTCTTGAGCACGAACTGCCGGATGGGATGCGGCGGATAGCCTGCGGCCCGCGCGGCGGCGACATCGAGGCGGGTGTACGGCCAGGGGGCGTTGCGGGCGTGCCGGCTCGCGTGCGCGGCGGGACCGGACCGCGGGCCGCCGCCGGGACGCCGGGCGGCGGGCGCCGGCTGGGCCGGGCCCGGTCCTTGGGCGGGGTGCGGCACGGCTCCCTGTCGGCGGTCGGTGTCCGGCCCGGGGGCGGCGGGCGCGGCGGGCGCGGGCAGCGGGGAGCCGCTCGTGATCGCACGCCACATCGCCGCACTCCTCCCCACCCCACCGCCGGGGGCGCCCCGGCGGACGGTCCATCCCTGCCCTTTCGCCGGTCCCGGCTAACGGCGGAAAGTGGTCAACCCGTCCGGGCTGCGGGCCGGTGTGCCCTTCCGCTCCCGCGGCGGGTGGCAGTCCGGGGGCGGCCCCCGGGCCGGTGTGCTGGGGCTCCGCCCCAGGCCCCGCGCCTCAAACGCCGGCGGGGCTGGAGTGGTGCGGGCCGGTCGCGGTGCCGGGCAGGGGTGTCTCCTCGGCTCGCGCGTGACTAGCCTTCTCGGTTGTGCTCGGTGGTTGCGCGCTCGTCCTGCGGGGACACCCCTCCCCGTCCCC